>SLDA01000428.1 GCA_007125545.1 Thermoflexales bacterium | reverse complement strand
CTCAGAAAAAAGGGTGGCGATGGGATGTGTTGAGAGCAGGCCTGACAACACTGAGACACGATCGCAAGTGGCTCAACAACCGGGGCTTTGCTTCGATGCTAATTCGAGCCGCGATGGGAATCGAGTAGATCCGCTGATGCCGAAGCTCGACACTAAGGATGAGCAGGTGCTAGTGACACCAAGCAAACACATGAGTGAAAAACCGCTACGATTGCTCGCTCTTCAAAACCTTTACCCTCCGGATGGGCCAGGGGGATGCGGCATAGCCGCCAGGGAAGTTCTTCTTCGCCTGGAAGCGCGGGGACATAAGATACTTGTACTGACCAGCAGGTATGGCTCGCTCCAGCCAAGGGTGGAAAGGAGTGTCGCTCGTGTTCTGCACACCTATGCCTGGAGCTTTGTTCCCCGAACGACAGGCCCGCTGAATTGCGAAGTGCAGAATCAACGGATGCTGCGTGCTATCCTTAAAAGTCATCAACCCGATGTGGCATTGATTTGGTCTATGAGTGGACTCCCTCTTTCCTTACTGGCAGAACTCAATAGGCGGGATATCCCCATTTTCTACTATATGCATGATCATTGGCTGCTCTATTGGACCGATCCATGGCAAGCATTTTGGCAACGCAGAAGAAGGGGATGGAGACGTGTTCTTGGCCACGTGCCGGGCAGATCGATTGGCTCAGCGATCGGATGTGGCATCGCTCATAATGCTGAAGGTCAACTACGCAGTCAGTGGGCTTTTGTGAGTGAAGCACGCAAGGCCGAATATCGAGAAGCAGGATTTGATGTTGTTGATGGTCCGGTGATCACAAACGGCGTCGATAGTGAGAGATTCTCACCCATTGTCAGAGAGCGTGCGACGAAGAGGACTCTGCAGTTGCTGTTCGTCGGCAACCTAGTGTTTGACAAGGGAATTCATACAGCCCTTGAGGCTTTAGCACGGTTGGGGAGCGAATGCCCGACTATGGATGTCCGTCTCACAGTCGTCGGACCGAAACTCGACGCTCAATACTATGAGGATCTTCTTGCACTCGTATCTCGACTGGAGATCGAGTCACAAGTCGAATTTCGGGGCGAGATATCCCAGGATGCGATAGCAAGCTTGTACCAGTACCATGACATTCTGCTTCTTCCCTCCATCGTCCCCGAGGGATTGCCACTTGTGTTGCTAGAGGCGATGGCCTGTGGCTTGCCTGCAATTACGACCAACACGGGAGGACAAACCGAAGTCGTTGATCATATGCAAAACGGCTTCATCGTTGCACCCGAAAGGCCAGAAGAGCTTTCTCACTATATTGCTCTGCTTGCAGATCCGGAGTTGAGACAAACCATGAGCAAAAGTGCCCGTCGCCACGTTGCCAAACGGTATGAGTGGAGCCTTGTTGTCGAGCAGATAGAGAAGCTTCTGTATGCTCTAGTCCGGAACGAGACAACCCCATGATCAAGACAAGAGCCGGCTGGAGCTATCGTGAATCCTACCACTAGATCAGACGACATAGAGGCGCGCTTAGCACGGAAGCTTCAGCTCCTCAGGGGCAGCATAGCCCAACTCAGAGGTGTGCGCTCGGGGAAGCGATTCGGCGTTGGTCGCAGGGTACGTATCCTCCATCCCTCGGGCTTGCTGGCCGGAAATGATGTGACGATTGAGGACTACGGCTACTTACACTGTCTGGCACCCAATGGAGTCACAATAGGGAACAATACAAGCATCGATCGGAATCTGTGGCTACACTGTGGTGGCGCTAGAGATAAAGCAGGATCCGGGTTTGTAGAGATCGGAGACCATTCTTACATCGGCTGTAATGCTGTGCTAGGTGCCGGCGGAGGGATTCGTGTAGGTCATCACGTGCTCATTGGCCAATGCGTCAACTTTCACGCAGAAATGCACATCTTTGACGATCCCGATTTGCTAATTCAGCAGCAGGGAGTGCGCCATGGAGAGGTCGTCATCGAGGACGATGTGTGGATTGGTGCAAGAGTAACGGTCCTGGCTGGGCTAACGATCGGGCGCGGGGCGGTGGTGGGAGCAGGGGCAGTCGTCACCAAGTCGGTTGCGCCCTACACGATTGTAGCAGGCATTCCAGCACGTCCTATAGGCCACCGAGGCGAAGCGAGATGAGAATCGCCATCCATCACAATCTCCCCTCCGGCGGAGGTAAGCGAGCACTCTATGAAATGACGCGCCGTCTTGCTAACCGGCACGAGGTTGACGTCTATACTTTCTCCAGTGCCGACCACGACTTTTGCGACCTCCGTCCGCATTGTCACCGCCACCAAGTCTTCCCCTTTGTCCCCATTCCGCTCGCGCGGCGTCCCTTTGGACGTATGAATCAAGGGATCCGTGCGTTAGACTTGCTGCGTTTGCGCCGCATACATGGTGCACTCGCAACCCGGATCGACGCTGGAAACTATGACGTGGTCTTTGTCCATCATTGCCGCTATGGGCAAAGCCCGAGCCTGCTGCAGTTCCTGAAGACGCCCTCTGTTTACTATTGTCAGGAACCTCCGCGCCACTTGTATGAACCCCCGATAGCTCGCCCTTATCGCACATTGTCCCAAGTACAACTCATGGGCAACCTCTTCGATCCACTACCAGATCTCTACCGACGTACGCTTACGCGCCAGGATCACGCTAACGTGCAAGCTGCAAGCCGCATACTGGTCAACTCCCACTACTCTCGCGAGACACTGTATCGTACCTATGGGATTTTTGCTCGCGTCGCCTCTCTCGGCGTGGAATTAGGGATTTTTCGCCCGCTTGCGCTTTCCCGGGGATACTTTGCACTCTCAGTAGGTGCTATAGATCCACATAAGGGTTTTGACTTCATAGTTGAAAGCCTGGCTCTGTTGCCACTAGCTATACGCCTACCTCTGGTCATTGTAAGTAATTGGGTGGACGCCGCCGAAAGAGTCTACCTGGAAGCCCTAGCCCAACGCCTATCGGTTGAACTTGAGATCAAGACTATGGTTACCGATTTCGACCTGGTCGAGCTCTATAATCGGGCCACGTTGGTCTTATATGCGCCCGTGATGGAACCCTTCGGCTTTGTTCCGCTGGAAGCGATGGCCTGCGGGGCGCCTGTGGTTGGCGTTCGCGAGGCCGGGGTCAGAGAAAGCATCATCCATGAGCAGACGGGATTGTTGACCGATCGCGAGCCACGCGACTTCGCGGACGGCATCGATAGACTGGTGAGGGATGCCGATCTGCGCGAGCATTGCAGTGCAGCCGGGCTTGAACTGGTCAGAAAGCACTGGACATGGGACCAGGCATTGGAGCAGATCGAGATGCAATTAGGGCAAACCGCACTACACAGCCGGAGGAGGTGATATGGTTCCAAAAGTTACATTGGTGGTGCTGAACTGGAATAACGCTGAGGATACCCTGCGCTGTCTGGCGTCCCTTGCGCAACTGACCTATTCAAACTATGAGGTCATTGTCGTCGACAACGGTTCCACGGATGATTCTGTCTTGCAGATTCGAAGTGCTTATGATCGCACCATCCTTATCGAAACAGGAGAGAATCTCGGTTATGCCGGTGGCAATAACTTGGGAATCCGCTACGCGCTGGAACAAGGCACGGAGTATGTCTGCATTCTCAACAATGATGTTATCGTTGCGCCCGATTTTCTGGAGCCCCTTATGTTTGAGCTACGAACGAATCCAGGCGTGGGCGTCGTCACACCCCTCATTGCAGACATGAATGACTCGGCCCACGTTTGGACGCTCGGCGCTATGATAATGCAACAGACGGGTGCAGTTACACGCCTCTTCACCGGCCAGAAGGTCGAGCTTGTCCAGACTAAGATGCCTTTTGAGGTGGATGTTGCTCCTGGATCTACAATGCTCGTCCGCTGTGAAGTGTTTGACGTAGTCGGTCTATTTTCTGAGGATTTCTACTTGTATTATGAGGAATCTGATTGGTCTTTGCTTGTCCGGAAATCCGACTATAGTATTTATGCAGTTCCCGCATCCATCGTATGGCATAAGGGCTCGGCTGCCCTGGGGAGAGCATCCCCGATCATTGACTACTACATGCTACGCAATCACATGTTGTTCATCATGCGACACTGGTCTGGGATTGAGAAGCGTCTTCTGTTATCGAGAGTGGTTCTGAGGAACAGCATGTGCATTGTTGCATACACGCTTAAGCCTCACCAGGGCCACCGGCTTCTATGCCGGGATGCACGGCTAGTTGCCCTACGCGACGCGCTGCTGGGACATTGGGGGAAGATGGGATCTGATGCGGCGGCTATCTGTTATCGGAAAGGTAGGTGAGTGATGCGTATACCAGAGCTATCCCAAGGTCATCGGCTGAGACGCCTGCCCCTTCCCGTGAAGCGTGTTCTCAACTCGCTCTATTGGATCGGCTACGATGCTACAGATTTTCTCACTGAACAGACGGGGCATATCTGGTTTCATGGGCTGCGGCTGTGGATGTACCGACATCTTTTCAAGATAACGATTGGTCCACACACCAGCATCCATCGCGGCTGTCGTTTCTACCGCCCAGCCGGCGTGGTCATTGGCGCACACACCGTCATTAACCGCGAGATACTACTTGATGGTCGCAGCGGCTTGACCATCGGAGACAATGTTAGCATTTCAGAGGGCACGATAATTCTTACACTCGATCACGACCCCAACAGCCCAAACTTCGAGAACCGCGGCGGATCCGTCGTCATCGGCGATCGAGCCTTCGTGGGCACCCGGGCTATGATCCTGCCCGGCACCACCATTAGCGAAGGGGCGATCGTTGCAGCTCGCGCCGTCGTCACACGCGATGTCGCACCCTACACCATCGTTGCCGGCATCCCGGCCCGCCCGATCGGTGAGCGCAGCCGTGAGTTGACCTACACGCTTGATTACCGGAAGTTCTTAGGCTGATATGAACATTTTGTTTCTCTCTACCTGGTTCCCCTTTCCACCGGACAACGGCTGTAAGATCCGGGCCTTCTATCTGCTCCGGTCTCTTGCAGAAGCGCATCGTGTGACACTGGTGGCTTTCAACCCCAACCCACAAGACCCGTTCACCGCTCCGCCTAATGTGACCGTATACCCGGTTCATGCAGACCCCTTCCGCTATGTGCGGTTGCCGCAGATTATCAAATATCTCTCTCCTGTTCCGCTCGCTTTCTGGCGCAACAAGAAAATGGAAGCCAAACTTGAGCAACTGCGCAAACAGGAGCAGTGGGACGCCATCGTGGCGCTGGAAGTAATGATAGCAAGTTACGCTTTGCGCTTTGCAGACATTCCGCGTGTATTGGATATAGATACCGCGTTGAGCTACCAACTGTACGAGCGCTATCAAGAGCAGAGAACACGCACAGGGCGTTGGCGTGCGTGGATTAGCTGGTACAAGGCGTATCGCTACGAATGTGCCCTCTTCCAACGATTCCCGGCTTGCACACTGGTCTCTTCAGCAGAAGTGATGAGTGTGCAGGCGATGGCCGGGGCGGCAACACGCGTAGAAGTGATACGCAATGGCGTGGACTGCACCCACCACCATCCCGGCCTGGCAGAAGTGCGGCCCAACACCCTGGTTTATAACGGCGCACTCACCTACAGCGCCAACTACGACGCGATGCGTTATTTTCTGGCCGAGATCTATCCTTTGATCAAACAGGAGGTGCCGGATATCACGCTGAGTATCACCGGGTCGACAAAAGGCGTGGACGTGCACAGCTTGCGACTGGATGATAGTGTCCGCCTCACCGGCTACGTCGACGATATACGCCTGCCCGTGGCCAGCAGCACCCTCTGCGTCGTTCCCATACGACAGGGGGGCGGGACCCGTCTTAAGATCCTGGAGGCGATGGCGTTGGGCACACCCGTCGTCGCCACCTCAAAGGGAGCCGAGGGGCTGGATGCAGTCGCCGGCAAGCATCTGTTGGTCGCAGATAGTCCGTCCGACTTCGCCGCAGCCACCGTGAGCCTTCTGAAGGATGACGCCCTGCGCCGACGGCTGGCTACGCAGGCCCGGACTCTCATGGAAGCACAGTACGGTTGGGGAAGCATCGGGCAGCAATTTGTCCAGTTGGTGGAAGATACTGTGCTCCAGCACGGGTAAAGGACCCCATGAGCACCCTGATCCAGCGAGTACGCCAAGGAGATCGTCGTGCCCTGGCGTTGTCCATTATCGCCTTGGCCCTCTTGAGTGCGGCACTCCTCGGCCCAAGAGCGTCGCAGCGCTGGATTGCTTTGATTTTCGCTGCGCTGGCCGGTCTGACCTTGATGCTGGAGTTGCGCCTGGGATTACTCTGCATAATCGGCGCAGCCCTGGTCCTTCCGTTTGAGATCGGCACCGGCACCGAGGTCCGGCTGAATGCCGTCACACTCCTCGTCCCTGCGCTCTTCGCCATGTGGGTGTTCCAGGGCCTGGGTACGGACAGGCGGCACTGGTCAGCCTCACGTGTCAACCGCCCGCTGATCTTATTCCTGGTGTCGAGCCTGTTCTCACTCTTGGCAGGCAATGCGTTTTGGGACGTCGCGATCCCCAAGTCGGGACATTTCTGGCTGGTACAGTTGGCACAGTGGGGTATTTTCGTCATCGCCGCGATGGCGTTCTGGCTCACCGCCAACATGGTTCAGGATGAGGTCTGGCTGCAACGCATCAGCTGGGCCTTTCTCTATCTGGGCGGTGGGCTGGCGATGCTGCGCTTTGCGCCAGGCCTGGGCGGGTGGACCAACCGCTTCAATACGATGGCCTTCCTTCGCATCCCCTTCTGGATGCTTTTGGGCTCGCTAGCGGGCGGGCAGCTACTCTTCAACAGCGCGCTCGCCCGTCCGCAACGATACCTCCTGATCGGTATCCTAGCAGCGGCGGGCTATTATGCATTATTTGATCAGCAACAGCGCACCTCCAACTGGGTGGGTCTGGCAGCCGTAGCCGGGGTCTTAATTTGGCTGCGCTTTCCGACCTGGCGTAAAGCCATCGTGATGCCGGCACTCGTCCTGCTCGCCTCCGGCCTGCTCTTCCCCTCCCTCTATGAATTTGCCGGGGGTGACGCAAAGTGGATCGAGAGTGGAGGTTCGCGACTCGTGCTTATCGAACGTGTCGTGAGCGTGACGCTGCGGAATCCCGTCACCGGGCTCGGGCCCGCTTCCTACCGCCACTATGCGAACGTAGAGCCCTTACGCTACCAGCGAATGCTCTGGTTCAACCCCCAGATCAGCTCTCATAACAACTACATCGACCTCTTCGCCCACACGGGATTGCTGGGCCTCGGCCTCTTCCTCTGGTTTGCTGTGGAGCTGACCTTGCTTGGTCTGCGCTTGAGTCAACGCTATCGGACAGGGTTCGTCGGAGGTTACGCCAGCGGTATGCTTGCCGCATGGGCGGGAAGCCTGGTCACCATGCTGCTGGCGGATTGGATGCTGCCCTTCGTCTACAATATCGGCTTTCCCGGCTTTCAAGCCAGTCTCCTGGTATGGCTCTTTCTCGGTGGGTTGGTAGTACTAGAACAACAAGCGAAAGCGAAATCGGACGCGTGAAGCCGACTATGGATCTGAGCATTATCATTGTGAATTGGAACACACGGGATCTACTTGCGCAGTGTCAGCGCGCTCGTGGTGCCCACCGGACATCCCCGTGCCCACACCTACCGCCGCCTCCTGCGTGCCCTGCCTGGATTGTAAGATCAGGACACCGAGCAGAAAGATTATGAGGATCATCTACGCTCTCCTCTCGCCTACCTTCGGTATGCACCAATACACCGCCGATTATGCCAACCGGTTGGCGACGGGGATTGCAACGGTGAGCCTCACTACTACAACCGTAGCTTCCGCAGCCCCTTACATGGCCCACATCCCGGTGCACACGCCCGTGAGCACGTCCGATACAGGATTCAACCAGATAGCACTGTGCGGGGCGCTGAGATTGGGAGTGGGACGGGAGATAGCGGGTTGCACCCTGAGCGCTGAGACCTTTGCTGCCGCCGACGTCGTGCATTTCTCGGGTCCGCACCTGTGGAACCTACCCCTGTTGTTGCACCTGCGCCGTGCCGGTATCCCCACGCTCCATACACTGCACGATGTGGCGCCACACCCCGGCTATGGTGTGCGATACAGCGCGGCGCTGTATCTATGGAACCGCCTGGTCGCCCACGCCGCAACCCATATCCTCGTCCACGGACAACGCTATAAGGCACGTGTCGCCAGATGGATCGGAGAGGAACGCGTGACCTGCATACCGTTACTACACGGCTTCTGGGGGACGCAGTTTTCGCCCGACAGAGTTCAGCCCCCACCGCGGAACCGCCAGCTGCTCACGTCGAGAACTCACCCCTCCGGACAGGATCTGCCCTTCGCCCTCTACTTCGGCAGGATCGAGGCCTACAAAGGGGTCGACATCTTGGTGCAAAGTTACGTGCAGGCCTATCATTCACAAGGGCGCTTGCGCCCTTCCGGAGGTATGCTAGACTCGAACCGAGGCACAACCAAGCCGCCACGGCTGGTCATCGCGGGCAAGGGAGCGTTGTCGCTCATCTGGAACGGGCCGCTACCATCAGGCGTGGAGGTGCGCAACCGGCACATTGAGGACGAGGAAGCACTCGATCTTTTCCGCCGCTGCGCGGTTGTAGTCCTCCCCTACCGGAAGGCCACGCAATCGGCACTGATTGCAGCAGCCTATGTCTTCTGCAAGCCCGTCATTGTCACGGCCACGGGCGCATTATCCGAGTACGTTCTAGCCGGCAAGACCGGATGGATCGTACCCCCCTTAGACTCAGGCACATTGGCGCAGGCTCTGGATGAGGCCCTGGTGAATCCCGCCGAGACTCGCCGTCGGGGTGTAGCGGGTCGAGCCTGGTATGAAGCACAGCGGGGCGAAGAGTGGGGCGCTCTGCAAGGGTTGTACCAGCGAGTAGCGAACGCACTTTAAAGCCAGAGAGCCAAAACCGTTAAGATCGTTAGGCAGGGTCTTCCAGACCCTCGCGATACTTTGGAGTGTCGGGCTGTGCGTGGACAGCAGGACACTAGAAAGCGTTGCGACTTTGCGCACACAACCACAGAACTAGTACCACAGCTACAAGGGGGCCATCCCTATGAACGCGCCGGCGACGAAATCGTCACCGCCCCCAACATCGAAGGAGATCGGGCCCGTGCACACGTGGCGCTTGGGGCGCATACGGCTGCCCAGCTTGCGGCTGCGAGTCTCCGAACGGCGTCTGCTGCTGCTCCTGATGGACCTCGTGATCATCAACGGAGCATTGGCGACCGCGCTCCCGCTGCGCCAGGAATTGATCAATCCGGCACATTCTTACATCACGATTCCGTGGTTTTTCGTCCTCAGCGTCGAATGGATGCTTGTCGCCCTGTTCTTCAATTGCTACGACCTGGTACGTTCCGCCAATACCACTTGCAGTCTCCGCGGATCCATTAGCGCGGTCGTCACGACCGTCGTTATCTACAGTCTCACGCCGGTGATCACGCCCTCGCTGGGATCGCGCGGCTTCCTCCTCCTCTTCCTCTTGACGGCCGCCGGCGCCATGGGAGCCTGGCGCTTCACGTATGCACGTCTATGCGTCCACCCCTGGTGCACACAGCAAGCACTCATCGTCGGCGCCGGATGGGTTGGACAGACGGCGGTGATCGAGATCCTTAGCGAGCTGCCGGAAAGTGACGCCAACCCCTTCCGCGGTTCCGGCTATCGGGTGTTGGGCTTTGTCGATGACGGGATAAACGCCGCCCCGCGCAGCGTCGCGGGCATCCCGGCGCTCGGAACCGGTCCCGACCTGGTGGCGCTCACGGAGCGTCTTGCTGTGGACGAGATCGTGATTGCCATCACCGAGGGCCACGACATCCAGACCGAACTCTTCGACGCCCTGCTCCGCTGCCGCGAACGGGGCTTACGGATCACGATGCTGTCAGTTCTTTCCGAGCGGTTGACAGGACGCGTGCCCATCGATCAAATCGGACGCGACCTCTCCGTCGTCATCCCCATGGGTGATTCTCCACACGAACGCGCCTATCGACTCATCAAGCGCGGCAGCGATATCTGTTTCGCCTTGCTGGGCTTTGGCCTGATGGTCCTCCTGCTCCCCTTCGTGGCGCTCGGCAATGCGCTCACCTCTCCCGGCCCCCTCTTCTATCAGCAGGAGCGGGTAGGGCGCGGAGGACGCACGTTCAGAATGCTCAAATTCCGCTCTATGGTGCCGGATGCCGAGTCCGAGACCGGCGCCGTATGGGCGTCCAGCAACGACGACCGAATCACGCACGTGGGACGCATCCTGCGCAAGACACATCTCGATGAGAGTCCCCAGGCGATCAACATCTTGAGAGGCGATATGAGCCTGATCGGCCCGCGGCCCGAGCGTCCTGAGTTCGTGAACCAACTGGTACGGGAGTGCCCCTTCTACCGGGCGCGCCACGCCGTCCGCCCGGGTCTTACGGGCTGGGCGCAGGTGCAGTATGACTACGGCAACTCCATAGAGCACGCCAAAGCAAAACTAGAATATGATCTCTACTACGTGAAGCATGCCGGCTTTCTGCTGGACCTCCGGATCCTTTTAACGACTTTGCCCGTGATGCTCTCGATGCGAGGCCTATGACGTGACCGTTGTCAGTTTTATCCGCAATGACGAGTCGCCTGAAGCACTAGCGCACCTATACGACCTAAAGAGACAGTGCGTTGCTGCTTCATCGCCTCTACTCCATGATCCACATTCACACGTGGGCTATGGTTCGTTAGCGCCTGCCAGTCGACGCCGTCATGCTCCCTTTCGCGACACTGGCGCTGGCCGATATCTGTGAGAGAATAACGTCAGCCTTCAACGCAAATATGCACAGATGCAAGGCCATCTTAAAAACAGCACCCAGCCTGTAGATAAGGAGTCATTAACATGCGCATTCTCGTCACCGGGGGAGCCGGGTTTATCGGATCACACGTCGTTGATGCCTACATCGCAGCCGGTCACCATGTAGCCGTCGTCGATAACCTGGCAACCGGACGCCGCGAAAACCTCAATCCCAATGCCACCTTCTACGAAGTTGATATCTGCGACGCCGATCTGCTCGCTCAGGTCTTCGAACAGGAGCAGCCCGAAGTCGTCAACCACCACGCCGCCCAGATTGACGTCCGGCGCTCGGTCGCAGACCCGGTCTACGATGCCCAGGTCAATGTGTTGGGCAGCCTGAATCTGCTAGAGCAGGCGCGCACGCGCGGGGTCAAGCGCATCATCTTTATCTCCAGCGGCGGCGCTATCTACGGCGAGCCCCAGCACCTGCCCTGCGACGAAGATCATCCTGTCGCGCCCCTCAGCCCGTACGGCGCCAGCAAGTTCACGATCGAGGTCTACCTCAGCGTCTATGGCACCACCTATGGACTAGAGACCGCTATCCTGCGGTATGCCAACGTCTACGGACCGCGCCAGGATCCCCATGGTGAGGCCGGGGTGGTCGCCATCTTCGCCGGGAAAATGCTGGCGGGCGAGACGCCGACCATCCACGGTAATGGCGAGCAGACGCGCGACTTTGTCTATGTGGGGGACTGCGCCCGCGCGAATGTCATCGCCCTCAAGGAGGGGACCGGTCGCGCCTACAACATCGGCACCGGCAAGGAGACCTCGATAAACGAATTGGCAGCGGTTATTCGGGACGTGATCGGCTACCAGGGCGAGGTCGTTCACGGACCAGAAAAAACCGGGGAAGTGGTCCGTATCTACTCCGACGTCGCGCGAGCCCGTGAAGAGCTGGGTTGGGAGGCTGAAGTCGACCTGCGCGAAGGCCTTACGCGCACGGTGGCCTACTTTAGAGATGTGGGGGCGAACCAGTCCTAATTCCAGCCCAGAGTTCACACGTTGCCTGTTAACATGGGCACTCCAGAGATTTGAACCTATGACCTACAACTCTCGCTGACTATGCGGTAACAAGTCCGGTGTTCAGCCATCGCATAAGCAGATATCGCGGCAGAAGAAGCTTTCATGGAACTACAAGACTACTGGAACATAGCGAGAAAATGGTGGGGACTTGCCGCTGCGTGCGTGCTCATCGCATCGGTGTCTGCCTACATCGGTACCCTGGATATGCCCCGCATCTACGAGGCGACCACCACCGTGATGGTCGGTCAGTCGCTGCACCAGGCTGATCCCACTAGCCAGGACATGTGGATCAGCCAGCAACTGGCGCAGACGTACTCCGAGATGGTGAAGCGAAGGCCCATCCTCCAGGGGACTGCGGAGGCACTAGGGCTGGAGTTCGTACCCTCTGCCGAGGGAATCTCGACACGCCAGGTGCCCAGCACCCAGCTCCTGGAGATCAGTTACCGCGATACAGACCCTGTGCGTGCTCGCGTCATCGCGGATGAGATTGCCAACCAACTGATCGCGCAAAGCCCCACCGGCAACCAGGATGCGGAACGCCAGGCTTTCGTCCACGAACGTCTCGCCGGTCTCGAGGCAAACATCTCGAGGACCGAGGCCGAGCTCGAGCAGGAACAGCAGAAACTCGAAGCTGCCAACAGCGCTCGCGCCATCCAGCATTACCAGACCAACATCAACGCCCTGGAGCAGAAACTGTCCGGCTATGAATCCACGTACGCCTCACTCCTGCTCTCGGTCAAAGGCGGCACCAACTACATCACCCTCGTGGAGCCCGCCACCACGCCACATGATCCCATCAGCCCCAATGTGGCTGAAACCGTGATGCTAACCGGAGCCATTGGGCTTACGCTCGCGGCGGTGGGCGCCGTGCTTATCGAGTTCCTTGACGACACGGTCAAGTCACCCGAAGAAGCGCTCAAGCTCGCAGGCGACCTTCCGATGCTCGGCGCCATTGCCGCAATCGACGGAGACGACTACTCCGACAAGCTGATTGCGGCCAAGCAGCTGCTCTCACCGATCACCGAGGCCTATCGCGTGCTACGCACCAACATCCACTTCTCCTGTATTGACAAACCACCGGAGACACTGATGGTCACCAGCCCCGGCCCCTCAGAGGGCAAGAGCATCACCCTGGCCAACCTGGCGGTCGTGATGGCGCAGTCGGGCCATCAGGTCATTGTCGTGGATACAGACCTCCGGCGTCCGGTGCAACACAAACTCTTTGGGCAGTCGAACGATGTGGGTTTCTGCGATGCCGTCCTCTCTCCTACCGCCAACGTTATGAGCTTCGTCGTCGCGACAGGCATCGACAACCTTTACCTTATGCGGGCGGGCTCCCTGCCGCCCAACCCGGCAGAGCTGCTGGCCTCGGAGCGCGCGGCACAGGTCATGGACGCACTCAAAGCCCAAGCCGACGTGGTGCTCTTCGACAGCCCACCGGTGCTGGTCGTCGCCGACGCCGCCGTCCTGGGTTCGCGCGTTGACGGTGTCATCGTGGTCAACGACCTGGGCCGTACTCGCCGAGCTATGGCACGCCGCGCCGTGAATGAGCTAGAACGTGCGCGCACTCACATCTTGGGCCTCGTGCTCAACCGGATGGCGCCGAAATACGGTGGCGAGTATTATTACCCGTACCACTATCACGACTACTACCGCGACGGTGGTCGTGTGAAGCGTCGTCATCGCCAGACCAAGGGGCCGCTGGCCTGGGTGGCCAACCTCTTTGGTAACGGCGACAACGGACATAGTGCTGACAATCAGAACGGGAAGAGCCACGAGTTCCCGGTTGATGAGCACCCAATCCGACCCACCCTCCGCGACGAGAATCGCCGCGCTTGATCTCTATGGCAGAACAGTGACGGGCAGGTCACGGTTATACGGCTGAGACGTGGCACGCACTCCACTTGCGGCTGATTGCGAGGGACTATGCCTGGCGACATATCGTTGATGCCCAGGTGGACAGCGATCAGGTCACTCCTGTCGTACTCCTTGAAGCAAGCTCCTGTTGGTGGCGACCCATGCAAAACGCCCCGGCAAATGCCGGGGCGTATCAATGTGTGGCTGGGGGCGGAGGATTTGAACCCCCACATACGGATTCAGAGTCCGCTGTCCTACCATTAGACGAGCCCCCATTGCTCAACAGTCGAAAGTATACCATGTTTTCCGTAACTCGCAAGGCGTGAGGATGCGAGTTGCACCTACGATTGAGAGCCCGGAGAAAGTTCCTCGGGCTCCCAATTGCAGTAAGTTCAGCTTCCGTTATGAAGCTGCAAACTATGTCCCAGGATTAGGAAGTGGGCAGTTTATCCTCGACATCCTTCGCCATGGCCTCAACCTGCGCCTGCAACTCCTTGGCGCGGGTCTGAAGCTCCTCGGTCGCCTCGTCGAACTTGTGGCGAGCATCGTGAAGCATCGCCTCAGCCTTGGCACGAGTCTCCTCGGCCTTGTCCTGAGCTTGCTCGCTCAGCTCAATGGACTTCTGGCGGATCTGATCACGGGTTTCCTCACCCGACTGAGGGGCGAACAATAACGCCATTGCCGCGCCCACCAACGCGCCAAGGAAAAAGCCGACAACCAACGTACCTATATCATTCTCGTGATTCGACATGCTCGTTACCTCCCTGTGTAGCTCTGGTTGATACCTGCGTCACGCCACGATGGGATGCCGCGCGGGTCACAGCGACCACGTCGGCAACCACCCTTCGCATTCCGGCCATAAATCCCGACGCCTTGATGATCGGTGATACCATATTATGGCTGACAAATTCCGTCGTCCCGCGTACAGTTGAGGCAGTGACATTCATCGATCGCAACAGCGGCTGGATCTCATCACGCAGAACTTGAATCAAGACCTGTATCTGGAAGATCAGCAAGATGATTGCCAGACCGATCAAGAAGGTCGCGACAGCGACAAAGACGATGGCGATATCCCGAATGACGACTGTGGCATCGGGGAAAGACGCCATCAGCACAATCGCGGCGACCAAAAAGACCAGAAAGCCAACCGCTACGGCGATGATGATAGTCTGCGTGCGCTTAGCGGCCCGCTCCTCCGGAGTCTTCGGCCTCTCTTCCGGGTCGGTTCCAGGCATCTCCGGATCCCCTTTCGAGACGACGACTCTCACTCGACCTTTCGCCGGCGAGGTTTCTTCTACTCCAGACCTTTCAGACTCCATAGTTCCCTCCTCATGTGACGTGACACCATCATTGTACCATGGTGTTTGCAGCCGTACAAGGAATAATATGGATAAGTACTATGGAATTAGAACTAAGCCTGCTGCAGAATCGTCCCCCGCTACACTCTGCGGATGATCGATTCCGGTCACCTCGTCCTCCGGCGTCTCAGCGTCACCTAGCGCTATCAGCTGCCCATCCCAAGTTGCCACAAACAACCGACCTGGAGCCAAAGCAGCCCCCGCGAGCGTATGATTGCCCGGGAAATTGGCACGCCAGAGAGCACGGTCGGAATCAGGGCCAAAAGCTACACAGGACGGGGCCGCAGCGTAGAAACCCATGCAAATATAGGCGACATTCTCCCGATCCACACCGATAACCTGGATGGAGTTGGCCTGGGGAATATTCAACTTGCTGCTCAGCTCGCCGGCGTGCGTGCCCCAATAGAAACCCAGCCCCCGCCCGCCAATCGACGGGCGCGCCAGCAGCCACGGAAGCCCAGAGGCCGACACCCCGGCGTCACTCCCTTGCCACGTATGCTCCCGCCAATCAAAGACCCAACCCACACCGGCAGGCCACTCGATCTCCGGCAGATCTTCAGAACCCATGGATGCCGTCGCCGCAAGCCGGACGTCGTACTGCACATATTGGTTGCCATCGGCCCCGACGACAAACTGTGTCAGCGCGGCCTCCTGATGCTCGCCTAAGGCGGGTTGACCATCGGCCTCCCGGAACGCAAATTCGCCCCAAAAGACGGTTTGGCCATCGACACTGAGCTTGGGAGGCAGGACGCGCATTGTCTCGGTGATCGGTGCCTGCCAGCGCACCGTCCCTTGCGGCGTCAGCGACAGCAAACCACTCTGCGACTTGTAGTACACAAAGCCATCTTCGCCCACCGTGGGGCCTGCTGTGGCAGGCTTTCCGTCCTCAGGTGTAAAACGCCACAGCAGCCGGCCCTCCCCCGACACTGAACTGAGGCCGCTCTTATCGGCAACAAACACGGTGCCATCAGGCCCGAGCGCGGGCGCCCCGACCGGGAGGTCATCGAGGCGCGTTTCCCACAGCAGAACACCATCCGGGTCGAGGGCATAGAGCCATCCGGGGGCGCCTTCTGCCGGACGTGCAGCGAGATAGAGTGTGCCCTGGGCATCGATCACAGGGCCACCCGTAAAGCTGCCATCAATCTGATACATCCACTGCACCGTTGTGGTCACAGGACCGGTGAAGGCCGCCCAGCGGGTGGCCCAGGGATCTCCCCATTGGCTAGCCCACACATGACCACCCGGCGGTTCCAAGGCGAACGGAGGGGTTGCCTCAGTCTCGGGATGCGCAGCTGAGTCGTCGGATTCCGGCAGCGGCATTGCCGGGACGGCGGCGCGCGATTCCGGTTCCCTATCGGTGGGAAGTTGGCGTAGATGTGGTCTCAGGATATAACCACCGACAAGCACGACTAGACAAATGGCTGCCGCGGCCCTGGCCCACGAGCTACGAACGATGCTGACCAGCGACCCAACCAACCGATCCTCAATCCACGGCACCACATCCCCGGCCAGACGTAGGTAGACCGGGCGAGCTCCGCCGAGCTTACGAGTCAGACGCGACTGCAAGCCCTCACCGAGAAGGTTGAAAGCCAAGACCATAAGGAAGACGACCGTTCCAGCCGCCACCATCGCCCACGGCTCATCGAGAACCATCCAGGCCGTGGCCAGCATCTGCCCCAGTTCCGGCATCTCGGATATCCGCTGGTAGACAAAGTCGTCAACCTCCGCGAAGACAGCGCCGCCCAGATAGTAGCCCAGGAAGCCCAGTCCCGCCATAGTCACCAACGTATTCGCGATCTCAAAAGCCAGCAACATCCACATCATGGGCATCACTTGGGGCACGATATGCAGTATAAAGGTCTGCAAGCTCGAGGCTCCCAGCGCGCGTGCCGCTTCCACGGCTTCTTGGCCCCTGATGGTCCTAGTTTGCTCGCGCACAAGCTGCGCCGTTTCCGCCCAGCCCGTGACTGCCAAGCCCGCGACAAACGCCCATATCCCCAGCCGGAACCCAACGGCAGTGATCACGATTAGAGCCGCGATGAGCGCGGGCACCGCCAATGCAGCGCCAATCAACCCGTCGCAGGCTCGCGCGAATCCACGATCCGACCAGCCCGCCGCGGCACCGATGCTCATCCCGATGATCAATCGTAGCGCCGCAACAAGGATCACGAGGATAAGGGTGGGGCGCACAGACCAGAGTAACCAACTGTACAGGTCACGTCCCAGGTTGTCAGAGCCCAGGGGATAGCCGGGTGTGAACGCTGGATATGGCGGCGTCTGCCACTGCCCATCAACCTGGATGATCAGGGCGTGATCGCGTGGGTCCTTGGGTGCAAGTTGGGGCCCGAGGATGGCCAAGAACAAGAACAGCGATATCAAGCCGACCCCGATCAACAGCGGCCAATTCGAGCGCCTCCGAGGGGCAATAGTCGCGGCGACAAGAGCTTCGGTGTCAGACATTGCCAACCTCTCCTTGCACGGCCACACGCAAGCGCGGATCGAATATCCGGACCGATATTGAGGTCACGAAGTCGGCAATGAGGAAGATCAAGGTCACTATCGCCAACAACGCAGCCAGGAGTTCAGGATGCAGCAGATAGGGAGAGTTCATCATATTGGTGCGGCTGGCGGGAATCAAGGCGGTCGCGGTGAAACGGCCGACACCTGGCCAGAAGAAGAGAGATTCTACAAGGATCAGGTCCGCAACAAGGGTGCGGAGCGAGGTAGCAATTGTCAAGGCCACCGGAGCAAGAATATTGCGGAAGGCCAGACGCTGCTTCACCCGCTTGCGGGAATGGCCCATACTGCGCGCTGCGGCGACATAGGGTTTCTGTAGTTCGCCTGTCAAGAGCGTGCTGGTCACCTGCGCGATGTGAACGGTCGGGCGTACAGAAAGTGCCACCAGGGGTAGCACCATGTGCCGGTCCCACCCGAATCCGGCGAGGGGAAAGAGCAGAGTCCCGTCCACGCGACGCAAGAGCAAGGAAGCGATCGAGAGCAGAATCAGCAGACTACCGACATAGAAGCTGGGCATCGCCAGGCCGGCTGTGGAAAGTACCACCAACCAGCGCGCCGG
>SLDA01000581.1 GCA_007125545.1 Thermoflexales bacterium | reverse complement strand
GCTTGATGCCACCACTCCGACCCCTTCTCGGGACCGGTCAGTACGTCACCGCCCTTATTATAGGACAACGGACCCAAAGAAGGACCATTCCGCCATTTCACTTCCCAGACGTCGCCAATCACACCAGCGTCAATCAGTTCCTTCATCTTGCGAATCGCAGGATTCCAGGTCGTGGGCCAGTTGACCATCAGCTTCACATTGTTGGCTTCCATAGCGCGCACGGCCCGGAGAGCGCCGGAGAGGGTGGCGTCCATCGGCTTCTCGGTGATCATATGAATACCCTTGGCGGCGATCGCCTCGGCGACCTCGCCGTGCCGGGCATTTTCCGGGCAGAAAATGATGAGGTCGAAGCTCTCTTTGTCCAGCATCTCCTGGTAGTCGTCATAGACCTTGGGAATGCCGGTCTTTTCCTGGGCACGCTTGACGTTGGCCTGGCGCGTGGAGGGTTTGGTGGACAGGGGCTCGACAACGGGCACCGTATCCGCACAAGCGACCCACTCCACATTGGGCAGGTCGGCGAATTCGTCTATCAAGTGATTGACGTGCATATGGGAAAACCCAATTACACCGAGACGATAGGTCTTGGTCACGGCAGAATCTCCTCTTATGTTAGTGAACGTCTACGTTAGGCTTTGAATAGTGTGATTTGGAGCGGCCGGCTGCACCACTTGCGGACCGAAGCAGCCGGCCACCCTTTGTGCGGCTTCTTAGCCGATACGCCAAGTGGCGTTGTCGACGAGTTCCAGTTTATTGCTGGCAGCAGAGCGGACGCCCGCGTCGAGAATAGCCATAGCCTCCAGATTGAACATCATCTCCAGGGTTTCGTGAAGGGGTTCACCGGTCTCGAAATGGTGGACCATCTCAGCCGCGACGCCATCACGACCCTCGGGCAGGGAACCTGGTTCGTAGATCTCCGTGTTACCGTGCCCGCGCTCGACACGGATCTGGGGCTTATCGCCCTTACGCTCGACAACCATCGTGCCCTTGGTCCCATAAACGATAGGACCGGTGGGCACACCGTGGTCCCAGGTCGTCCACGACCCCTCAAAAAGGGCCATCGCACCGGGGAAGCGCACGATCATAGCCGCGTTATCATCGGCATCACCCCAGTGGCTGTCCAAGTTGGCTTTGAGGCCGATCGCAGCCTGGGCCTGGACCCCGATCATCCAGCGGGCGACCATGGCACCGTAGCAGCAGTAGTCGAGCATCGCCCCGCCGCCGGTGTCGGTCTGGTGCCACCAGGTCGCGCCCCTCTCCGGCCCCGACATCGAGTCGGCGGTTTCGGAGACCCCGGCGTGGGCGGCGCCGGGCCCCAACGGGCCGGTGTGGCCTGCACGCCACTTCAGTTCAAGGATGCGACCGATGATGCCCTCGTCAAGCAGCTTCTTCGCTGTGTGCGCGGTGGGATCCCACGTGAGGGGCCAGTTGATCGCCAACATCGTGCCGGCGGCCTTGGTGGCGCGCACCATCCGCAGGGCATCCGAGAGCGTATGGGCCATTGGCTTCTCCACCTGGCAGCTTATGCCGCGGGCGGCACACGCCTCGACGATGTCAGCATGATACGCGTTCTCGGACTGAACGATGATCAGGTCGAACTCTTCATTGTCCAGCATCTCGACATAGTTGTCGTAACCCTTGGGTACGCCCAAATCTTTGAGCGCGTGTTCCATGTTCCATTCGCGAGTATAGGGCGCGGCCCGCAGCTCGGGCCGCAGGGCCGGGGTGTCGGCGCACGCGACCCACTCGATCTGTGGGTGCTCCGCGTAGTGGGCGGCGACATCGTTGACGTGCATATGGGCAAATCCGATGATGCCAGCGCGGTACGTCTTCATAGGTCAAGCCTCCTTAGGTACTAGATACATGAATACAAGGTTCTGGAGATCTGAAGCGCAGGCGGGACATTGAGCACCGGCCTCAGAGTCCACTGATAGAATGCTTGTTATGGAAGGAGAACCTCTTTTCCGGTTAGAGCGCTTTCCAGCATGGCTTCCATCATTTCCTGGACGATCAGGCCGTGGCGCAGCGGGGCTGCCTCCGGCGTACCGTTGCGGACGCAATCCGCGAAGTGACCGAAGATGGTCTGCGCGTAGCGCGTCTGGCTGTCGTCGATCTCGACCGTCGAGTCGTGTGGGGCGCCGTTGACCGTCTTGTAGAGTGTGAGCGGCTTGAGCTTCGCTCCGGCCTCCGTACCGAAGAGCTCCACCTGGACCTCCGGTGATTGGTGGCTGGCCCAGAAGCTCTCCACGATCAGACCGGTGCCGTTTTCGAAGCGGATGATTCCGCCCGCGTAGTCATCGGAGTCATATTTGCGCCAGTAGTCCTCCGGTGGTACGCGGAAGTCCCAGTAACCCTTCCCTATGGGCCCGAACTTGGCGCCGCCAACGCCGGTGACGCTAACCGGTTTGGGCTGACCCAGCAGCCACCATGATGAGTCAAGAACGTGTACGCCCATATCACGGAAGGCCCCACCGCCTGCCTCAACGAAGCCCAGGTTCCAGTCCGGAATACCGCTGCGACGGATGCTGCGGGCGCGCGCGTAATACATCTCGCCCAGGTCGCCCTCCCGGCATAGCTTGCCCAGATATTGCACACTCGGGCTAAAGCGCATGGTCAGGGACATCATGTTAACAACCCCCGCTGCCTCGGCGGCCTCAACCGCCTCGCGGGCGGCCTCTTTGGAACTGGAGAGCGGCTTGGTGCTCATAACATTCTTACTATTCTTGACGGTCTCCAGAATCACGGGGACGTGGACTTGGTTGGGAGTTCCGACGAAGACCGCCTCGATGTCCGGGTCCTGGCACAACTCCTCAAACTGGATGTACTTGCGCATCGGCTTTCCGAGCTCTTCCTCGAAAGCGTCCATCTTCTCTGGGATGATATCGCAGAGGGCGACCAGCTCCACTTCGGGCACTGACTGCATCAGCCTCCCATGTGCCGTTCCAATACCACCCGTTCCTACAATCGCGAACTTCACTGGATCCATGTGTGACTCCTTCAGACTAGGTTGTGTGATGCAAAACCTCAACCCTGCAGCAGGTCTAGGGCCTGGCGTGCAGGATTGTTACCACCTTCCTCAGACACATTCACGTCGAGCACCTCCGCCATCCGGCGCAACTCGGCACGCGCCCGCTCGTAGTTCAGAGCTGCGGGCGCACCACCGTACAGGCGTTCGAAGTTGCCCGCGTAGATCTGCTCCAGAACCTCATCCGGCAAGGCGAAGCCGCGGAAGCCGTCCAGATCAGGCCTGCGCCAATGGGCCAACGCCTCCGGCGGCTCGATCGTTCCTGTCATCTCCAGGTACATCCTGACGGACCATGCCGTTCCAAGTGCACGCGCCAGCCCGTTGGGCCCGTCCAGCCCCCACGTGGCAATGTCGGTGCCGTAGACGATGCGGTCCTGATACTGGACAAAGAATGCCCGTGCCGCATCGAAGTTCCGGGTGAAATTGAAGATCATCTCATTGCCCGGCGTCAGGTCAAAGCAGACGTTCGGGTGGCTATCGAGGAAATGCGCCGCTCGTTCGAGATCAGCGGACAGAAAGTAAAAGTGAGCGAAGATGACCTTCAATCCCGGGTGGCGGGCCAGCACGTGATCGACTTCCTGATAGAGGGATTCCTTCGTCGGGTACGTGCCATCGCCGTAGTACCAGCCGCGTTCTCGTGCGTGAGCGGGGGCCAGCTCCTCGTCCCAGAACTCCTCGGGATCTGCGACATGCCAGAGCACCGGCATGTCAAGGCGTTCGAGCGCGGCCCACATTCCCTCATAGTGCGGCGCGTCAAGCGGAACTGGAATCCACTTGCGTGAGGTTGGCTTGCTCTCGAGCAGCTTCAGCCCATCGAAGCCGATGCTATGCAGCGTCTCGATTTGGAGGCCGAGGTTGTCGGACATAGTCGCGGCATCGACAGTCGACCCATCCGCGGCGGCAACCTGCGTGTAGTCGAGACCTCCAGAAAGATAGGTGATCGCGGGATACCTGTCCTTGAAAGCGATGAGAGCCGGGTTTTGGTTAATCGTGCCAGGCCGTGGGGCGCTCAACAAGTTGAACTTCCTCATCGGCACCGTATTGGCGATCCCCATTATCGCGTCCATCTGACGCACATCGGTGAAATGGATATGGCCGTCAATCACCGGGATGCTCTTGAATCCGAACTCCATCTTGCACCTCCTTGGGGCTACCCGCACACCACTAAACAGGACCCAGCGTACTGCACTGTGGACAATCTGTCAAGATGGGGTATGATAATGTGCACTTACATACGGAATGGTATTGACAAACTCTGCAACTGCGATATTCTAGTTAACACATTTGTTTTCTCCAGAAGTGATTTGCATCCTATAGCCTTCCCTTGAGGAAGCAAGCTCATGTAGTTGGGGATTCATGTAAGTACGTTTCAGACCCTTAAGGCACAATAGCTCGGACAGCCGCTTTCCGTCAGGCATTGCCGCAGCAGGCCGCTGCGGACGGGTTTGAGGTGAACACACGGGGCCATGCACCCAGTTCGCCAAGTTGCACACTTTTCTATTCAGTCCGATAACACGAGGAGGATTATCCCTATGGCCAGAAAACTGACACGCAGAGAGTTCCTGTATGCCGCAGCTGTGAGCGCGGCAAGCGTCGGTCTCGCCGCCTGTGGCGCAGCCACGCCGGCAGTCGACAACGTTGCGGTTGACCCGGTTGAGCCGGATGCGCCTGCGGCAACGGCGACCCCACGACCGGCAGTTGAAGCAACCCCGCGACCCACCGGCACGCCCGTACCGGACCTGGCGGAGGGCACGCAGTACAACGAATCTCCCATGCTCAGCGACATGGTAAATGCGGGCACCTTGCCAAATGTGGACGAGCGACTTCCCGCGAATCCGCTCGTGCTTTCCCCCCTGCATCAGGTGGGTGAGTACGGCGGGACGATGCAGATCAACCATACGACTCTGGGCAACTGGTGGCACGAGTGCCAATACGGTCACTCACCTCTCCGGTGGATCGATGATGGCTTGGGCATCGCACCGGGTATGGTTGCGGAATGGGAGTCGAATGACGACGCCAGCGAGTGGACGCTCTATTTCCGCAGAAACCTGAAATGGTCCGACGGTGAGCCCTGCACGGTGGACGACGTTCTGTATTGGTGGAATGATATGGTCAACAATGTCGAACACCCTGACTCCCCGCCCGACTTCGGACAGGCAGGCGGCGAGCTGGCACAGTTCACCAAGGTGGACGACACCACGCTGAGGATCAGCTACGTGGCGCCCTCTCCCTTGACCGAAGGCCGGCTCGCGATGTGGGTCAATGCCGGCATCGGCCCGCGGTGGATCGCACCCGCACACTACCTCAAGCAATTCCACCCCGACTACAGCGACGCACGCGACTTCGAAGAACACGACCAGATGATGATCTTCCGGGAGAACCCGGACTGCCCCACACTCACCTCCTGGATGTGCGAGTCCTTCGAGCCCGGCCTCCAGCGGATGTGGATCCGCAATCCCTACTACTACGCAGTGGATACAGCGGGCAATCAGCT
>SLDA01000379.1 GCA_007125545.1 Thermoflexales bacterium | reverse complement strand
TGCCGTCGCTTTCTACGAGGCCTACGGCTTCCGTGTCGGGTGCCTCCGGATGCAGAAGTGACGGTCCCGGATTTCCTTTCCCATTACTACGAGGCTGCGAACGGCCCCTTCCGCAGCTTGACGCGGCTGGCACCCGGCGAGGATGAACGGTTGCTTGACCAGATCAGGCGCGTCGGCGGCGTCTTTGCCGGCCGGCGGGCGCCGGATTACCTCGCCGTCCGGCGCGGTTTGGAGGCCCGCGTGCGTGCCCTTTTTGTCGCCGCGGGTGGCCGGCCGATCTTGCAGCACCCACACTATCTGATCCTGGGAGTGTGTCCGTGGGTCAAGAGCTGGTACGCTGAGGGGCGGGAATTGCGCATCCCGCTCGCTGCCTTCGATCCCGCAACGCTCAGCTTCACCTATGGCGATACCTTCCCCGCGATGCGTTACCAGGACGGTAAGCCCACGCGCGGGCGGGTCTACCGCCTCCATCAGCTGCGCGACCTCATAGCGGAGTTCGGACTGCCGCAGGAGGTCAATCCGCAGGGCCACCTCGGTCCCGATCGCTATATCGAAGCCCAGGTCTGGGATGAGGCGCCGTTGGCCCCCTATCTGTAACTCTGAGTGGGGCTGTGGGTTATGTGGCGCCCTATCGCCCTTTTGCGCTTTTCCCGTGCAGGCCTACAATCCAGGTATACGGACGCCCCCATCGTCCGTAACACGGTTGAGCATACGGCGGACTGGCGGCGTGTGATACCGTGGAGCATTGCGGTTGTACGTCGGAGCTAGAGGCCCGGAGGAGGCTTCGAGGAGGTAGGATGGTAAGTGCTCGAGAGCGAGTGTGTGTTCAGGGTGACCCGAACCAGTACGATTCGCTTGTCGCCTGTCTTGTGGCGGTGATGCATGCCTGGGAGCGCCCTGTGAGCTATGACTGGGTCGCAGGGTTGGCGGGGATTGCCTTTTCCCCGATCATGGACCCGGACGAGGATTGCATGGCTTGGTGGATGGAGTCGGGATCCGAGTCGCGCCTCTGTTTTCTGGCCCATGCACTCGGCTTCACGATCGACCGTGTGACGCGCGACTCCCCATGGGACGATGCGGCGCGCGCGGCATATGCCGCGACCGGTCTCCTACCTCCGCCGCACGAGGTACACTTCGCGCGGCTGCGTGCGGCCTTCGACCGGGGTGATGCCCTGGTCTTGCGCACCTGGCCCGCGTGGAGCGTGCTTACCGGCTGGGACCGTGATCTCGACCAGTTGGAGTTCGCGACCCTGCCCGGTTTCGAGGATCTGGTCGCACGGATCTGGGGGCCGGCGCAGGCGCAGCTTGTCTACGTGCTGAATCCGATCGCGCCCGCCTTACCGTTGGAACATGCCATCTCGAAAGCGCTGCGATTCGGCGGCAAGGTTGCCGGCGGGCAGGGCAAGGAGGCCGGATTCCGCTACGGTGCCGCGCTCTATGAGGCGGCGGCGGATAGAATGCGCACGCCGCATTTTTGCTCCGCGTGTGGTGCCAATGGAGACAGTTGCGCTCACCGGACGCTGATGCGTATGCTCGGTACCCAGCAGAGCGCGGTTGGTTTTCTGGAGGAAGCGCGAGATGTGGTTGAGGACGACCGGTTGCCCTGGAATGCGCCGATCAGCACCTTCGAAGTGATGGCTGAGGTAGCAGCCCCCTACTGCGACTGGGAGTCCTTTCACGCCGACTGGCCGAAGGAATCGTTCAGAGAGGGCCTGCGGCAAGATCTCCAGAATCTGGCAACGTTGCAGACCCAGGCAGCGGCTGCCGTTACGGGACTGGCCACGTCCTATGAGGCGCGGATCGCCGGATCGGGTGCAGCCGCGGGCGATTGATAGGCTACCCGAATCGGCCTGTGATGTAGTCTTCCGTTCGTTGGTCCTGGGGATCGGTGAAGAGTTGGCGGCCCTCGTCCCACTCGATCAGATCCCCTTGTAGGAAGAAGGCAGCCCAGTCGGCGATGCGAGCGGCCTGCTGCACGCTATGCGGTACGATCACGATGGTGTAGTCCCGCTTCAGTTGCTGCAGCGTCTGTTCTACTTTGAAGGTTGAGATGGGGTCGAGCCCCGAGGTGGGCTCGTCGAGCATAATAACCTCCGGTTGGAGCGCGAGCGAGCGCGCCACGCAGAGGCGCTGCTGCTGCCCACCGGACAAATCGTAGGCGCTGTCCGATAGCCGGTCGGAAACCTCGTCCCAGAGTGCACCCTGTTTGAGCGCACGCTCCACGGTGGCATCCAGCTGCTGCTTGTCTCTTACGCCTGCCAGTCGCAACCCATAGATCACATTCTCGTAGATGGACATCGGCAGGGGAACCGGGCGTGCAAATACGATGCCCAGGCGGCGTCGCAGTTGCAGGACGTCATAATCCCGCGCGAGGACGTTTTCACCATCCAAAAGGATCCGGCCCTCTTGCTCGCTTACGTCTGCCAGATCATTGAGCCGGTTGAGCATCCGCAGTAAGGTGCTCTTGCCGCCACCCGAAGGCCCGAATAGGACGTTGATCTGATGGGTGTAGATATCCATAGAGATATCGTGCAAGCTTTCGGTGCCGTCAGAATAGCGGACGTTCAGATGCTCGATGCGGATTTTGACGTCAGGACGGGGGTTTTCTGACATAGGCTTACCAGACCCGCTGCTTGCGGTAGTGTCGCCGGATCAAGGTGGCGACCAGGTTGAGGGAAAGAACGAAAACAAGCAGGACCAGCGCCGTCCCGTACTGTATTTGGATCGGCATCCCGGGTACCTGCGTGCTGATGACGTAAAGGTGGTAAGGTAGGGCCATCGTCTGGTCGAATATCGACGCCGGTAGGCGGGGCAAGAAGAAAGCCGCCGCGGTGAAGAGAATGGGCGCCGTCTCTCCGGCAGCGCGCTCGACCCCCAGGATAATTCCTGTGATAATGCCGGGCAGCGCTTGGGGCAGGACTACACGCTGAATTGTTTGCCAGCGCGTGCCGCCCAGGCTCGTGCTGACGAGCCGGAAGGACTGCGGTACGGCGCGGAGCGCCTCTTCGGCGGTGCTGATGATAACGGGCAGCGTCATAATGCCCAAAGTCAGTGAGCCCGCCAGAATCGAGGTTCCGAAATTGAGGAAGATGACAAACAGGCCCAGCCCGAAGAGCCCATAGACCACCGAGGGAATGCCCGCCAGGTTGATGATCGCGATACGGATCGCGCGTGTGGTCGCGTTGTCGCCGGCGTACTCCGAGAGGTAGATCGCGCCGCCAAGGCCGATCGGCACGGCGACGATCGCGGTGCCCAACGTCAGGAGCAGTGTGCCGACGATCGCCGGCATCACGCCGCCGGCTCGCATGCCTTCCCGCGGCATTTCCGTCAGGAAGGTCCAGGAGATGGCGCCCAAACCCTGTACGACGACGTAGCCAATGATGAAGAAGATGGGCAGAATCACAATGGCGGCTGCCACGATGATTAACCCGAATGCGATGCGCTCCGAAAGCTGTCGTGATATCATAGTCGGGTCACCTACGAGAGCATGCGCTCCGCGCGCCGAGTGCGGCGGAAGACAATCGACGCCGCGGCAAGATTGACGACGAAGGTAATCACAAAGAGGGTCAGTCCTACGGCGAAGAGGACGTGATAGTGCGTGCTCCCTTGCGCCACTTCACCCATCTCCGCGGCGATCGTCGCGGTCATCGTGCGCACCGAGGCGAAGATATCCAGAGGGCTTACGGGAATGCTGGGCGCATTTCCCGTCACCATCATCACAGTCATCGTCTCCCCAATCGCCCGTCCAACCCCGAGCATAAGCGCCGTCAGGATTCCCGATTTGCCCGCCGGGACGAGGATGCGTGAGATCGTCTGCCAGCGCGTCATCCCCAGGGCCAGCCCGGCATCGCGGTACGTCTTGGGCACCGTATCCAATACATCTTCGACTACGCTCACCACGGTTGGGAGCGCCATCCAGGCCAACAGCACCATGCCGGTGAAGGCTGTAAGGCCGGTGGGGATGTTGAGACCCGTGCGGAAGAGGGGTGCCACCACAAGAATGCCGACGAACCCGATAACCACAGACGGGATGCCGGCGAGTATCTCGACAATCGGCTTCAGAATCTCGCGCCCCCAACTGGGCGCAATCTCCGCGATGAAGATCGCGGTGGCGACGCCCAGGGGCAGTGCCAGTAGTGCCGCGCCAATCGTGATAAGTAAAGAACCCGCGATAAGCGGCAGGAGGCCATAGAGGCCTTCGATCGGGTACCAGCGGGCACCTGCAAGATTGGATAGGGGAACCTCGAAGAAAGCCGGCACCCCCTCCCAGAGCAGGAAGAGGAAAATCAGGGCCACAAGCAGCATCGTGCTGATCCCCGTTACTTGGATCGCGCGCTCCATCAATACTTCGAAGAGGCTGACGCGCTGCTTGGGAGAGTCGCGATCGGGATGGTCGTCGCCCATAGGAGCGCCTACACGATCCAGCCCCGTAGGGTCGGGTCGGTCGGGTTTTTCCTCCTGATCTACCGGATTGACCTCAAGGCCCATCTCTTACTCCTCGATAGGGACGAAGCCCAGATCCAGCACGATATCCTGTGCCTCGGGACTCAGAATCCATTCCATATACTCGCGAATCAGCCCTACCGGTTGGCCTGCAGTATACATGTAGAGATCGCGAGAAATCGGATAGTCCCCGGCATTGACAGCCTCCACGCTCGGCGGTACAAAAGGCCCGTCGGCTGTGACGCCAATCGCCACGGTCTTCACATCGCCCGTCACGTAGCCCAAGCCCTCGTAGCCGATCGCGTTGGGATTCTGGCGAACCTCCACGGTGATGCCCTCAGAAGACGGGAGCAGCAGCGTCCGTGGTGAGAAGAGCGTGTCATCATCAGGGTCGCCCAGCCGGATCACCGCCTCGAGAAAATAGACGTGGGTACCGGAGTTCGTCTCCCGCGACAGCCGCACGATGGGGCGGTCTTCCCCGCCCAATTGCTGCCAGTTGTCGTACTCACCGCTGTAGATATCGGAGATCTGCTGCAAGGTCAACTCCTCCACCGGGTTGCTGGGGTGGACGATCACGGCAATCGCATCCCGGGCCACAACGAACTCGACCGGTTCGATGCCGTTGGCACGGGCCGCCTCTATCTCCACAGCGGTGATAGCGCGCGAGGCACCTGCAATATCGACGGTGTTATTCAGGAGTGCTGCAATCCCGGTGCCGGAGCCGCCTCCCGTCACCGCGATACTAACCTCGGCGTGCAGATCCTGATACCGCTCGGCCCACGCTAGAGCCAGGTTGACGAGGGTATCCGAACCTTTGTTCTCTATGGTGGTCGGTGAGGTGCCGTCAGGGCCCGGAACCCGCTCTCGTCGACAGCCTGCGAGCACGAACAACACCACGAGGATAGATACTGCAAATATAGGTCGTCGCGTCTTTCTCACAGGATGATATTCTACCCCGAACCCCGGGGAGCGCAAACTTGATGGCGCAGTTGGGATGCTCAGGAAGGATCAGATAGGCGATACCCATACATCACCGCGTGGTGCGCAAGTGTCCGGCACTGGGTTATAATATCAATCTGGATGTCCTGCGGT
>SLDA01000273.1 GCA_007125545.1 Thermoflexales bacterium | reverse complement strand
TCCTGGTGGGTACAGACTCCGGTTTTGAAGGCCGGACGACCTTATACTACACCTCAATCACCGCAACCCTGGTCCCTGTAGAATAGCCCCGGCACTATATCGCAATACCACGCTGCCAGGAGAGATCCGCTCTCCCGGCAGCGTGGCTGTTTCGGAGGGACACGCTCCCTTCCCCGATGACTTGTCTTGACAAAGCTCCAAAAATGCTCTACGATGATCATAACTTCTTTCGTTTATGGATGAATGTGGTGATGAGCGTGCCAGAATGAGCGTCAGTCTGAAAACCGCGCGGCAGCAGCAGATCCTTCAAGCGATCCGAAACGACCGGCAGGTTACAGTCGCCAGACTCAGTGAGCGCTTCTCGGTCAGCGAAGTAACGGTGCGGCGCGACCTGAGCGAACTGGAGGAAGCCGGCACCTTACGCAGGGTCCACGGTGGAGCCGTCTTGGTCGAGCAAGCCGCGTCCGAGCCGCCGGTAGTCCAGCGACTCCACGAACACGAAGCCTTGAAGAATGCGATTGGTCGAGCGGCGGCAGCGCTCGTACGGGACGGTGATACGCTATTTCTGGGATCCGGCTCCACAACCGCATATGTGGCCCGCTACCTCACGGACCACAAGGACCTCACTGTTATTACGAATGCGCTCACCGTGGCTTATGAGCTGGCCCTCGCAGGGGGCGTGACGGTAGTTGTGACCGGCGGTGTGATGCGGATCTCGGAACTCTCTCTTATCGGGCATCTCACAGAGGCTGCCGTCCGCGAACTGCACGTTGACAAGGTCATCATCGGCATGCGTGCCATCAGTTCGGTCGAGGGTATGACCCACGACTATTTGCCCGAGGTGATGACAGACCGTGCCATCCTTCAGATGGCCGAAAACTTGGTGGTTGTGGCTGATCACACCAAGTTAGGCAAGGTGGGGCCGGTCTTTGTAGCGCCCACGGAACGAATTCGGACGCTCGTGACGGATAGTGTGGCCGATGGGAAGTATCTCGATGAGTTGAAGGCTCTCGGCATCCAGATCGTCGTAGCCAAGTGCTAAGAAGCAACACCAGACACGCGTATCTCATACTCACAAGCTACACAACGAGGAGGTCCTGATGCCTGCTTCAGGTCATGCGTACGCATTGCTCTCGACTGCCGATGTCGGGTTGATCCACAATAGCGCGCTGGAGATTCTGGAACGGATGGGGATTCAGATCCAGAATCGGCACCTGCTCCAGCTTCTCGCCGAGCGCGGTGCTCAGGTGGACTATGATACGGAGCGGGTGACTTTTTCAAAAGCCTTCGTCGAGCGTTTCATCGCTGATGCGCCGAAGTACGACTGGGAGCATCCCGTCTGTCGCGTGCACGGCTCAGCCGGCGTCTATGAAGGCCTCTATCACGATCCGGAGTCCGGCAACCTGGTGCCCTGGACGGAAGAGCGGATGGCCCTATATTTTGCTCTGGCACGCAGTCTGCCGCGAGTGAGCGGTGCGAGCATGTTGGGCAGTCGCGTTGCCGTGCCGGGGCCACTCGAACCGCTATATGAGCGTTACTACTGTTGGAAGTATGGTGCGTCCGACTCGGGTACGATTCTGATCGACGAGATCTGCCCCTATCTGCTCGAGCTGTACGAGATCACGGCGGCTGAGCGGGGGCAACCGCTCTCCGAGGTTTTCCACGGCGCGGTGTATCTTGTCCCGGCCCTGAAGCTAGGGCGTCACGAGGCCTATCAGGTTGCCTTCTTTCGCGAGCGAGGGCTTGAGGTCGGGATCGGCAACAGCATGCTCACACTTGGGGCGACAGCGCCCGTCACCCTGGCAGGCGCCGTCACGCTCAATGTCGCCGAGCAGCTGGCCCTGGGCATTCTCAATTGGGCATTCTACGACAGGATGGCCCTGCATCTTGGCTGCTCGCTGGCTCCCATGGATATGCGCACCACCATCCGCCCCTTCGGTCGTCCCGAGATGCCCATCGCCAGTTTGATGACGGCGCAGATTGCCCGTGCGTATGGTGTCTCCTTCTCCGGGCACGCGGGTCTCAGCGATGCAAAGCTGCCTTCCGTTGAGGCCGGGGCGCAGAAAGCACTCTCCGCGCTTCCCACGCTGCTGGCAGGCGGGAGTCTCTGGATGGATGTGGGTCTGCTCGGCGTTGATGAGGTCTGCTCGCCCATCCAGATGGTGCTCGATGATGAGTTTATGGCGGCGCTCACTCGCTTCACACAGGAGATCGCCGTCGATGAAACGACCATCGGGTTGGAGACGATTCTCGAGGCCGGGCCTGGAGGGCAGTACCTCGACAGGATGCACACCGCCCGTCACTTCCGTGAGGAGGTCTGGGCGCCGACCCTTTGGTCACAGGAGATGACTCGGTCCTGGATGGCAGGGGGACAGCGCCTCGATGTGGACAAGGCGCGTGACGTCGTGCTCCAAGTGCAATCACAGCTGGTGTACGAACCTGTCGTTTCAGACCTAACCGAGTCATTTGAGAACGCCATACTGCAGCTGATTGAGAAAGCCCGCATGGATCTTGTTGTTTGACCCGCCAGCCAAGCCAGGGTCGATCGCCCCAGCTTCTTATCGGAGTCTATCAACTTGGAGGAGTGTTGTGCTGACACCGGAACGACGCAGGCTGATCGCTGATCACGTGAGGGTTAACGGGTCCGCGACCGTCAAGGAACTGGAAAACCTGTTCGACATCAGCCCTTCAACCTTACGGCGGGACCTTGAGGCGCTGGAAGCCGACGAGCTGATCCAGCGAGTACATGGCGGCGCCATAAGCCTCAAAGACGGTGATGAGCTGCCGATTGTGAGTCGGGCATCCCAGCAAGCGACCGCCAAGCGCCGCATAGGCGAAGCCGCGGCCCGTTTTGTCCGCGCCGGTGACACGATTCTCATCACCGGCGGTACGACGACAGCCACGATCGTTCCCTTCCTGACGGAGAAGCAGGACCTTACCGTTATCACGAACTCGGTAAGCTGTGTTCAGCAGCTGGCGTACTATCCGGAGATTGCCGTGGTGGTCTTGGGGGGATGGCTGCGCCACTCCGAGCTCTCGCTCTTGGGTCACTTCGCGGAGTTCGCGATGCGTGAACTGCGTCCTAACAAGGCATTTCACGGCATCTATGGGCTTAGCGTAAAAGATGGATTGACCGGAGCGGACCTCCAGGAAGTGCGTACGGATCGCAACCTGATTGGTGCTGCACCGGAACTGATCATTATGGCCGACCATACGAAATTCACGCGGCGCGGCGTGATCCGGTTGGCGCCGATTACCGCAGCCTCTGTGATCGTGACCGATACCGGGGCGCCGGACACCGAAGTGCAAGCGTTGCGCGATTTGGGCATTGAGGTGGTGCAGGCATGAAGACCTACGACATCGTCACTTTCGGTGACCTGTGCGTTGATCTGATCATGACCGGAGGGGACATCGTGCCCAGGTTCGGACAGGTGGAGCAGCTGGTTGACTCCTATAGTCTTGAGATGGGGGGATCCTGCAGCATCTTCGCATGTCAGGCAGCCAAACTCGGCCTGCGGGTGGGCATTCTGGGGTGTGTGGGAGATGACAACTTCGGAGAGCTTGTCATTCGACGGCTTGAGGAGTGTGGAGTTGACACAGGCTATGTCCGTGTGGATCCCACGCTGAAGACCGGCTTGGGTCTCGCGCTGTGCAAGGATGGAGATCGGGCCATCCTGACCTACCCCGGAACCCTCAGCGCGCTCACACCTGCAGACGTCACGGACGAGTTCCTGGCATCAGCCCGCCACCTGCACTATGGCAGCTTCTTTCTGCACACCGGACTGAAGCCGCAAGCGCCCGAGATTGTACAGCGGGCGCGCGACCTTGGGTTGAGTGTCTCGCTCGACACCAACTGGGATCCTGACGAGGCCTGGAACTCAACCTTGCAGGCCGTCTTGCCGAGGGTAAATGTCTTCCTGCCCAATGAACAAGAGGCGAGGTTCATCAGCCGCCGTGACAGCTTGAGCGCCGCAGCTGTCAGGCTTCGAGAGCAGGGTGTAGGCCTTGTGGCTGTGAAGCGGGGTGCAGCAGGGGCCGAAGTCTTCGCGCCCGAGGGTCACTACGTGCGCAACATAGCCCCGGCAGATCCGGGTGGTGACGGTATCGGTGCCGGTGACAGCTTTGACGCCGGATTTCTGGCGGCTTGGCTAAGAGACATGGATGTGGCGCGCAGTCTTGAGATCGCCTGTCGATGCGGTCGTAGTGTAGCCGGAAGAATCGGTGGGCTCGAAGGCCAGCCGACCTGGGATGAAGTTACCCAGAAATTCGATCGTCAAGTATAAGGAGGGACGTATGAGCAATCGATTGTGGGAGGATATCCTGGCCCAAGGGGCCAATTTGGAGCGGGTCATCCATCATCTGCAGGGACCGGAGGCCTCGGCGCTGAAAGAGGCCGCGCGGTTTCTCAGGAACGATAAGCCGACGGTGTTTATCGGTATGGGAAGTGCCGCTTATCTCTGCTGGCCGGCCGAGGCTTATCTGGGCCGGTTCGGCGGGCCGGCCTGGGTGATGAATGCATCGGACGCACTCTACACCTACTGGCCCACTCTGGCGAACGTCAATGTGGTCCTTAATACGCGCTCGGGACAGACCGTCGAGCTAGTGAAGCTGTCTGAACGCCTTACGGAGGCCCGCGTGCCCTTCGTTGCGATTACCAACGAACCTGATAGCCCCGTCGCCCAAATGGCTACCCATGTCGTTTGGTCCAATACACGCAAGGACGATCTCGTCTCGATCAATGTAGTGACGGCGATGATGCTGACCACGCTCCTGTTGGTCGCCGAGATGGTTGGTGAGACGGCGCAGCTGCAGCCGGTGCTATCGGAGTTGCCTGCAATGATGTCTCAGACGGTCGATAGCGCCGTTGCCCGCGCCGATGCCCTGGTTGAGCAGTTTGCCGCGATCCGACCGGTGTATCTACTCCACCGCGGCACGTCGAAGGGTGCCGCTTATTGCGGTCGTCTGGTCCTGGAGGAGGTGGCCCGAACGCCGGGTGTGCCGATGGAGATCGCCGAGTTCCGGCAGGGTCCGGTGGAGGTCGTAGACGACCGGTTTGGCGCTATCATCTTTGTTCCTCCAGGCGAACTCACCGACTTGACGGCTACGTTTGTCCGCAGTGTGCGCTCGGGCGGCGGACGAGTTCTGGCCGTCGGAAGCGCAAGCAACTTGCGCGACCTGGGTGCGGGAACTCTGGAGTTTCCGGTGCGCGACCTTCCGGAAGCGCTCAGCCCCGTGCTCGAGGTAGTCCCGGTTCAGATGCTGGCCTATAAACTGGCCGAGTATCAGGGCTACGAACCCGGAACGGTGCAGTATTTGTCGAAGATCATCACATCTGAAACAGTCATTCCCAACCTTGGGCAGTAACTGTAGCTTGAACCGGAGGATGCAATCCTTATGAAGAAGACAATCGTGTTGCTGGGTGTGGGTAGCACCTATTTCACCCGGGGTATTGTAGAGAGCCTTATCGCCAAGGGCGGCGAATGGGATGTCAGACTTGTCGACATCGACGAAGAGTGCTTGGAGATCGCGACTCTGCTCACGCAGCGGCTGGTCGATCTCTATGAGGC
>SLDA01000518.1 GCA_007125545.1 Thermoflexales bacterium | reverse complement strand
TAAGGTAAGGTAGCGAATCATCTTTCCGGTCACTGATTTTCCCTCCAAGGTGAAATTGTGTAGGTTACCAAAGGTTACCGATCGCGATGCAGCGTATACAGATAAGCTGCCATATCACGGGCGTCACTCGTTGTCACGCCCATATCCACCATCGCACCACCGGGCAGCACGGCCTGCGGTGCCTGGATGAAGTGCATCAGATTATCTGGATCGTTGACTAAGAGTCCTGCAATGTACCAACGATCTGCCCAGTCGTCGAGTGGCGGTCCGACGGTAGCGGTCGCGCCGCGGATTCCCGGTATCGTATGGCAGGATGTACACCCGTAGCGCACCAGAGCTTCCCGGCCCCGCGCCACGTCGCCTCCTTCTACGGCGACTACCGGCTGGCGCTCGGACCCTAACCCGCATGCTGCTGCCATCAACGCAACAATGCTGAGTGCCAGCAACCACGCGAACCAGCGGACGCCCATCACATATGTGCGTTTCATTAGATCCGCCCTTCCATCGTGCAGGGATTTAGGAAGAAGGTGGGGATGGTGGCCATCAGGATCGCCAGCAGAAAGACGCCGCTGGCAAGAAGACCTGCATAGAGCATAAATCCCTTGCGGCTGCCTTCCATCTCGCCGATGAGATTGCCCTGTTCTTCGTCACTCATATGGCGCCACGAACTCCATGCCGTAAACATCGCGGCAATGGCCATACCGCCAAGGAGTACCGAAGCAAGCCACATCAGGCCGGCTCCCTCAAGGGCACATGCTACCGGCACCAACACATAGACCACCATTAAATGGATGAACCAGGCTACAGCCGCGCCAAGAGTTCCAAACCAGAGCCGAAATCCTTTCGGTTCTGCTGCTCGTTCCTCGGCCATCGTCACTCCTTTCCGTGAGGCTAGAATACGTAATGTGAGAGGTACAGCGTGAAGAACAAAGGCACCCAGATGACGACGACAAAGTGCCAGTAGAGGCCATTGATCCGAACACCCAGATTGCGTTCCTCGCTGAAGTATCCGGCCGTAGCTGCTGTAAAGACCACAGCGACTTTCAGGCATACGCTGATAACGTGAGCGGAATGGAAACCTGCGATCGTCCAGGTAATCGAGCCATAGGCATTGGTTGCCCAGTTGTAGTCATAGCCGAAGTACTCGATGCCTTTGAGAACCAGGAAGGCGATCCCGAGAAGCAAGCTCAGTATCAGGCCGATCTTCAGGTTGCGCACGTTGCCTTTCTTGATGCTGGAGTCGGCCCAGTACATCGGGGCACTGCTAGCAAATAGGAGAACGGCACTGATGGAGGGCAGCAGGAGGTCGGGTCGTGAGATGCCTCCCAGCGGCCATTCCGGCGCATAGAAGCGTAGATAGAAGTAGCTCACGATGAGGCCTGTGAAGAGGACGACCTCAATCAAAATAAGAAGGATCATGCCCCACCAGAGGGGCGCGCTTTGATCATTCGCATTCAACGGCAGATCCATAGCGCCTGGGCGTGTGCGTTGTGCCTCTACACTCATGATTGCTCCTTTTCACGGTTCCGACCCGGCCAGTTCCACATAACGATCGACACAAAGGCGATGGAAGCGCCAAACGGGACCAGCCACAGACTAACCAGAGCGCCGTAGAAGGCGACCGTACCTCCAATGGCCATCACCAACGGTTGGATGGAGGCATCCGATACGAGTAGTCGCTGCTCCGGTTCACCGTCAAGGGTTGAGGTACCCATGGTCATCCGGTCATTGTCAGGAAGCTCGTAGGCAGCCGGCGTGGCGTCGGCGTCCTGCTCTAGCGCATACCACAACGGGTTGCGGCTCACCACTGCGGGAATACTGTCGAAGTTGTGACGCGCAGGAGGGGATGTCGTGGCCCACTCCAGTGTCCCGGCTTCCCACGGATTGTCACCGGCCGGTTCGCCGCTTGCCTGGCTTATAAACACGTTCACCAGAGTCACTGCAAATCCTGCACCTACAATCATCGCCCCGATCCACGTGATCAGCATCGGCCCACCCCAACCGAGTCCCTCCATATAGGTGTGGACCCGGCGTGGCATCCCATGGAACCCGGTGTAGTGCATAGTGAAGAAGGCAATGTTGAACCCGACGAAGGTTAACCAGAAGCTCAACTTCCCCAACTTTTCATTGAGCATGCGCCCGGTCATCTTTGGGAACCAGTAATAGAGCATACCGATGAGCGGAAAGACCGAGCCGCCGAGGAGGACGTAGTGGAAATGGGCCGTGACGAAATGAGTGTCGTGAACCTGCCAGTCGAAGGGCGGCGCCGATACCATCACCCCGGTGATGCCCCCAATCACGAAGAGCGGGATAAAACCCACGGCCCAATAGAAAGCTGCCGTCAAGCGGAGCTTCGTGCCTGTCCAGATCGTAGCGATCCACGCGAACACCTGAACGCCGCTGGGGATCGCAATGGACATACTGGACGCGGCAAAGAAGGTCATCGCCAACACGGACAATTCTCCGGCGAACATATGGTGGACCCACAGACCGAAGCTGGTGATCCCGATGATCACCTGAGATAGGACGACAGGCAGATAGCCGACCAGCCGGCGCCGTGAAAAGGTGGGCAGAATGGTTGAGACCATCCCAAAAGCGGGTATCGCAATGATATAGACCTCGGGATGGCCGAAGAACCAGAAGAGATGTTGCCAGAGATGGGAACTGCCGCCGCCTGGAATACGAAAGAAGTGGGTGCCTACAATACGATCCAGAGCGAGCATGATCGTTGCCAGCATCAGCGGGGGCATTGCAAAGACGATCATCCACGCGACAACCAGGATAGACCAGACGAAAACTGGCATACGGTTGATCGACATACCCGGTGCGCGCATCTTGAAGATGGTGATGATCAGGATGACGGCTGCGACCAGGTTGGCAAATTCCAGAAATGAGATCGACAGGGCGTAGAGGTCGACGTTGATACCGGGAGAGTAGACCGGCCCCGATAGGGGCGTGTAATTGAACCATCCGGCGTCGGGCGCGCGTCCCATCAGTAGTGCGATCCATAGGGCGATACCCGAGAAGGCATAAACCCAATAGCCAAAAGCATTTAAGCGCGGGAAAGCGACTTCTCTCGCCCCGATCATCAAGGGAACGAAGTAAATGCCCAGGCCCAACATAATGGGTACGGCAAAGAAGAACATCATTGTCATACCGTGCATGGTAAAGAACTGGTTGTACGCTTCCATTGAAAGCACGTTCAGCCCCGGCTGCATAAGTTGGGTTACCATGGTCAGGGCCAGTAGACCTGCACCAATGAAAAAGGCGAATGCCGTGATGATCCATCGCAACCCGATCGTTTTGTGATCCACCGCAGTAAGTGCAGCGAGGGCCGTCGCCCTGGTATCTCGTGTCACGTAAGGTCTGATAGCGGAGTCGGTCATACTTTCTCTCCTGGCAAGATGTACGTAGAAAGACTGGGTATGGTGTGGCTGCAGTGTGGCTTATACCGGACGCCGGATGTCCCGAACTTTACGACCAACGAAGCAGAGTTGCGATGACTTAGCGCAAGCTCTCAAGATAGATCAACATATCGAGCAGGTCCTGGCCGTCCATTGGAGAAGGGGGCATCAGATTGCCGGGCTTGAACTGCTGTGAATCGATGATCCAGCCGGCAAGATGGCCCCTTGTGTTGGGTAGAGTTCCTGCTCCAAGATCCCGGCGGCTGGCCAGGTTGGTCAGGTCGGGGCCGAGCGTGCCGGTGGCGTTTGTACCACGCACGGTATGGCAATAGACACACTCCGATCCCAAAAAGATCTGCTGACCGCGAAACACGCGGGGATCCTCGGGGACGGGGGGAATAACCTGATGCTGTTCCAGCCACGCCTGGTAGTCCTCTGGTTCGTGCGCGATAACCAGGAACTGCATCTTGGCATGCTGCATGCCACAAAACTCGGCGCATAGGCCCTGGTAGGTTCCCGGCTCGTCGGCCTGCAACCATATCTGTCCAACATGGTCCGGCGTCATATCGCGCTTTCCGTGCAACTGGGGAACCCAAAAGGCGTGAATGACGTCATCGGAGGCCAGCTGGACCATAACGGATTGGCCCGCGGGTATATGAATTTCGTTGGCAGTTCGGAACCCGTAATCGACGTATTCGAAGTCCCACCAAAATTGGTGGGCCATGGCCCTGACCGTCGTAACCGGTGTGTCGGGCGGTTCTTCGAGTTGGACCGTGATGTAGGTGTTGTATATCATCAGGCCCACTACGATGATTCCGGGCACAATGGCACCGCCATAAGTCACCAGGCTGCGACTCAAGCCGCGTCCGCGATCGCCTACATCGCGCCGCCTCAGTGCCAGAGCAAGCGCCACCATTACAACAATGAAGACGAGGGTGCTGGTGATAAACATCACCCACCAAAGACTTGCAATGGCGGATGCGGCTGGTCCGGCGGGGTTCAAGGCTCTCGCCTGGCATCCGGTGAAGGCGAGCAGTGACAGCAGACAGGCATAAGGCAAGATTCGTTGTTGTGCGGGTTTGGGATTCCGATGAGCGTGCAGATGTCTCAAAGTACACCCTCCTCAAATTTGGAAGCTGACACAGGTAGGATGAAACACTTCTCCCAATATACTTTTGATAAGGGTTGGCAACAGCCGGGAAGCGTTTAGCTTCAGTTTGTGAATGGTTGGCGGGTTTCAAGCTCAACTCTGGTGAGAGTTGCCGTCGTTTCGTCCTTCGGCTGCTACGGAACGGGCTGCAAGGCTTCAGGCGTGGCAAGCTTGCGTTTGGTCCTGCGCTTGGTGGCGGCGTGCCTATGCTTGTCTGTGAGAGCACTTTGGACCACAATAAGCATAGGCGGGGGTACAGTCTTGGCTGATGAGAGCCGAGGAGGGTGAGTATGACGGTTGAAGCCGGAATGGTCTTCGCGATCCTGGCGGGCGCATTGATCCTCTTCATTGGTGGCTGGGTGCGTCCCGACGTGGTGGCGCTACTAGTCCTGACGACATTGGTCATAACCGGATTGCTCCCTGCAGAAGAGGCGCTGTCCGGCTTTGCCAGTGATGCTGTTATCGCAACTGCAGGGCTCCTGATTCTGAGTGCGGGTCTCGTCAGGAGTGGGGTCATGCGCTGGATCGCCCGACGGCTGAACTCAATCGCCGGTGGCGGGCATGTAGGGCTGGTCGCTCTGAGCACCGTGTTTCCGGGCGTCCTTTCGGGTCTTGTCAGCGATATCGGCACCGCCTCGCTGTTCATCCCGGTCATTCTGCGCTTGGCGCGCAAGAACGATGTCTCGCGACGGCGGCTCTTGTTACCGCTCGCTATGGCAGTTCTTGCCGGTGGAAATCTTACACTCATCGGTGCCTCACATAACCTTGTGGTGAACAGCCTGATGCAGGAAGCGGGACTGCCGGAACTGGGATTTTTTGAATTGGCCCCGGTCGGGGCGCTGCTGGTCCTCGCCTTCGCTGTCTACACCTTCTTCCTAGCACGGCATATCCTCGGCGATGAACACGTCGCCGAAGAGGAACCGTCGGGCCCCTTCGACCAGGCACTGGTCGAGACGTACGGTCTGCAGGATCGTATATGGGAAGTCTGGGTGAGTGATGACTCTTCACTGGCAGGACAAGCTGT
>SLDA01000069.1 GCA_007125545.1 Thermoflexales bacterium | reverse complement strand
AGAAGCAGCGCCATCAAGAGGGTAGATTCACCCGACAGCTTGGTCTGATCAGCGCACTAGCGATTGGTCTGGGCACCATGATGGGGGCCGGTTTGTTCGTCCTCGCGCCCCAAGTTGCGAGGGAGGCCGGGCCCGGAGCGACCCTCACGTACATATTGGCCGGATTGATCGTGCTGCCTTCCGCCATGGTCGTCGCAGAGCTTGCCACGGCTATGCCGCAGGAAGGGGGGAGCTACCATCTCATCTCGCGCACCGTGGGGCCGCTGGCTGCGGCAATCGTCGGACCGGCAAACTGGCTGGGGTTGACCTTTGCGACCGGCTTTTACCTGATCGGCTTCACGCGCTTCTTTTCCGCCATCTGGGATATTCCCTCTTTCATTGTCATCGTCGCCATCGGGGCTGGTTTTGCCTATCTCAACTATCGTGGCGCCCATGCGACCGGCGTAGCTCAAGATATGACTGTCGGAGCCGTTGTGCTGGTGTTGCTGCTGTTCATCGGCCGGGGTTTCTTTGAGGTGGAAAGCGAGCTGCATACGCCGTTCATCTCAGAAGGATGGGGCGCGGTCATCCTCGCCATCGGGTTGATCATTGTCTCTTTTACCGGATTTGAGAAAGTGTCGTCCGTTGCAGAGGAGATCAAAAACCCCGGACGCAACTTGCCCCTGGCTATCATCGGCTCGGTGATCATTGCCACAGTCATCTATGCAGGCAGCATGTTTGTCTTTACCGGGGTGGTGGGACCGGAGGCTTTCGGAGCCGGACGGCCATTGGTGGAAGCTGGGGGAGCTGTTTGGGGATGGTTTGGCCGGATCATGATGCTCTTCGGCGGGCTGCTGGCAACTGCCTCCTCAGCCAACGCTGCCATCATGTCCTCCTCCCGCATCAATTTCGCGATGGGGCGCGACCGCATTCTGCCCTCCTGGTTTGGCGTTATCAACGAAAGACACCACACACCCCACAATGCCATCTTTGTCACCGGAGGTTTGGCCGTCGTGCTGGCGCTGACCGGAGCGGCGGAAGTGCTGGCCGAAATTGGCAGCGCCCTATTCTTGATTTCCTATGCGCTGATGGCTGTGGGCGTACTGCTTATGCGCAGCACAAAACCGGCGTGGTATCAGCCCGCTTTCCTGGTGCCGCTCTACCCCTGGCTACCGCTGGTGGGTGGCATCGCCGCCCTGGCAACGATCATCACTATGGATACGCTTTCCCAGCTGTCGGGAGTCGCACTGGTAGGCGCCAGCCTGATCTTCTACTTCGCGTATGGACACAAGCGCCACCAGATCGAAAGCCAGCTTCAGCGGGCGCTGGAACACGAGGCGCCGCGCGAACTCGTCAGGAGAGCTTTCACGGCGGGTGAGATTACACCGACCAAGGTCCGGGTTGAAGAGGCGGAAGCCCCCAGGGTGGAGCAAGAGATCCTGATAGGAGCCGGGAGTCTGGACGTGACCCGCCGGCTGATTCAAGTAGCGGCGATGATCGCCAAAGGACGGGGCAGGACGGGCTTACGTGTTGTGAAGGTCCGGACCGTTCCACAAACCGTAGCGATGAAATATGCCATCAAGCACTTCACGGAACAGGTTATCGATCCCGATCAGATCTTGAAGAAGGTGGGCCAATCAGCGCCGGTGAACGGGGTCAGCATCGAAACCGAGACCCAACTGAGCCGTTCCATCTCCGGAGGCTTGCTGCAGGCCGCAGAGAACAATGACAAAGTCGATATGATCTTCCTGGGTTTGTTGGGTGAGGTCAGAACCGGCTACTTCGGCGCCCGCATTGATAAGGAGGTCGGCTCTGCTACGCATCTTCCCGTGATGGTGCTGGTGGCACGGGAGTTGGACGATTTGAACCGCATCTTCGTCGTAGGCGGGCCGCACGAGCACGCCCAGCTGGCGGTATCCGTGGCAAAGGATATTCAGTCCGCCAGCGGCGCCGAACTGGTGATTGTCCAACCCGGGCAGGAAGACGGCTCGGAAGAACAGCGCCGCCAGGATCGACACATCCGGGAGATACTGGGCGACCGGCAGGACCAGATCGAGGTCAGAAACCTGAAACGGGACGCGCATGCCGGCGACTTCCTGCAAGAGATCGACCCCGGCTGTGACCTTGTGGTGGTCGGCTCACCCGCTAACTGGTCGGTTTCGGAGTGGGTCTTTGGGAAACTGTCTGACGAAATCGCTCGACAGGCCAGATGCCCGGTCTTGATCGTACATCAGGGACAGGGCGAAAAAGGGAAGGCAGAAAACCACTAGCGACAGATGGAGTCTTGTCCTGGAAAAGAGTGTCCGGGAATGCCTCGCCCCTGCGGCAGAGGCGGTGCCCGCGGATGGTCGTAGATGGCCGTCTAGGGTGCACCCGGTCGGCGATTTGCGCGCATTCCCTAGGGTGATTGTGTGCGATGTTGGCACACAGCACGCTCGCCCCTCGAACTTGGTGGGGCGAGCGTGCGCTGACTAACGTCCGGAGGTGGCTCCAGGCCCTCTGTGCTTATTGCATCCCATTGCCGAGAAGGTACATCTGGAAGCGTTCCAGGCTGTCCATCTGTGGAGTCGCGATGCCCTCGGTATGGGAGAGCTGCTCAACACCCAGGACCGGAAGCGCCTCCTCGCCGGGACAGACCAGGGAGGCGAGCGCGATCTTGCCATATGTGATCTCGCTACCCGTGGCCTCGCCCGAAGAGGCCAGGCCATACTGATAGAAGCGCGTCCAGCTATCCTCCTGAACCGGCAGCGGCTTGAGTACGGACGGTGCGCAGTGTATGGCCACGACCTGTCCGACCCCAAACAACCCGGTGAGCGCTGCGAGCAGCGCCAATGCCATCAACCGATTTACCCAACTCTGTTTGGCGTTCATTTCCTCAGCTCCTTATGCTAGTAAGTGATCGAAACCTCATTGCACCTAGCATACAGGCGGTGCGTTACACGAGCGTTGCATAGCCGTTATAGGGGGCCAGACTCGACTGTGTTGTCAGGAGGTTTTCGGAGGGGAAGGTCTGACCGCAAGGGCACATATCTGCATGTATAAGGCTCTGCGTTCCTCTGTCCCCTCACGATCCCGTAACGAACTGTTGACGGTGCTGTGCGATGATAGACGCGTAACAAGGGAGCGAAAAAAAGCGAGAGGAGGAAGACCATGAACGGCGAGTTGGCGAGTGTGAGCTGTGAGCTTGAGTCGATGACGTGCAGTACCGAAACGGATACGGGTGCGGCAAGGGCGACGTTGGTCAAGGGCTTAGGCAAAGCTTTCGTTTGGACCTGGAAGCGCTTGGCAGGGATGTGGGCGAACTCGATAGACGCCATTCAACGCATGATATGGGTGTGCTACATCACGCCAATGGCATGCAACTTCCGGCGGTAAAGTAGAATCAGACAAGGAATAAGGAGAGAGCGATGGACGTGTTACAGGATGCGCGGATGGCGGAGAAGGAGTGGGCGCGGAGGTTCGCTGGTAGGCGGGAGGCGCCGCGGCTGGGGCTGGGACAATCGCAGTTCAGGGTTAGTTGGGACCTGAACAGGTTTGCCTGCGCAATGGAGAGGCTCGCCTATGTGGTGGCACGCACCGTTGATGCCGGATTGGTTCGGTTGATGCCATTGCACGAGTATAAGACACTGCACCGGAGCCGGACCGCGAGCTGTGTGTACCGCGAATAGCACACTATGCCGAAATCCTTATGTGGACGCCATATATAACGCTCACTTCACGTTCTATTCACGGTTGGCGGGTACATTGACAGCGTGCAACAGTTCCTTGAGCAAAGCCTATCGGAAGCAACCACCTGCGGAGCAGGGTGAAAGGTGTTCGTAATGCCGGCGGATGTGACGAACGTTGCAGCACGAACCGAGGCGAGCCGGGATGGCTGGGACTGTGCGAACGCTCGCTATCGGAAAGCCGGTACTGCTCACGAGCAGTACCGATGAATGACGTGGAGGTGCGTGACGCATGACAAATTAGGACTAAAGATGTGAAAAGTTGTAGTACGAAACGGTAACAAGTATGCAGAGTTCTATTCAACAAAAGGAGAATTTCCAAAGAAGCGTCTAAATCTACTGTTCGTTCCGGCTGTTCTGCTTCTGGTGCTGAGCATTCCAGTGGGCCCGATGGCTGAAGCTGTGAGGGCACAAGGCAACGCGCCCGTCTACCTCACCTTTGACAAGAGTTCCGTCGCCCCTGGCGTCTGGGAGGGTACCGTCGAAGGAGATGTCGAGGGCGGTCTTACGACGAACTTGCTCGACCTGCGCGTGACCGGCGCAATCTGGCACGTGGAATTCGACTGGATCGTCGACGCGGGCGACCAGTCGTTCACGGCACGCTTGACGGGTGTCTTGAACACCAACACCGGGCGCGTGGTGATGAACGGTACCGTAATCGAGGGATGGCTCGAAGGGGCGCGGGTTCACGAAGAAGGTCAGCTCATTGACCCCGACACCTTGCGCTTCCAAGGCATCATTCGCCTGATGCCCGCCACGGCCGACTGGGTGCTCGCCCTGGCTCGCGGTGATACAGGCGATGCGCCGCCTGATGTTGGTCAGTCTAACTATGTAGAGCGATGGTGAGGAGGGTAAAGATGAAGCCAGGACTGTATCCAGAATGGGACTACGGGCGCGGGATATACGAGGCGCGGGTGAAAAGAGCCGAGCAGCTGCTCAAGGAAAGGGAAGGAGTCACCCAATTGAACGGGTTTGTATGCACGATCGAGGTGCCGGCTTATACAGCGGCACGCGCCGTTTATGCTGCGTTGAATCTCTTCACTCCAGCAAACGTGCGCCAGCCACGGAAACCGAGCCTGTCCACGAGCTGTGGGTATCGCGGTTAATGCCCTGTGTTGAGATGACGTAGGAAGTGGATCGTCGATAACGACCGCGGTGGGGATTGTGGCCCCACCGCGGTTGCGTTTGGGACTACCCGTCGGCGATGCCTGCAGCCCCTGCGGCGGCGAGGAGCTCGCGGTTGGCGCGGACCTTCTCGAGGTAAGAGTGCCGCAGCGCGGGGTCGTCGATCGATGCGGCACGCCCCGTAAGCACGCGATATCCTTCCTTCAGGATCTCGGCCGCTCGTGGGTCATCGTGGGCGGCGAGAATCCGGTAGCAGGTGAGGTAGACACGCATAGGCTCCAGGGCCCCGTCGACGGACCCTGAGGAGAGGTGCTCAAGCAGCGCCGCCACGTGCTGGAGTGCCAGCGTGGTTTCTCCGCGTGCTTCCTCCAACCGGGCCAGCCCGGCTGCCGCGTCAAGCCGCATATTCGGGCGTATGATCACGGGGTCGGTGGCGTCCCGGAAGACGCTGTTCGCGAACGTAGGCCCTTCGGTAGCGTTATATTTTGACTCGACACGGCCAGTGGGGCCCTTCGGGTGCGCGTCATTCCTCCGCATCCGCTTCTGTTCGGGCCGGTGTCTGCCCCAGCAGACTGGGAGCCCGTGCCCGTCTGCTCCGCGGTCCAGCCCCGGCAGACCGGAGCCGAGACCGGTCGCAACAGAACTGAGGCAGCGGCCTGATGCGGAAAAGGACGCGTACTCGATGGCCGGCGTCCGACTCTGCGTGATAGTATGCCTGCCCACCGGGCTGGGGCAGCGACGCGGCTTTCCAGGCTT
>SLDA01000167.1 GCA_007125545.1 Thermoflexales bacterium | reverse complement strand
GAGACGCACCCTATTACGGTGCGTCTCTCTCGTTTTCTCAGTACCCCTGACCGGATTTGAACCAGTAACCATCTGCTCCGCAAGCAGGCGCTCTATCCAATTGAGCTACAGGGGCAAGTAAATATTAGCTTCTGTACAGCTAAGGCGGAGAGGTAGGGATTCGAACCCTAGGTGGAGTTTAACCCCCACAACTGCTTAGCAGGCAGCCCCAATCGTCCACTCTGGCACCTCTCCCTGATTCGCTTGTTAAGGCCATCCCTCATACTGCCGATTTCTGGAGCGGAGGGAGTGGGATTCGAACCCACGGTGACCTCTCAGCCACAACGGTTTTCAAGACCGTCGCCTTCGTCCGCTCGGCCATCCCTCCTGGGGATTGACGCGGTCAAAAGTATACCACTCCACACTGTTTTGTCAACGGTAGGTTGCATCCCCTGCCAGATTCCGGTACAATAGGGGTCCGGGGTGTGCGTTCGACGGTTGGGGGGCCGCAGGGCGGGCACTGAAGTAGAAATAAGGAGTCAGACTATGACAACCGAAGTCGAGATCGCGGAACCACACGTGCTCGTACCCTCCGAGCAGGGGACCGAGTCGAGTGTCCCGTTGCCCTCCATCAGCCTCGATGAGCCGTCTCTGTACTTCAACCGCGAGTTGAGTCTACTACAATTCAACTATCGGGTCTTGGTTGAGGCCCTGCATGAGGACCGTCATCCTCTGTTGGAGCGTGTGAAGTTCCTGGCGATCTTCTTCAACAACATCGACGAATTCTTTATGATTCGTGTCTCGGGGCTGCGGCGGCAGTTAGCTGCCGGCGTTGTCGACACGCCTCCAGATGGTATGACCCCTGCCGAGCAACTGGCTGCGATCCGGCGCGACTATTTGCCGCTTTTCGAGGCTGCGACGGCTTGCTGGCGCAACGACCTGCAGCCCAAGCTGCGTGCTGAAGGGATCAATGTGTTGCGCTATCGCGACTTGAAGGGAAAGCAGCGACGCTTGATGCGCCGTCACTTCGAACAGGAGATCTTTCCGGTGTTGACGCCGCTCGCCTTCGACCCGGGCCACCCCTTCCCGCACATCTCGAACCTGAGTCTCAACCTGGCTGTGGTGGTGGAAGACCCGCTAAAGGGACGGCGATTCGCCCGTGTGAAGATACCGGCTGTCCTTCCCCGGCTCATTCGCATTCCCGAGGAGGAGCGTGCTGATACGTACGAAACGTTAGGCCTGGGTTCGGTGTCGGATACGAACTTTGTCTGGAGCGAAGACGTCATCATCGAGAACCTCGACTTGCTCTTTCCCGGCTTGCACGTTGTCGCCGCCTATCCCTTCCGCGTCACCCGTGATGCCGATCTGGAGATCGAGGAGGATGAGGCCGCGGATCTGCTGGCTTCCATCGAAGAGAGCGTAGGCATGAGACAGTTCGGCTCTGCGGTTCGTCTGGAAGTTCACAAGGCGATGCCTAAGGATATCCGCGATATCTTGCTCGAGAATCTGGGAATCGCCCCCTACCTTCTATACACCGCGGAGGGCCCGGTGGGTCTCTCTCAGTTGATGCAGCTCACGGAAGTGGCTGCGCCGGATCTCAAGGATCCGCCTTTTATGCCCTACATTTCGAAGTCTCTATCGAGCGGGAGGAGCATTTTCTCGGCTGTGCGGCGACGCAGGAATATCCTGCTGTATCATCCCTATGATAGCTTCTCTCCGGTCATCGACTTCCTGTTGGAGGCGGCGCGTGATCCGGCGGTGCTGGCGATCAAGCAGACGCTCTATCGGGTAGGACCGAATGCACCGGTTGTCTCGGCGTTGCTGGAGGCGCGGGAGAACGGCAAGCAGGTGGCTGTGTTGGTTGAGTTGAAGGCACGGTTCGATGAGGCGAATAACATTGGCTGGGCCAGGGCACTGGAGCGCGCGGGCGTTCACGTCATCTATGGACTGGTAGGGTTGAAGACGCACGCCAAGCTGCTTATGGTCGTCCGCCGCGAGCACGATGGGCTGGTGCGCTACGTGCATATGAGTACCGGCAACTACAATGCCAGCACCGCACGCGTTTATACGGACATAGGCTATTTTACGGTCGACCCCGATATCGGGTCGGACGTTGCCGACCTCTTCAATTCTCTCACCGGGTATTCACGGAAGCAACATTACCGCAAGCTGCTCGTCGCTCCCGGTGAGATGCGCGAGCAGATGATTCGTATGATTCATCGCGAGATCGCAGTTCACCGGCGGCATGGAGGCGGCTATCTGGCGTTCAAGATGAATCAGCTGGTCGATCCAGACAGCATCAAGGCGCTGTATCAGGCTTCGCGTGCCGGCGTCAAGGTGGATTTGCAGATACGCGGCACGTGTTGTATTCGGCCCGGGTTACCCGGGATCAGCGATAATATCACCGTGACCTCTGTCGTCGGGCGTTTCCTGGAACATCCCCGAATCTACTACTTCCGCAACAATGGGGATGAAGAGATGCTGATGGGCAGTGCGGACCTCATGCCGCGGAATTTGGACCGGCGTGTGGAGACGCTCTTCCCGATTGAGGATCCGGATTTGTTGCACGCTGTCCGCGACAAAATCTTGAAGGTGCATCTGAAGGACAATGTGCAGGCCTGGCGATTGCTGCCGGACGGCACCTATGAACGCACCCGTCCTGAGCCGGGGGAGGAACCCCTCAGTTCGCAGTCGTGGATGATCCAGCACCGCGGGATCTGGGACCACGACGAGTAACAACGCCCGTGTGGAGAGTTGCGCTTGACAGCACCGGCGCCGGGCTTATCAGTCCGGCGCCGGTGCTAATAGTTAGGTCGACGTGGGGCTAGAGGTTGTTCTCAATTGCCTCACGCAGCGCCGTCGTGACCTCATCGATGGATTTCTCGCCGTCGATGTGGATCAGAAGTCCCTCCTCCTCGTAATACTCAACCAGAGGCTTCGTCTGCGCCTCGTAGACATCCAACCGTTTTCGGGCGACTTCCTCGGTATCGTCATCCCGCTGGTAGAGTTCGCCCCCACACTTATCACAGACTCCGGGCTCTTTGGGTGGGTTGAACTTCACGTGATAGGAAGCTCCGCACTGTCTGCACAGGCGGCGACCTGTCACACGGGCAATGAGCTCCTCTTCGGAAACACGGATGTTCAGGACGAGGTCGATGCCGTTGCCCTTCTCGGCGAGAGCGTCGTCCAGGGCCTCTGCCTGCACCACAGTGCGCGGGAATCCGTCGAGCAGCGCGCCTTTATTGGCGTCTGCTTGGGAAAGGCGATCCAGCACCATCGCGATGGTGACGTCATCCGGCACCAACTCCCCTTTGTCCATGTAGACTTTCGCTCGGCGCCCGAGTTCCGTCTCGTTTTTCAGATTATAACGGAAGAGGTCGCCGCTTGCGACATGAGGCAGATCCAGCAGTTCTTGCAGGCGCTCGGCTTGGGTTCCCTTGCCCGAAGCAGGGGGCCCCATCAGTATCACGTAGGTAGGTTCTGGTTCCATCGACAGCTCTCCTTGTCTTGGTGGTAGCTAGGGTATTAAGTGTCACAGCGGGTTTCTGTCTTAGATGCCGGCCAACGCAGTCTGGACGAGTTCCGGAACGCCGCGATCCTGGAACTCCTGCCACACCTGGGGTGTAGCCTCCGTGAGTGTTTCGATTTCGGCCTCACGCACGCGGAGGTAGGTCCAGATAGCATCCATCGATGTGAGGTCCGCTGCCTCAGGGGCAGCCGGGCTCCTCCACAGCAGTTGGCTCTGCTCCGGGGTCACCCAGGTACCATAGGCTGCAACCGCGCGGAGGTGGGATGCCGCCACTACTGCATCCTGGAGATCGCCGAAGTGATCCTGAAGGTGCTTGAGGACTTCAATGGCCTCGAGGGCCTCAGCACCCAAGAGGGTCTGAAAGAACTCCAGGCTATACCGCAGGTGTTTGGCGTCAATGCGCAGTTGGTGATAGGCTTCATAGTCCTTCACCGGTTCCGTGAGCGACGCGCTCCTGCGCTGGAGACGGCGAAGCTGGGCGGTGACGACTTCACGGCCGACGTGACTGATGCGGGCCGGCTTACCTCGCGTCGGAAGCCCTGTCTTCAGCTGGGCCCAGAAGCGCTTCTTGAACCGCGCATACTCCCGCTCACCCAAGTACGCGAGCATCTCGTTACGCCGCCGGGCATATTCTACGTTCCATACTTGCATCAGTGGCGCGAATGAGCTGGGCGATATCGCGGACTCCGTCAAGTAGATCCCGGTTTTCTCGCGGAACACATCCATATCACGCACCGCTCCCAAAATGCGTGCCGTCTTCCGCAGGCCACTGCACGCCGGTTGCAGCGCTGCCGGGTCTAGATAGGCTTCGGTCACGCGCAACAGTGTGCGCATCCGGCGGATCGCGACCCGCATATCGTGGAGCTGCTCGGTATCCTCACCCACATACGTGCCGGCTTCATGGGCCTGCATTTTCAGAAAGAGCGGACGGAGCAAGCGACGCGCGGCTTCCTCCACCGTATCATCGGGACGGAGGCTGCGTTGATGGCGGTTCGAGGTCGCGCCGCCCGCAATGAGCGCCAGACCCCGTTCGAACTTCGATGTGGGTTGAGCGCTTAGCCCTGGTAGCCCGGTGAGGTGCGCCATCACCTGCTGTAAATCGGCTTCACTCCCTGCCTCCATTAGCTCTACTTCCAGTTCGGTAAAGACATGGACGGCCTTGCCGCGTCTGCTTTTCCCCTTGGTGGCTTGGTCGCCGTCACCCGGCCGACCCCTGATCTCCACTCTATCGAGGTCCAGCTCCATGACGACGGTTCCTTCAGGGGAGAGGAGATAGCGAACCTGCCGCGCCTGCTCGATGTCCAGGATCTCCGTTAGCGTTTGCCCGCCGCATGCCTCGAGAACGAGGTGGCGGAGAGGACTTTCCGGCCAGCGGTCGGGTCTGAGCACCCGCTCTTCGTCGATCGGGATCTCGAGTTCTATACGGCGGTGGATGGTGTCATCGGCTGTAGCGTTGCCCGAGCTAAGGCTCTTGACCGAGATCGTCGTCTCGCCGTCCTGGCGGCGCCGGCGGCATGCGTAGCCTGCGGAGATGAGGGCTCGGTCGTCGGTGTCGAGGTAGGTGTCCAGGATAGAGCGAGTGCCCCCTTCCTCGACTCGGAAGTCTCCGATCTGATGGAGTCGAATGAGCGTCGTATAGGTTCTCTGGTCGAGGACTGTGTACTTGGCTTCGATTTCCATTGGAGAAGGTTCAATTTCCTACAGTCTGAGAGAAGATCCAACTTATCTTCATTATACCACAGGCTTGGGCAGTGATAGGGCACATGTGATAACGCTGGTATACTGTGTGCTATATGGACGATCTTCTACAGTTTCAACAAGAGCCGCCCTTGACCGGCGACCTGGCCGAGAGCGTGCCCCGTTTGCTAACCGCGCAAGGCTGTGCGACCACGGCTGTGCACGTTCGAGCCGTCGCCGATGAGTCGGCGCGCCTCGCGGAGCGCTTTGGAGTGGATGGGATACAAGCCGGCGTCGCCGGCTGGCTACACGACGTTAGCGCGATCATTCCTGTAGCATCTCGTGTCGCGTTCGCCGAGTGCCACGGCATCCCCGTCCTGGCAGAAGAGCGCTTGGCCCCGATGATTCTGCACCAGAAGCTGTCTGCCGTGCTTGCACGAGATCTCTTTG
>SLDA01000387.1 GCA_007125545.1 Thermoflexales bacterium | reverse complement strand
GTTCGAGGTTTTCCTTGTGCTGGTGGGCCTTTGCCGCTGCCACAACCAGCGCTCCTTCCGTCGGGTCGCCGCGTATCTCCCAAACGTGTTGTCCCTCCTCGTCGTGGCGATTTAGGCGGGAGTCGTTGCACAGCGCCCCGATCTGAAGGGCCAGATGCAGCTCTTCATCCTCCCCGGGGTCAACCTCTTCCTCATCGATCTCGAAGCGACCCTCCGGTTCAAATCCAACGCCGGTGATTCTGACGCTCCGGTGATCGAAGCTGATCTGCTGGACCGTCATTTGGTTGCTCGTCAGGGTTCCCGTTTTGTCCGTGCAGATCGTGGTTGCAGCTCCTAGGGTGTCGACTGCCTGTAGCCGGCGGATGATTGCATTTCTCTTCGCCATTCGGTTGACCCCCACCGCCAGGGTGATCGTCATCACCGCAGGGAGTCCTGCAGGTACGGAGGAGACGGCGGCGGCCAGCGCAAACAGGAAGATCTCCGCAACTTCGAAGCCCCGAATTAGGCCCAGCAGAACTGTGACAATGGCGACGCCCAGCGCCAGAAAACCCATCTTGCGACTGAGGTCTCGCACCTGCCGCTGGAGTGGCGACTCAACGTCTTCCGTCTCCTGGATCATCGTGGCGATCTTACCCATCTCCGTGTCCGAACCGGTTGCGAAGACGAGAGCCCTCCCATGTCCTTGCGTAATCGTTGAACCTCCGAAGACGAGATTCTGTTGCTCGGCGACCGGCGCCTCTTCTTCCATAGGCTCGATTACCTTCTGGACGGGTGTTGATTCTCCCGTCAACATCGATTCATCGACTTCGAGGCTCGATACCTGCAGCAGGCGCGCGTCAGCTGGAACCTTATCCCCTGTACTCAAAATGATGATATCCCCGGGCACGACTTCGCGTGAGGGAATACTTACGTCGATGCTCTCCTCCGTGCCGTCTTCGACTGAGCAGCGTACGACTTCAGCCTCCGGGGCCGCTTGCTCCTGGAGTGCCTCGAGCGACTTCTCGGCCCGGTACTCTTGCACAAAGCCGATCAACGTGTTCACGACGATGACCGCGACGATAACGATCGCATCCACGGCTTCGCCGGCAAGCAGGGAGATGCCGGCTGCCACAAACAAGACCAGGATCAGCGGGTTCTTGATCTGAGCCACCAGGACTTCGATCCATGTGGTCTCTTCCCCCTTTTCGATCTCGTTGGGTCCGTGTTCTTCGAGACGTTTCTCGGCCTCCGAAAAGGTCAGGCCGCCCGGTTCGCTATCTAGCCGCGAAAAGGCGTCCTCTTCTGTAAGCTGATACCACCTTGTCTCTGATTCGTTCACTTGACCGCTCCATAGTCGACCCACATCGCCAGGAAGAGCAAGGCGAGGTATAGCAAGGTGAAGAAGTAGAAGCGACGGGTCATTGGGGCCTCCGCATGGTTGAGCAGGCGGACAGCCAGATACAGGAAACTACCTCCGAGTAGAGCTGCGGCGACGCCATAAAAAACGCCCAGTGTGCCGGTTAACATTGGCAAGACGGACAGTAAAACCGTCAGTACGACATAGATCACGATCTGCCGGCGGGTGACGTCTTCGCCCCGCACGACCGGTAACATCGGCACGCCGGCGCGCGCATACTCCTTGCGCCGCATCAGCGCCAGTGCCCAGAAGTGAGGCGGCGTCCAGAAGAAGACGATCGCGAAGAGCAGAAAGGCGACCGGCGTAAGCGTACCGCTTACGGCAGCCCAGCCCACGAGTGGCGGCACCGCGCCCGCCAATCCGCCTATCGTGACGTTGTGCGATGAACGCCGCTTGAGCCACAATGTGTAAACGAGCACGTAATGTAAAAACGCGAGCAGGGCAAGGATGGCTGCCAGGGGGTGCGTGCCGAACCAAAGGACCAACCCTGAGAGTACGCCGAGGCCAAGTCCCAGAGACAGCGCGTGCGTGGGCTTGAGCCTTCCGGCAGGGATGGCCCGCTGCGAGGTGCGTTCCATCTGCCCGTCGAGGTCACGGTCGAGGTAGCAGTTAATCGCACCTGCGCCGCCCGCAGCCAGGTACCCGCCGAGCATTGTTAATCCCACCCGCAGGAGCGACGGACTTTCGTCCGCAGCCATAAACATCGCGACGAGGGCCGTTAGTAGCAGGAGTGCCGCGACGCGCGGCTTGGTAAGGCTGATATAATCTCTCCAAACCGCCACAGTCGCAGGCCAGAGACCAACATCCACGCTATCGATAGGTTCAATTCGCACGGTACCCCCTGTCTACAGTGCCCCTAGTAACAATATAGCCAAGCCAAAATAGATCAGCAGCCCGGTAATATCCTTGATCGTCGTGATAATCGGATCTGCGCCCGCCGCTGGATCGATGCCAATTTCCTGCAAGCCGTAAGGGACCAGGAAGCCGAGCGTGGTCGCAAGCGTGGTCGTGCCCGCCAGGGCGAGACCGACGACCCACGCGATCTCCACCGAGTCTTGCCATACCACGACAATTCCGCCTGCCACGACACCCAATATCGCCCCGATTGTGAAGCCGACGGCCATTTCCCGGAGCAGATGACCGATCATCTGACGCGAACTGATGTGCCCCAGCACCAGAGCCCGCGCGAAAATCGTGGAGGATTGCGTCCCTGCATTTCCACCCGCATCCATCACGACGGGGATGAAGATGGCCAGGGCAGGGATGGCAGCGATAGCTTCCTCGTATGCGCTAATGACGCTACCGGCGAGCAGCCCGCCGATCAGGGTAATACCCAGGAATGGCACCCGGATCAACCACGTGCGCCAAATCGGTCCGTGCACCAGCCGGTAGCTGTCGTGCCCCTGCTCTTTTCCAAACGGAGCGATCGCCACGCGTTGCAGGAAGTCCTCGGTCATCTCCTCTTCGAGGATCTCCATCGCATCGTCCACGGTTACAATCCCTACCAGCCGTTGTTCCCGGTCCACCACCGCAAGCGCGAGGAGATCCTGCTGCTTGATGATCTGCGCGGCCTCTTCCTGATCGGTGTCAGTGACCACCCAAGGAACATCTTCCTCCATAATCTCCGTAATCGTTTGATCCAGCTCTGCCATGACCAGTGCCTGCAGCGAGACCTCACCTTCCAGCGTTCGTTGGTCATCCGTGACGTAGAGGAGATAGACAGTTTCCCGGTCCTGTCCCACTTGCCGGATTTTGCGCAGCGCCTGCTCCACCGTCATCTCCCGTGTCAGGCGCACATAGTCCGGCGTCATAATCCGTCCCGCCGTTTCCGGCGGATAACCCATGAGTACGTCCAGCTTCCGGCGTTCCTCACGAGGCAGCGTCTCGACCAGCCGTTTGGCCACGCCCGCCGGTAGTTCGTCCAAGAGCCGCGCCCGTGCGTCGGGCGCCAGCTCCGCAAAAACCTCTACAGCTTGATCGTGACCAAAGGCGAGGATCAGGTCGTGGCGGACCTCACTGCCGCTTTGCTCAAACAGGCGCAGCGCCAGATCCTTATGAAGGAGGCGGAAGACGATGGCCCGCCTTGAGGGACCAAGCTCCCGGATTAGATCCAGGAGCTTGTCGACATCCTGCGGATTCAGCAATTCCTTTAAGGTCGCGAGGTCGCCGGCCTTAAGGTGGGCTACGACGTCGTCATACAACTCCATGCACGATCATCCTAGTCTATGATCTGCCCTTCGTCCCTCAAGTACCTCTCAGTGATCCCATCTCCCGCTAGATAGGCGAGGGCCAGGAGCGGACCTGTGGGGTTCATGCCGGGGTTCTGGGGATAGAGGGTGGCTCCGGTCACGAACACATTAGGTGTGTCCCATACCTGTCCGTAACGGTTGGTTACTGAGTTGCTGGGGTCCACACCCATAATGGCGCCACCCGTGATATGGGTGCTCTGATAGGGGTGGATTTCGAAAGGCCCAAGTTCTTCTGTTACGGTCATGCGATCCGGCCCCATCGCTTCCATGATCTCCACGCAACGCTCGGCCATAAAGCGGTAGAGATTGTAGTCGTTCGGCTGCCAGTCAAATGTGATGCGGAGTAGTGGCAACCCAAAGGCGTCCCTGTAGTTTGAATCAAGATCCATAAATTGATCATGATAAGGTAGACTCTCACCCTGGATGCCGATGGAAACAATGCCGTCCCAGTTACGACCCAAGTTTTCCTTCCAATCCTCGCCCCACTCATCGCCCTGTCCGGCCAGGCTATGGACTTGATGGAAGAGGGGTGGGTGCTGCGGGGGTTCATCCTCCTCGTCGTTTCCGTTTTCGCCCTCCCCGGCGTGGAGGCCGGGCATATTGAGCGTGGACGTAAGCGGATCGCGCTCTCCGCCGCCGGCAGTGATGGAGGCGCCACCGATAAAGTCCAGGTCACTGTGATCAAAGTTGTCGGCGTTGAAGTCGTGAATCACATCCTGCAGAAGCGAATGGCCCATATAGGTGTTGAACCGCCGGTCCTCGAAGATCCCCGTCACGGGACTTTGGCTCAGCTGGTATGTTAGGTTCTGGCCGACCATACCCCGGTCATTGCCAATGCCGTCCGGGTGTGCCTCGTTGCGCGAGAGCAGCATTAAGCGTACGTTCGTGAGAGGCCACGCCGATAGAATGACGATGTCCGCCGGCTGTTCGTGCTCCTCTCCCGTCGCCAGGTCGACATACGTGACGCCTGTCGCCAGCCCGTCTGCCCCTATATTCACACGGGTTACATGAGAGTGGTGCCTGACTTCATACAGTCCGGTAGCCACGGCCATAGGGATATGATCTGTGATGGGGCTGGCCTTCGCGTCTACATGGCATCCGAAGCGCACACAATAGCCGCAGTAGAGGCAGCCAGCCCGTGCATGTCCCGACAAACCGGTATAGGCTCGCGATAGAATGGCCCCCGGCTGCCGGAAGGGATGGTGGCCCAGCTCTTCGCACGCCGCGCTGAATATACCCGCTGCAATGCTTCGCTCGGTAGGCGGCAGGGGATAGGGCCGGCTGCGCGCACCTTCGAAGGGATTTCCTTCCTCTTGAATTTCTCCCCGCAAGTTACCTGCGACGCCGGACACGCCAATGTCGTAGTCGACAGCATCGAAGTACGATTCCAAGTCGGCGTAAGTCAGGCCCCAGTCTTGAACGCGGGAGCCTTGCGGAAGTTTATCTTCGCCATAGCGCTCGATGTGGTGGGAGCGGTACTCGAAGTCCGTAGGGTAGAAGCGCCAGTGCTGCGTAGCCCAGTGTACACCGGCGCCGCCGAGGCCCTGGCCTGGGTGAAAAGCTCCGTGCTTGCGTAAGGGCAGAGAGGGCGCGCGCGGGTTTGGGCGCCACGTCCAGGTCTCGCGGCGTAGATCGATCTTCATAGCCATTCGCACGCTATGCGATAGATGATCGTGGTTGTGCCCGAAATGCGAAACGGTGGTTCGGACTGGGCCCTGTTCTAGTGACAACACACGCACGCCGGCGGCTGTTAGTTTCCATGCCAGAATCGCGGCGGTCCAGCCTGCCCCAACGGTCACAACATCCACTCTAGGTTGTACAGCCATAGGTTATCTCCTCGGTATACGTTCTCAGTGGCTGTGGCCACCACTGTAATCCCGGCCGTCATCACGCCCCGTTGGACGAGGATTGAGCCGGTGTGCCGGCGCGGCGGGCCATCGAGTCCGGGGTTGCGAATAATGGAAGTGGGGCAGGTCCGCCAGTCCCCAGATTTCACGC
>SLDA01000601.1 GCA_007125545.1 Thermoflexales bacterium | reverse complement strand
GCCATCTGCGCGGCGTTGCGCAGGTCGAGCGCGGTGAGGCGCTCCGTGAGGGGATCCGAAACCGGATCGGGGGTGTCGAAAATCTCCAGGATCTGGGCCTCCTTTGCCGCGATCTCCTCGGTGGTCACGCCTCGGGCAAGGAGCACCAGGTCGTCCAGTTCGGTCTGCACGACGTGGAGACCGAAAGCGGCGGTGAGCGCCGTCTGGTCGGTGTGCATATCGAGCATCGCTTCGATGGGATGCCCGAAGTGGCCGATACGGGCGCGTTTGAGGTCGTGGAGCACGCGCGCGATGCGGCACCAGGTGGCGACCTCGGAGGCAGCACGGGGATCGTCCTCCAGCGTCCCGATGATCATGGGCGGAACCTGCTTGCCCATGCGCACTGCAACCCCCGCGAACTCGGGCAGCGAGCAGATATTGTCGTTTTTGAGCTGCATCTCGATCGTGGCCCGAGCGTAGTCGAGGCGCGAGAGGGGCTGGAGCGCCACGAGCACCACAGGTACGTTCAGTTCACGAATGAGGATGCCGAACGTTGCTGAAGTCGCATAGGTGAGCATATCGACGAAGACGAGATCGAGGTCGGCAGCTTTGAGCCGGGGCAACAACGCATAGGCGGCCTGGGCGTTGTCGACCATGCCGAAGGACTCAGTCTCGACGCCGTTGGCGCGAACTTGGGCCTCGAAGGTATCGAGGTATCCGAGCAAGGCGTCGAGCAGTCCGGGGAACTGGTCCCAGTAGATGTCCAGTCCGACGCCGAAGATTCCGACGCGGGCGGTGAGCGGTTTGCGTCGCGCGATGGGTTGGGTCACGAAACAACCTCCTCAGGAGCATTCTTGTTACGATTCAAGCGTACACCCAAGCCGGCGAACCGCAAGAGGTTAGGAGGTGAGCATCTCCAAATGGGCGCGCACTACAATCCACGTTGATGGGCAAGACGACAAGCCCGCGAGCGTGCTCGCGGGCTTGGTGATTGCTGTCGCTGCGTTAATCGGCTGCGGCGGCGTAGGTCAGTAGCTGTGTGCCGCCGGCATCGAAGAAGGTCAGCCGGTCCCGCACGATCTCGTAGCTCTCCACCTGGGCGAGCAACCGCAGATAGGCGGCCTCTTGTTCCATCACGCCTTCGGGTTCCTCGCAGTACATCTCGGTTTGGATGAGCTCCCCGACCTCAACCTCTGCACCGTCAACCGTGAACTCACCGGAGTAGTGGTTGCAGCCGGTGGTGCCGCCGATGATGCCGTCTTCTACAACGGCGGTGGCCTCGGCGCCCCAGACCAGGCTGGTCATGCTGTCGCGATCCGTGTGCATACTCGTCAGGAGCCATGCCGTGCCCTCAAGGGGCGTGTGCTTTGCGGGCTCGTAGACCAGAACTGCGTCGCCTTCGGCGTTCAGGAGCACGAGGTTGCCATCATCGATACGGCTGCCGGCGACGGTCTCCAATGCGGCGAAGTAGTCGGCTTCGGAGTCCAGTTCGGGGCATGCCATCAGCGTCGAGCCAATGTCGCCGATGGTGAGCGATGAGCCGTCCTGCTCATAGGAGGCGAAGAAGAAGTTGCAGAAGCCTACCCCGCCCGCGCTGTCTTCATCAAAGTCGAGCGTCGCCTTGCCGGGGTCCGTCACCGGCGTACCATTCATCTCGATCAGATTCCACCGGGTGCCTTCCAACATGACCGCTTCTCCATCGGGCTCCGGACTTCGCCCGGCAAGCACCGGGCCAAACGATGCGCAGCCGGTTACCAGACTCGTCAACGTTAGAACCAAAATCGCAACCATCCATAATCTGTGCCGTTTCATCTCTAGTCTCGCTCCTTCAACGTCAATATTACCAACCCTGCTCTCTAGACGACACCCACCGGCGGTTTGTTCCATCACCACGGAGACACGGAGGTCCACGGAGCACAGAGGAGGAAAGCTAACGAAAGACGAAGATGTTGGCGGAGAACTGGGTAGGGTCGAAGTCGGCGCCGGCGTAGGAGCCGAGGTGCGCGGTGAGTTCGAAGCCACGTTCCACGTGGAGTGTGGTGATGTTTTCCGAGCGTAGCGGATAGAGAGGGGTGGCGTCTTCGAAGATCGTTTCACCGCCCACCTCCAGGCGGGTCTCGAAGGTGACGGCGTCGGGGGAGATGTCGCGATAGGTGCGCTTGAAAAGGATGCCACCTTCGGCCTCGATGAGGGGGAGCGTGACCTCGTCCTGGGTCAGAACGTAGTCCCAGTTCATCACCTGGAGGATCCAAGGAGCGCCGGGCGCGAGCCGGTCACGCACCTGGTCGAGAAAGCCGGCGAACTGTGTCCGCGTCAGGTGGGCCGCCGTGTTGCCGATGCAGTAGATGCCGTCGAAGTCCCGCTCCAGGCCGTCGATGTCGAGCATATTTAGAACGTGAAATGTGGCATTAGGGTAGTGCGACCGCCCATAGGCGATCATCTGCGGATCGAGGTCGATGCCCGTGGCGTCATAGCCGTCCTCGGCCAGGACCCCGGCATAGTGCCCGGTCCCGCAACCGACGTCCAGCAGAGTAGCCGGAGGGAGGGGGAGGTGGTCTCGAAGGAAATTGTACACGCCCTGGCTGAAGGGAAATACGGACTCGTAATAGCTGGCGAAACGACTGTAGAAACTCATGGAACTCCTTTCCAAGTATCGTCGCGTAGTATGTACATTGATTGTAGGAGTCCCGGTGATTCAGGCAACCGCGCAGCTCTGTGTGTGAAGGAGCGTGAGATAAGTCTGCAGGGGATGCCCCCCTCCAACTCCCCCCAGCCGGCGACAAGAAGATATGGGCCGGCGCTGAGACGCCGGACACGGACGTTCGTGTGGTGGCGGCAGGGGGGAGAGCCGGATGCTGGCAGCTGGCGCTGAGGCGCGTCTGCTTCTGGCTCCTCCCCGTCGGGGGAGGCTGGGTGGGGGTCTGTATCCGCGTGAGGCGGTATGCGCATCTGCACGGGACGCCCCCCTCCAACTCCCCCCAGCCGGCGACAAGAAGATATGGGCCGGCGCTGAGACGCCGGACGCGGACGTTCGTGCGCTGCCGGCAGGGGGGAGAGCCGGATGCTAGGGCTGAGGTGCCGGACGCGGACATTCGTGCGGCGCCGGCAGGGGGGAGAGCCGGATGCCGGCGCGGAGACGCCGGACACGGACGTTCGTGCGACGCCGGCAGGGGGGAGAGCCGGATGCTGGGGCATCGTGGGGCGGTCGCGGGTGCAGAGTATGTTACAATTCAGGTGGAACTCCGGATTAGCAGGATTATGTGAGGGATTGAATGAAGCAATTGTCCAAGCTTTGGTCGACTCTTCGCGGCCAGGTACCGCCGATCCTGATGGTGTTGGTATTGGTCGCAGGGGGCATCTGGCTCTTCGTGGTACTGGCGGACTTGGTGGAGGCTGGGACGCTCCAAGCCTTCGACGAGCGCGTGCTGCTCGCCTTTCGGGAGCCGGACGACCCCACCGAGCTTCTGGGACCGCAGTGGATGGAGGTGGTCGTACGTGACATCACGGCGCTGGGCGGCGTGGCCGTGCTGTCTATGGTCACTTTCGCAGTGGTCGGATACCTGGTCTTGAGAGGACGCCAGCGAACCGCGCTCTTCGTGATGGTGGCCGTGGTCAGTGGCGGGCTTCTCACGTTCTGGCTCAAAGATGCCTTCGGGCGCGAGCGTCCGGGGCTTGTGCCCTTCCTCGATCCGGTCCACACCGCTGCTTTCCCCAGCGGTCACACGAAGATGGCGACGACGACCTACCTGACCCTGGCGGTGTTGCTGGCGCGGACGGAAAAGCGGCGGCGCGTGCGCGCCTATCTGGTCGCCGTGGCTACAGGACTCGCGATTCTGGTGGGCATCAGCCGGGTGTCCCTCGCCGTGCACTGGCCCACGGACGTCCTGGCAGGCTGGGCAGCGGGGGCGGTCTGGGCGTTGTTAGGCTGGGTGGTGCTCTACTGGCTTCAGGAGCGCGGCGCCGCCGAAAGACAGGGCGATGAAGGGATCGAACCAACCGAGTAGGCCGTCAGTGACTATTTCCGTTCGCCTGTCGCGCAAACGGGCTTATACTGACAGCTGTAGCACCATCCCATCAATCAAGAGGCATAGAGATGCAACTCTCAGTACGTGACCGGCTCCGCGCTGCAAGAGGCGGCTGGAGCGCCAATCTGCTTATCCTGGCAACCACGACGTTTTTTGTCGGTCTGGGCCAGGGCGCCATCAACGGCGCCAACACCAACTTTCTGGTCGATGTCCTGCAGTTGACTGGTCGACAGGTACTGTGGATGCAGGGCATCCGCGAGATTCCGGGCCTGATGCTGGTCTTCATTGCTGCGCTCATTATGCGCTGGCCGCTTCCACGGCGGGCCGGGATCGCGGTGATGGTTATGGGGCTGGGCTATGCCCTCTATGCTAGCGTCCAATCCTACACAGGCGTGCTCGCCGCCGCCGTGGCCGCGAGCCTCGGCTTTCACGTCTGGATGCCGCTGCAGAGCACACTGGGTCTGACTCTGAGTGAGAAAGCGAACTCGGGTCGGACACTGGGTTTTCTGGCATCGATTGCAGCCCTGGCCTCCATCGGAGGGATGGCGCTGACCGCGGTGACATCCACCATGCTCCCGCTACGCGCCCTTTTCATCCTCGGTGGTGGCGCGATAGCCGTGGGCGGACTCTTGCTCTGGCGCATCCCGCCCTCGATCGGCGAGACCCAGAAAGGCCAGCCGCGCCTCCTCTTCAGGCGCAAGTATTGGCTTTACTACGTGCTGATCCTGTTCGATGGGGCGCGGACCCAGGTGTTTGGGGCTTTCGGCACATTGATCCTTGTGCAGCACTATGGCCTGGGCGCACGGGACATCTCGCTCCTGCTCGTTGCCAGCAGCACCGTCAACTTCATCCTGGCGCCACGGCTGGGACGCCTCCTGGACATCGTCGGAGAACGAACGACACTCTCCGTCAGCTATGTCGCACTGGCTCTCTGCTTCGTCGGCTACGCCACTGTTCAGAATGTCTGGTTCCTGAGCGGTATGTTGATCTGCATCAACTTGCTGATCACGCTCGGCATCGGGCTCTCGACCTATGTCAACCGCATCGCGCCGGCCGGGGAGTTGGGGCCGACGCTGTCGGCCGGCGTGAGCGTCAATCACGTGACCTCGGTCTCGATGGCACTGGTGGCGGGAACGCTGCTGAGCCTGGTCGGCTACCAGGCACTCTGCTGGGGCGCGGCAGCCATCATTATGCTCTCGGTACCCTTCGCACTCGCGATCCGGGTCAAGTCACCCCTACCCACTACACTTGCTGTGGAGATCTAGCGCCGGTTAAGCAGCCAAGAGGAGAGGGCTATGATGTCTCATAGTATGAAGTCTCGTGAGCGGTTGGTTCGACGGTCCTGTTGGATTCTGCTGCTATGGATGCTCATCAGCGGGTGCTCTCGAAGCCGGGTTGGCATCGTACCTGCCCTCGCGCCGGAGATGGTCGATAGCGAGGAGCCTTTGCGCTCGATCGCGTTGTTGGGGGTGATGATCCTGGAGTTTGGGGGGATCGCCGTGATTTTGCTTGGTGCCGCTGTCGCAACCGGCAACTTCCTCTACCGGATCTCACAGGAGTCGTTCTCCATAGCCCGATACCACCGCTATCGCGAGAACTTGGGCGAGGTGATCTTATTGGGGCTGGAGTTTCTCGTGGCTG
>SLDA01000446.1 GCA_007125545.1 Thermoflexales bacterium | reverse complement strand
GAGTTGCAACCGCCCGGGAGTGGAGGCGATGGCTTGATGCGGGGTGTGCGAATAAGCGCATGGTCATTACTCAGGGAACGCTATAATTAATCATGATGTATCCTTGAGAGGAGGGTTAACCGATGATTAAGCTCGAAGCTCAACGGATGTACGGAAGGACGGGGGTGCAGGTGCCGCTGGTGGGCTATGGCACGGCACCCCTGGGGCGCGATCACATATCGCGCGATCATGCCGTCAAGTGTCTGAACTACGCCATCGATCGCGGCATGACCTACCTGGATACCAGCCCGGATTACGGGAGTGAGCCACATCTCGGCGAGGTTATGCGTACGCGCCGCGATGAGGTCTTCCTGGCAACGAAGATCAACAAGCGCAGCCACGAAGGTGTGCGCCGGGAACTGGAGCAGTCTCTGGAGCGGCTGCAGACCGATCACGTCGACGTCGTGCAGATTCACGCGATCTCCGCCTGGGCCGACCTCGAACAGGCGTTAGCGCCGGGGGGCGCGGTCGAAGCTCTGGAGCAAGCGCGCGAGGAGGGGCTGACGCGCTTCATCGGTATCACGGGACACGCCCGTCCCTCGCTGTTGGCACAGGCGCTGCGCGAGTATCGGTTCGACACGGTGTTGGTCGCGCTTAGCATCATCGACCACCTGATCACTGCCGCGGATCAGATCCTCTTGCCCGTGGCTCGCGAACAGAACACGGCGGTCATCGCGATGAAGGTTCTGCATCATGGCCACGCACCCCATATCGAGCGTGCCCTACGCTACGCTCTCGGGCTGGAGGGCGTCTCGTTGGCCATTGTGGGGCTGGACAAGATCGAGCACATTGATCGGGCCGTGGAGATGGCCGCCAACTTCAAACCCCTATCTTCCGGTGAGTACGAGCAGCATGTGGATGAGGTCAAATCGCTGATCCAGAAGGACGATGAGGCTGCACAATCTGATGCCGACCTCTTCTGGCTCCGCGATACGTCGGTGACCGGTTGGAGGTATGACGACGAACCGAGGCGGGTTAGTTACTGATTGATGTCGGGACAGTGGAGGGTACAAAGGAGGGTGTGATGACGGTACCGAAAGGGAATCGCGAACTCGACCAGCGATCCGTGGATACGATTCGGTTTTTGGCGGTGGACATGGTAGAGCGGGCCGATAGCGGCCATCCGGGCATGCCGCTCGGTTCTGCTCCGATGGCGTACGTGCTATGGGCACGCTTCCTCAAGCACAATCCGCGCAATCCAAAGTGGTTTGACCGCGACCGGTTCGTGCTCTCGGCGGGGCATGGATCGGCGCTGCTCTATAGCCTCCTTCACCTGACGGGCTACGATCTGCCTATGGACGAGATCCAGTCCTTCCGGCAGTGGGAGAGCATCACACCCGGACACCCGGAATCTCACATCACGCCCGGGGTTGAGACGACCACAGGGCCGCTCGGTCAGGGCTTCGGCAATAGCGTCGGGATGGCCATTGCCGAGGCCCACCTTGCCGCACGCTACAATCAGCCCGGTCATGATATCATCGACCACCACACCTACGTGATCTGCAGCGACGGCGATATGATGGAGGGTGTCACTGCCGAAGCTGCCTCCCTGGCGGGCCATCTGAAGCTCTCGAAGCTGATCTGCTTCTACGATTTCAACAGCATCTCGCTTGCAGCATCGACGAACGTGGCCTTCAGCGAGGACGTCGGGAAGCGGTTTGAGGCCTATGGCTGGCACGTGCAATACATCGAGGACGGCAACGACCTTGATGCGCTCGAGTCGGCACTGAAACGCGCCCACCAGGAGAACGGGCGGCCCTCCCTTGTCATCGTACGTACGCACATCGGGTATGGCTCTCCCAATAAGCAGGATAGCTATGAGGCGCACGGCTCACCCCTGGGCGAGGAAGAGGTTGAGCGGACGAAGATGAACCTGGGCTGGCCGAAGTCGAAGACCTTCTTCATTCCGGACGAGGTCCGCGACCATATGCGCGGATCGGTCGCGCAGGGCAAGGAGGACGAGGCTGACTGGGAGGAACGCTTCGCGGCGTATGCGCGCGACTATCCCGATCTGGCGGAAGAACTCCAGCGCGCTATGAAGGGTGAGCTGCCCGAGGACTGGAACGCGGATATTCCCCAATTCGAGGCCGACGCTGAGGGCACGGCGACGCGCAAGGCGAGCGGGCAGGTACTGAAGGCGATCGCGGACCGGCTGCCGAATCTCGTTGGCGGCGATGCAGATCTGGCTCCTTCCACGTACACGGTGCTAAAGGGGCTTGGCGACTTCGAGCATCCCGACACCGCCGACGAGGAAACGTTGGGCCTGAGTGAGGGAGGGTGGAGCTACGAGGGCCGCAACATCCATTACGGCGTTCGTGAACACGCGATGGGCTCGATCAGCAACGGCATCGCTGCGCACGGAGGCTTGATCCCCTTCACGGGCACCTTCCTCATCTTCTCCGACTACATGCGCCCCCCGATGCGACTGGCAGCCCTTATGAAGCAACACGTCATCTATGTCTTCACCCACGACAGCATCGGCCTCGGCGAAGATGGCCCTACACACCAACCGGTCGAGCAGCTTCCGGGCTTGCGCGCCATACCGAACTTCACGCTGATTCGACCCGGCGATGCGAACGAGACGGCCGTCGCGTGGCAGGTCGCGATCGAAGCCGGTGACCATCCCGTGGCCCTGATCTTCAGCCGGCAGTCTGTACCGACACTGGACCGCACCCGGTTCGCCCCCGCGGAGGGGCTGCGCCGCGGCGCCTATATCCTCTCGGAGGCGCCCTCAGACGGATCCGAAGAGGAGGGGACGCCCGCGGGAGAAGGCGGAGACGCGCCCGACCTCATTATGATCGCTTCCGGCTCCGAGGTTCAACTGATTCTCGAAGCGCAGCAGGTGCTTGCGGAAGAGGGGGTGCGGGCACGGGTCGTCTCCATGCCGAGCTGGGAGTTGTTCGAGGCGCAGCCTGAGGACTACCGCAGGCAGGTGTTTCCACCGGGCGTGCGAGCCCGGCTCGCGGTAGAGGCAGCCCGCCCCTTTGGGTGGTGTACGTATGTAGGTGACCTGGGATACACGCTTGGCGTCGATACCTTCGGCTCCTCCGCCCCGGGGAAGACGGTGCTGAAGGAGTATGGCTTCAACGTCGAGCATGTAGTCCAACGGGCGCGGGAGGTGCTGGAGCGGGTACGTCGGGCATCATAGAGAGCCTCACGGACTGGGGAGGGAGCGAGATCCGGCAACCCTTTCTCTCTCCCCTGGTCCAGCCCAACTCTTGCCGCTTTAGGAGGGACCGTTGCCGGTCGATCGGCGCAGCACCAGCACAAGGTGATCGCCCAGATGCAGCCACGGGCGCTTGTCGCGCATCCGGCGGTCATAACGCATCAGGCCGGCAAAGAATGCGGGGTGTCGGCGGTAGAGGGTATCGGCATAGGGTGGCGGGAGAAGGAGGGGCAGCGCCAGCGCGCGGTCGAGCTCGAAGTCTGGGAACGCAGCGGTCACTTGCCTGATAGTCAGATACCGCGTGGGCACGGCGACCTCGCGCCCCTCTTGACCGGCGACGGGTGCGAAGCGCCACTCACCGCGAAGCCGGCGGAAAGCGCGCCGCGGCTGCAGGTGAGAAAGGTACCAGGCCATCTCGAAGAGGCACGCCCTTCCCATAACTGAGGTTACGAAGAGTCCGTCGGGTCTAACCAGCCGCGCCAGCGCATCGCCGACCGCTGCGAGGTTGTGTTCGCAGTTGAGGCCTCCGAAGCTGGCGTAGGCTCCGTCGAAGGGTCTGGCGGGGTGTAGCGCGCCGACAAGCCCGGCGGGCAGCGCTACCGCCTGCACACGCTCCCCTACGCCCTGCTCCATCGCCTTCCGATGGGTCAGCGCCGCCATCCGAGGTGAGATATCGGTCGCCAACACGTGATGGCCTGCCAGCGCCAAGGCCACGGCCTCCTCCCCGGTGCCGCAACCTAGCTCTAAGAGCCGGCTCTTGGGTGGAAAGGTCGATTGCAGGAGCGCCAAACTCTCGTGGCGCATCCAGGTCATCACGGAGTTGCCTTCGGCTCCGTAGGCCCCATCGTAGTCGCCCGCGATCACATCGAAGGCGCGGGCAGTCCCCGCATAGGATCCCTCATGTTTCATCGGTTGAAGCCTCCATTGTGGTCTGCGCCCAAACCCCGCAGAGCGCGCCCAACAACGCTGCAGACCGGAAGTGCAACAGGTGAGGCCAGGAGTCCAGCATACTTACCGTAAGGACGAACAGGAACGCTGCGCCCAATGCGGCACGGGCAGGTTGCAAGGGCTCTCTACGCGCAGCCCATGCGAGGTTGATCACGGGCAAAGTGACAAGGCAGAGCCACAGCCCCATACCGGGCAGGCCCATCTCAGCGCCCACCAGCAAAGGAACGTTGTGCACATGCTGGAATGCAGGGAAATACTGCTCCGTAGCACCAGCCCACGCCCAGAGTGCGTCCAGGTAGTATCCTGTGCCTACTCCGGTGAGGGGGAGGTGCCGAATAAGCATCAGCGCTTGCCCAATGTCCCGCACGCGCTCGCTCACCGAGTTCCGCTCCAACAGAGAGCTGGCCTGTCCCAGACGCGCCATAGCAAGACTACCCAATCCTGTGCCACTGATGACGATCAGGATCGCGCCGGCGGTTAGCAGATAGCGTCTCCATTCCGCTCTCCACGAGATACGCAGCCAGAGGCGTGTGGTCAAGGCAAAATAGAGCAGGCCCACACCGGTGCCCAACCACGCCGACCGAGAGAACGAGAGAAAGAGCCCGGCGACTGCGCCCATGCCGACGACTGCGGCTATGCCGGCGACTGCGGCCACGCCGACGACTGCGGCTATGCCGACAGACTCAGCGGGCCCTAAGCGCCAGAGTCTCCACCGCACTCCCGCACGTCGCTCATCCTTCTCCCCAAGCAGGGCGCCCAGCCCTATAAAGAGGACCATGCCCATCATCCCTCCTAGCACGTTGGGGTGGGGCAGAAGCCCATAGGCGCGCAACCACCGCTGTCCCCTCACCTCGATGACGCTGCTTCCGCGAATCTGGGGGTCGAGCCGTAGCTCTCCGAGAAAAGTCAGTCCTATGGATCCCTGCCGCACGAATTGCGCCACCGCTACACCGCCATGGATCAGCGCCAGGATGCCCAGGGTGACCAGGAACCAGTCTGCCTGCCGGGTCTGGACTATATGGCCGTATGCGCACCAAAAGATCACTACCGCAACGATAGTGGGGATGAGGACGGACAGGCTGTGGACGGGCAGGGAGCGAACGAGAGCCCAAGAGCCCAATGTGACCACAGCTATCGTCATGCCCGGGTGGCCAATTCGCCACCGGTGGCGCGGTTCGCTGCGGCGTGGCCACCACAGAATCAGGGTGGTGAGCGCAGCTACCAGAGGCACGATCAGGATGGCTCCGACAGGGTACCGGGTAGTTCCGAACCGAACGTAGAAGAGCAGGGGGCGTACGAAGATGCCCTCGGTCTGGGAAACGTTCAGCGTGATAAGGGCCCAGGAGAGCCAAAACGTTATCTGGTTGAGGACGGAGACGAGTTTCCAGCTCATATTATCCGCGTCTCCAGAGGTGTTGGTTTCAGGATATGTCGTCGGGCCGTTGTCCCGAGCAGACCCAGCAGCGCGATCTCGGAGGCCAGCGCGATGCCGGCTGCGCTCCAGTAGCTCCAGCGAGGAATGAGCAGGGCATTCAGCAGTGCGTTCCCAAGTGTGACCGTGACCATAGCGGCGAGCACGCGTCGCTGGTTGTCTGTCGCATAGAGCATGTGTCCGTTGAGCAAGTAAAGATACGTGAATGGCAGCGCCGGCAATAAGAGTCGGAACAGCCCGACCACCACTTCTCGGCCCGGAATCTGACCATAGAGCAGTGTGATGATTTGGGGTGCGATTATGAAGGACACCGTCGCCACCGCGAGGACGAAGGCTAGGAGTGCCGGGAGTACGCGCCGGTAAAGGCGCCGTAGACGCGCGCGCCCGTCCCCTTCCGCATCCCGGCGCGCCAGTTCGGGGAAGAGCGCGTCGAGGAAGCTGCTGGGCATCAAGCCCAGAACCTCCCACAGGCGATACGCCGCCCCATAGAGGCCTATCGCGGCGTCTCCGTGCCAGGCCGCGAGCAACAGCAAGTCTGTACGCCGATAGAGCATAGCAACCACATCAACGCCCGCGAAAGGGATCGCATTGCGTACGATTGCGCCTACGCGGCTGTGCCAGCCTCGCCATCGAGGGGCCACCCCCCACGCCGTCACGACGCCGCTCAGGGCCAGCGTCGCCAGGAGCTGGCCCGCGACATAGCAGGCCAGGACATGTCGTTCGTCGCCTCCGTGCTCTAGCCAGATTAAGCCTCCCACAACGGCGACCAACCTCGCAGTCAGGTCGATCACGCTGCTCATCTCCATACGCTGTCGCCCCTTCAGTACCGCTTCCAGCCCGCCATTCATCGCCTGCGGGAGGAGGCCAAACGACGCCCAGGCAATGGCGAGACTGCGTGGGCCCGGAAAAAGTAGGGGCGCGATCAGTCCATTAAGCAGCACAATGGCAAAGATGGCTGCTGCTGTCTTCAGGACCAGGACGGCGCCCAGAAGTGTCCGCGTGACTTCGGCATCGGAGCGAGCGAACTCGCGTGTTGCGAAGACGTTGAGCCCCATATTGACCACGGCCAACGCGATACCTTCGACTGTCAGCGCCAGCAGGTAACGCCCCAACCCTTCGATGCCGACGGTTCGGGCGAGCTGCCCGTTAAGCCAGAGCCCCAAGGCGAGGACACTGATCCTGCCCGCCAGGAGGGCCACGGTGTTCTTCCCGATTCGGTTCCGGGTTGAGTTCCTCACGGCTGCTTTTCCGCAAGTGCGAAGAAGTCAAAGGCCTCCAGGACCTCTTCGGGGCTCCAGCGTAAGCCCCCGGCCTGCCACCAGGTGATCTGTCTACCGTGCCCGTCTTGCCAGGAATAGGGACCGTCGACAACCGTGAAGGCGCGGCGAAGCCGGTCCTCGATCTCACCCCGCGGTATGTAGGGCAGGCTGATCAGTATGAGGTTCGAGAAGTCGGGCTGGGCCCAGAGGCGGTACTGGCCCCAGCTTGTGGTGACCGGTCGCCCTGTGTAGTAAGCAAGCTGACCGGCCAGGGAGTAATCGACCGCGAACAGGGTCCGGTCTGCCGGGAGCGCCAGGATACTGTTCACTTCGCGCATTCCGGCAGTGTCGCGCCGGATCTCGGCCACGACACTGCTCTCCAAACCAATGGGGGCGCCTCTCAGAGCCCCTATCGTGCCCATACCGTACAGCGCCACCATAGCTGCCAGGCCTAGCTTCATTGCACGCATAGGATGTGAGCGCGTGTATCCAGACGCATCCACGCGCAGGAAGAGGAACACAAGGCCCCCCAGTAAGTTTCGCGGGCTGCCCGAAGGGCTCAGCAGGACCGGCGCCAAGAGGCTCAATGACAGGAGTTCCAGGAGCCCACACATCCCCCCATGTCGCCGGCTGCACGCGTCCGGGCGCCGGCGGAATCTGTAGGTCCCCACCAGCGCAGCACTGAGCAGCGCGCTTGCGGCGACAGGCCAGGTCAGATAACGGGTTGCGTGGACCGCGTTCCGCGCCCATATTAGTGTCAGGCTCTGAGCCGCGGCACCGGGTGAGGTCGTAAGCAGGTGCGCGAGTTGCCAGCGGAATGAGACCCAGTCATAGGCAGCATTCCAGCCGAGGACAGGCAGCAGCCCGAGGGTGCCCAGTCCTCCTGCCATCCAGAAGCGACGGTCGCGCAGCAAGGGATGGCGCCTCACGAGCAGCCAGAGCCCTAGCGCGCCGATATACAGAAACACCGTGTACTTCGTGTTGAGCAGGAGTGCCAGGGTTATCGCCCAACCGGTGAAAGCCGGGAAGCGGCTCTTCGCCCGATCCGTCGGATTGGCGCCAGGCCCGGGTGACACCAGAATGCTTAAGAAGAACCGGAAATTGAGCAGCATAAGGAAGAGGAAGAGCACGTCGGTATAGACAAAGCGGGAGATGATCAGATAGGGGGCGCCCAGGGCGACGATCCATGCGGCGAAGGGCGACGTGCGGCCCCGCGACGTGCCTCTGGCGCCCGGATAGGAGAGGCGCGTGGCTAATGCCCAGACCAGGGCAACACATACTGTGCCGAGCAGCGCATTGAGCCACCGAATCCCGAACTCACCTTGCCCGCCCAGAGACGTACTCAACCGAAGAAGCAGCGCGGTGCCCGCCGGGTGGTCGTAATAGGCCCAGTCAAGGTGCCGTGACCAGAGCCAGTAATAGCCCTCATCGGGGATTAGCGGCAGCGCCGATAGATCCGCCATTCGCAGGTGCAGCGCGACCCATAAGGCGATGCAGAGGAGAAGCGGCAGCCGTGACAGGCGCCCGCGCTTGGATCGTACATAGTCACGCATCACGCCTAATCCAGTGTTTCAATGTGGATGGTGTAGCTGTAGCGTTCGATTGGGGTATCTATCTCGATGTCAATACCCGACCAGGAAAGCATATAGATGCGCACCCAGTTATATTGATTGTAGCGCTCGCGCCCTACGTAGCGCAGGCGGCCTGGCTCCGTTTCCACGCAGAAGCGCACTCCCGTCGTGACAGCCTCGTCGGCGAGACTGTGAATTTCAGTGATCCAGCACCCGAACGGATCGTCATCGGCGTGCCAGATGCCTATGTCGTCGCCGTGTCGCTGCACGCCCGCGCTATCCTCATAGATGGGGAAAGCCACCGCCCCCTGCTCGTTCATCAGGTACGCCGCCTGCCAATCGACGTGCATTTCACTGAAGTCTACGTCGATGCGCAACGTGGTGGATGTCTCCACTGTATAGGTAACCACGACGGTGCCCAGCGACGGCACATCCAAGTACTTCACGCGCAGGAACTGCGACCACCGGTCCGCGACATCCATGCTGTAGCGCTTGACCACGGTCTGCGCATCCACCGCCATAATTTCGGCGTGGCGGGAATTGTGGACGAGCTCACCGTCCGACACCAGGGGCAAACCAAACCCGTAGCCCTCTTCGATGAGGGCTTGCCCATCCACCACCAGTACCAGCCCCTTCTGAAGCGCGGCGATCTTGCCGATATGCGGTCGCGTGTCATTGTAGAGCCGTAGTGCGATCCTATCATTCAGCACCAGCTCCAGGGGATCAGGGCCGGGCGATACCACGTTCCTTATGTAGAGTATAAGGAAGGGATCGAAGGCCTCACGGACGGTCAGTAGCAACACGATCCCTAAGGGTATTGCAAACCATAGGTAGCGCCTATAAGAGCGCAGAAGACGCAGCATGGTGCTCAATCACCTATTCCGGTACGGCGCTCGTTTGCGTGGAACATAGGCCAGGCGGCACGTCCCATCGGGCCGACGTCGCGCAGTAGGTGAATGCCGTTGTTGGCGCCGACGACGATGTCCGCGCGTCCATTTCCTTCAAGGTCTCCTACCCAGGGCGACGAGAAGACCGGAGCGCCGAGATCGTAAGGGAAGCCGGGCAGAGTCTCGGCCTCCACGGTCCAGCCGTAAAGAAAGCCGTCTTTGGAGCCGACGACAATATCAAGCTTGTCGTCGCCATTGAGATCGACAAGAGCGGCGGACGAGATGATTTGGTCTCCAACTCTCTGGGGCCAGCCCGGAAGTGCTTCGCCCGCGTCATTCCACACGTAGAGCTGCCCGTCCCACGAGCCTACCACAATCTCGAGGCGCCCGTCGCCTGTCAGGTCGGCCAGGGCAGGGGAGGCTTCGATGGAGTGGATGTTCCCACCGGGTGGGTGGGGTGTCGGGGTGGGCAGTCCGGGCGCGGGCCCCTCCGAGCGAGTCGGAAAACCAGGGCGTGTGCGGCCCGCTAGATCGATCACGTGCAAGTATCCGGCGTCATCACCGGCGATGATCCAACGCATGCCATCTCCATCGAGATCCGCCAGCGCCGGTGAGGAGTCGGAGTCCAGCGTGAGATCGACCGGAAACCCCGCCAATAGCTCGCCTTCCGTCGTCCAGGCGTAGAGGCTGCCCTCTGAGGGATCTCCAGGAAGGAGTGTTGTCAGGGCGATATAGGTGCCGTCGGTCGCCGCCGTTGCGACAGGCCAGCCTTTCATCGGTTGGGGCCATCCGGGAGCGGGTCGCCCCTCCGCGTCCAGCAGCCACATCTTTTCGAGATCGCCGATCGCAATACGCGGCCCCTCCAACACCGTCGGCGACGCCCACACGTGGTCGGCTAAGTCCACGGGGAATCCTGGGATGCTGCTTCCGTCATAGCGCCAGGCGAAGACTTTGCCGGATTCGGCGCCCACCAGGATCTCCGGCACGGTGTCGCCATCTAGATCCGCCAGCGCCGGCGAAGAGAAGAAGCCTTTCGGGCTGTACTTGGGCCAGCCGGGAAGGTCGTTCAGCTCTGCATCAAGCAGATAGAAGTAGCCGTCCCAGGAGCCGATCGCGATCTCCTTGGTGCCGTTGCCATCGAAGTCCCAGGCGGCGGGCGAGGAGATGACAGGCTTACGAGTTGGTCTGAACCGATGCTGGGGATTGAGCCAAACAGCCTCTCGGGCAGGGATGCGGCGTTCTAGCTCGTAAAGTCCGGAACGAACGGCATCCCAAACAGCCTCTCGGGCAGGGATGCGGCAGCTGCTAAGCGCCAGCAAAGCCAGGATCGGAATCGCTATACGTAACAACCGTCGCACTTTCACGCCGGCTTCTGCCATCCAATTGCCTTTGCCCCGATGCCCGGCAGGCGTGCGAGGACTCCGATCAGCACCCGATCCCGCCAGAGCGCCAACGTGGTCCGGACCTGCTCTATGCGCGACACCGGTCTCCCTGCTTGGATCAAGGCGTCTTCCCACTCATGGTGAAACCAACGAATGACCCGGCGGTAGAAAAAGGTGCTATACTGCCCGCGCTCGAAGAGCAATCGATTCTCGGCCGTATAGTCCCAATCGGGCGCCTGGACCGGAACGCCGGAGTCGCCGGTCTCGTGAAGCAGATGATCCTTGACCTGTTCATAGAAAGCAGTGCCGGGCATAGGATAGGCAATGGTAGTACTGAAGGCGGTCGGTCGGGTCTTCCGTAACATGGCCGCGGACTGTTTGAGATCCTCCCATACCTCTCCCGGATAACCGACCATCATATAGAAGTAGGTCTGGATTCCCTCTTCGCGGCAGAGGTCCGCAGCCTTGTAAATCTGTTCGACCGTTGATCCTTTGGTCATCGCATCGAGCACCCGCTGCGATCCGGACTCTGCGCCCAACGCGATACGCTCGCAGCCCGCTTCCTTTAGCCAACGGACTATGTCGGCATCCAGCAAGTCGACACGGGAGAGACATTCGAAAGGAACGACGGCGTCTTTCTCCAGCACCGCGTCCCGCCACTGCTTGACCCAACTCTTCTGAATGCCCATAGCGTCGTCGACGATGCGCAGGAAGTCGGGCTTGTAGACCGTCTTGATGTGGTGCATCTCCTCCGCGACTAGATTGGGATCACGGGGCTGAAAGCTGCGCCCGAACACGATCTTCTGACACCAGGCGCAGTTGAAGGGACAGCCGCGCGTTGCGATGAGGGACATCGCGAAACTGCCGTGACGGGCTCGCCAGGCAGCCCGATAGGGTTCCCAGTCCACCAGATCGCGCGCCGGCAAGGGCAGTGCATCGACCTCCTTGATGAGGGCGCAGCGCTCATTGATCCGGATCTCGTTGGTCTCGCCGCGATAGGCAATGCCCGGTATCTGCTCGAAGCGCTGCACGTCTCCCGCCAACAGCGCAGGAAGTAGTTGAGGAACGGTTGCTTCTGACTCACCCACGACCACAAGATCGACGACGTAGCGGTCTTTGGCCCCACCCGTGGTCTCCGTTGTGGCCATCAGGTAGACGTCGGGGCGCGCGGTAGGGTCCGCTCCGCCCATGATCACGGCCGCTCCGGAGTCCTTGGCATACGCCGCCAGTCTCAGCGCGGCACGGCGCACCGTTGCCAAAACACCGAACCCCACGACTCTGGGCTGCTCACGCTCCAGGGTCGCGATGAAGTCGGCGTCTCCAGCGGCAAACATGGCGTCGAAAATCGCAACCGAGTAACCTGCTTCGCGCGCGACGGCCGCGACATAGAGCAGGCCCAGGGGAAAGTAAGGTGTCATCAGCCTGCCTTCCACAGGGTCTTCCAGCAGGAACAGCGGGTTCACAAGCAGAATATCGAGCATAGTCAACTCCTCAGTGTTTTGTGGCTCGCGCTGCCTGTCAGTCCTGCTTCAGCCGGGCACTAAACGCGGTTTGCGTCATATGTGCGTGGGGTCGGATATGTCCCTTGCACCGGTCCGGCGAAAGCACCACCTCCGCGGAGTCGCTGCCCTGGCCCAACTCCACGCTGTGCCGGAGCTTGGCCTGCATCCTCGCGATCTCGCGCTGTTCGATCCACTTGCCGATTGGGTTGTGCAATGGGAACTCAATCAATGTTCTGCAAGCCTTGGGCCGGTCGTGGCTGACCGCGTCTACCCGGGGTGGCCCGGATGCATTGGGCAGGAAGGCCGCCGTCCAGGTGTTGGCGGCTCGGAACGCTTCGTAAACGCCAAGTCCGTAGATGGGAACCATCTGTGTTAGTTCGTGAGCGTGGAAGAGGTCGTGTTCGGTCAGAGCCATGGCATGCTCCGCTAGAAAGAAGTTTGGACAGACCTCATGCCTGCGGCGTGCCGCGGGCTTGACCACCAGCTGCACCACAAAAAGACGGGTCATCCACACGTGTCCGGAGGCGGTCACGATCAGATAATCGATGTCGTCCCCTGGCTCCACATTGTGGACGGGCAGCGCTCCGGTGACCGCCACCATTCTCACGAAAGGGAGCCGAGCGATCAACCGTCCGTACTTCAGCGCGTAGGGCCACAGTGCGCGGGCAACCTGTTCGCGCCGCCGGCGTAGTGCGACAAGTGAGGTGCGTCCGGGCAGGGTGTAGTATCCGTTTGTCTCTGGAAAGTCGGACAGGTCGATAAGGGCGGCTTTAACCGCGCTCTCAGTGGTAGACAACCCGATGAGGTAACGGGTAAGCTCCTGCAGCGTCAGCGGATAGTCGAAGATGTCGGCGTAAGAGAGCGTGTAGAAGATGGCTTCTTGCAGGGTCGAAGCCATTGGCGAAATCCATAAGCGGTCAGGGTGCGTCCGGCTGTGTTGAGTCATGGTGTCCTAGCCTATATTCGCTTGCCAGGATCCTCAATGCCAACTCGATGATGGGCGAGGAGCCTGTTGTTTCCGTGCAACAATAGTCTGCAGTATACCGCGATTCCGTGTACGTCAAAGTTGATTCTGCCCCAGACGGAGATCGCATCATTTTGCGGTGTAGCCGGTGCGCCGCTAGCTGTCTACGGCTCGATCGGTGGGTGTCGCAAGCCATTTCGTGAGAAAGTCGAGTAGGCGCTCGGTCTCTGCTGCGCCGAACTCGGCGGAGGCGTGGGCCCGTGGATCGACGCCGACGAGTCCATAACAGGGATGGCCCTCGTACTCCGGTAACATCCAGTTGACGACTTCGGCCGGTCCGCCGAAGTCGTCATCTATGCCGGAGCGCAGTCGGTCCATGTCCACCAACTCCGGCATCAGGTGGAGCATAGACGAGGTCTCGGCTTTCGCCGCGTGGTCGCCCGCGCCTCCCGGAACCTGGTTCTCGATAAGAGCCAGAACTGCCATGGTCCCTCCTACCTCCAAATAGGCGGCGCGGGCGGCATCGAGATACTCGGGCCGGTTGGGGTAATGGCCTGAGAGCAGGATCGCCTTTCGATAGCCATCGCGCTCGAAGCCGTGCAGCAGCTCGATCACAAGTTGTGCCATCGGCGCGGGGCTCACCATAAAAGAGCTCGGCCACGCCGAGTGCCCCCCGCCGGCGCCGAAGAAGACCGGAGGATAAACGACGCCTCCCGCACGCGCCGCCAGCCCCACCAACTGCTCGTGGGCCTTGATCGCGTCCAGGCCGACGGGATTGTGATATCCGTGCCATTCGATCGCGCCGAACGGCACGTAGATCGCGGGCTGTGCTGCCTTCGCTGCCTCTACCGCTTCCGGGCGCATGCGCTCGAGCCGGACTTCCTCTGTCAACGCGTCAGCATATCGGGCCATAGCCTTCCTCCGAACTCGTTAAGCGCTGTTGGATCTACTGCGGAAACGCGACGAAGCCGGCTACCTTGCCGGCTTCGTCAAAGTTATACTCGATATCTGCCCGTTACTCCGAAAGGTGCACGGACAATCTGCGTGACTGGACTGGACCCGCCTAGGGCAGCCAGTTACTCACGATGTTGATGGCGCCGAAGAGCGGAGCGAACATCACGGCCATTTTACCCACCAGCTTGATCAGAATATCCAACGACGGGCCGACGGTGTCCTTGAGCGGATCGCCTATCGTATCGCCGATCACGGAGGCTTTGTGAGCATCGCTGCCCTTGCCGCCGTGGTGACCGGCTTCGATGTGCTTCTTGGCGTTGTCCCAGGCCCCACCGGCATTCGCCATATAGATCGCCAGGGGCAGGCCCACCAGCAACGCGCCCATTAGAAGACCGGCGACGGCCTCAGAGGTCAGGAGTACGCCCACAACCAGGGGAATGACGATAGTAAGGATCCCGGGGACCAACATAGAGTGGAGGGCGTGGACGGTAGCAATGTCCACACAGCGGACATAGTCGGGTGTCGCGGTACCCTCCAACAACCCCTTGATCTCGCGGAACTGCCGGCGTACTTCCTCCACGGTGGCGAAGGCGCCCTTGCTGACCCCACGCATCGTCAGGGCGGAGAAGAGGTAGACCATCATCGCGCCGACGAACAGCCCGGCGACCACCTGCGGGTCCTCAATGTTGACATCGACGATGTCGGCGGCCACGAAGTAGGTCGCCAGCCAGGCTAGCGCCGCCAGGGCTGCTGACGCAATGGCAAAACCTTTGGCCAAAGCTGCTGTGCTATTGCCTACAGCATCCAGGAGCTCGCAGCGTTCGCGTACTTCCGGCTCCATATGCGCCATCTCGGCGATGCCGGCGGCATTATCCGTAATGGGACCATAGCCGTCCATAGAGAGCAGCATCCCCAGGTTTGCCATCATCCCGACGGAGGCAACTGCGATGCCCAGCAAACCTGCGAATGCAAAAGCGACGACGGTGGCAATGGCGATCACAATGATCGGAAGGACCGTGCTCATCTTGGCGATAGCCATACCCTCCATAATCAGAATGGCGGGCCCACTATTGGCCGCGTTCGCAATCTCCATGACCGGCTTGTGCTCTGACGTGTAGTACTCGGTGATGGGTCCGATGATGAAGCCGGTGGCCAGGCCTGCAACCACACACCCGAAGAGGGCCAGCGCATCCGCTTGCGGCAGAAAGTGATTCAGAAGCAAGTACGCACCGATCACCAGCAGGATATTACTGACGTACACACCCCGGTTCATCGACTGGTGCACCTGGCGGACCTGCGTCTCGAAAGGCGCGTCCTCCGTGGACGGTGGCCTGACAAAGAGATTGCCGAGTAACGAGGAGAGAAGGCCAATCGCGCCTAACAACAGCGGCACAAACGCGCCGATCGCCCCATACACGACCTGGCCCAAGACCATCGCGGCAACCAGGGCCGAGACGTAGCTCTCGTAGAGGTCGGAGCCCATACCGGCAATGTCGCCTACGTTGTCGCCTACATTGTCGGCGATGGTTGCGGGGTTGCGTGCGTCGTCCTCGGGGATACCGGCTTCGACCTTACCCACGAGGTCGGCGCCGACATCCGCACTTTTGGTGAAGATACCACCTCCGACCCGCAAGAAGAGCGCTACCGAGGTGGAGCCGAAGACGAATCCCAGCCAGACGTAGGGCTGATCAAACACCATCGTCATAAGGGTTAGCGTGAGCAGACCCAAGCCCACGACGGAGAAGGCCATAATCGAGCCGCCGCCGAAGGCCGTCATCATCGCGCCACCCCAACCGTGTCGGGCGGCGCTGGCGGTGCGTACATTGGCCCGCACAGCCACGCTCATCCCGATCCAGCTTGCCAGTGCCGAGACCGCCGTACCCACCACGTAACCCACTGCGACCCAGGGGCGGGGCTCAATCACGAGGGCCAGAAGCGTCCCGAGAACCAGCGTGAAGATGATAAGGACCTTGTACTCACGACGTAAAAAGGTTTGAGCACCGTCGCGGATATACCCGGCGAGTTGCTGCATTAGCTCTGTGCCGGGATCCAGCTTGTTCATCTTGAAGATGAGTTGCGCGGCATAAGCCAAGACGATCAGAGAAGCAGCTATCACAATCCATCGTAGGTCGGGCAGTCCAATGGCATCGGCAAAGATGCTCCCGACCATAACCAGGACTGCCAACCCTGCCCAGACAACAATAGAAACCTTCCGGTGAGCCATAAATCTTCTCCTTCTTGCAGAGTGTTAGTGTTGTTTCGATGCTTTGACAGCAATCGGATGATCCAAGAGCGCAGTGTAACACGCTCTTAGTGAGACACAAGTGAGCGAGAGATGAACACTCCGTTTCCGCCTATGCCAGGATGCGTGCCCTCTCCCGGTCGATGGCCCACATAAGCGGTTCGTCGTTGAGATAACGTCGACACTCCTCGACCATATACTGTCCCATTCGGCGGCACTCCGCGTCCATAGAGCCCGCGATGTGCGGCGTGAGGATGACGTTATCCAGTGTGTAGAGCGGTGAGTCGGCCTCCGGTGGCTCCGGGTCGGTGACGTCGAGAATGGCGGTGAGGTCCGGGCGCCGTTGTAGCACCTCGATCATCTCACCTTCACGCACGATGGCGCCGCGGGCGGTGTTGATGAAGGTCGCGCCCTCTTTCATCGCCGCCAGATGCGCGCCGGTGATCATACCGAGCGTTTCGGGTAGCTTTGGTGTGTGCAGCGAGACGACGTCGGCCCGCTCAAAGAGCTCCTCAAGGCTCACGAGGGTCACGCCCAACGCCGCCGCATCCGCCGGCGTAATGAAAGGGTCGTAGGCGATCGTGTTGAGGTCAAAGGCATGCAGCCGCTCGAGGACCAGCCGTCCGATCATGCCCAGTGAGATCAAGCCGACTGTGCTGTCGAACGCGCCGGGCACGGGAAGCCGTCGGACCCAGCGCTGCTCGCGCTTGATGCCCAGAACGTACTCCCAGCCCCGTTTGAGGCTAAACAGAATCTGGGAGAGGGTGTACTCCGAGACCGGAACGGCGTTCGCGGCATAGGCGCTCGTGATCGTGATCCCACGCTCCCACGCGGCGTCGCTGGTGAAGCCGCGGATCGATCCCGCGCCATAGAAGACGATTTTGAGGCGCGGTGCTGCGGCGAGGAAGGCGTCATCGAGCAGGGCCATCCCCCAACCGGAGAAGATTGCCTCAACCTCTGCCAGCAGCTCGGGATCTGCTCGGACGCTCTCTGCTGTCTGTTGCGGAGCGACCATTTCGACCATCCCGGCGATGGCCTCGCGCTCGGGCGCACCGTAGATCTTGTCATACGCGTCGGTATTGAGCAGATAGAGTGCTTGCAGCATAGATCCGGCTCCTTGTGGAAACTCTTTTCAGCTTGCGTGACGTGCGACTTCAGCTACCAGTGCGAACTTCTCCACCGTCACACCGGGTGGACACGAGTCTGAGTTGGCAAGGATAAAGGGACCCCCTCGTAGCTCGTCGAGAGTCTCCTCGACGTAGGCGCGTAGCTTGGTTAGCGGCAGCGTGAGGAAATGCGTGGGCTCGATGCCACCAATCATAGCGAAATCCCTGCCTACGATCTCGCGCGCTTCGCGGATCGAGATGTTGCCCGTGGGTGGTGGTGAGATGGACTCGACCCCTACTGCGCCGCTGGCGCTCATCGGGCCCAACAGATGGCGCAGATGCCCGCAGGCATGTTGGATGTAGTGCATTCCGTTGGTGCTTAGCAGCGTGCACCACTGTTCGATCTCGGCGGCGATGTAGCGGCTGTACTGGCGCGGCGAGTAATTCTGGGTGCTGGAATCCTCCCAGGTCAGATAGTAGGTGTAGAAGCCGCTCTCCATCGCCAGCTGTGCCGCCTTCATATCCCCGGCGACCATCGTGCGCCAGAGCATCTCGACAGTCTCGGGCATGTCGGCGAGCGCGTAGGCGAGCTCCTCAGTGCCCACATAGTGCTCAACCATACTCTGGAACGCGCTCTTGCTCCGCGGGATCAACATCCCGATGGAGAGTCCTTCCCGGCCCTCGCCCGCCAGGTGCTCGCGGACCGGTTGGAGGTCGACTTCATATCTGGTGTGCTCCTCGATCCACAGCTGCACGTCGAAATCTGCAGCGCTCTTGAGCGGGTGCTCGATCAGGAACTCGGTGTTCCCCTCCTCACTGCGCCGTCCCACCTGGCGGAGCGTTCCCACAGGCGTGTGAAACTCTGTCAGTGTCTCCCGCCCATTCCGGCGCTGAACCACCTCCATCGCCTCGGGGCCGACTGCGCGAACGGGGCAGGGGGCGCCGCGCCAGAGCGGCGTCGCGCCGGTACGCCGGTGGAAGGCGAGCTGGCCTTCTTTCCGAATCGCCTGAGGAAAACTATCCCATACATAGGCGAGGAAGGGGCTGAAGGGCAGATAGTCTACCTGGGCGCCT
>SLDA01000537.1 GCA_007125545.1 Thermoflexales bacterium | reverse complement strand
GGTAGAATGTCTCCTTGCCAAGGAGAAGGTCAAGGGTTCGAATCCCTTAGCCCGCTCTCGGCGACGTAGCCAAGTGGTAAGGCAGGGCTCTGCAAAAGCCTTATTCGTCGGTTCGATTCCGACCGTCGCCTCTCTCTTCCACATAGACACCATCGGGCATCTTTCTGGGATGCCCGTTTGTTGTCCAGGCAAGATAGCGGGGCGGTGGCGGAATGGCAGACGCCGTGGACTTAAAATCCTCTGCTCGAAAGAGCGTGTGGGTTCGACTCCCACCCGCCCCATCAAGAACAACACGATTGCGGTACTAGATCTCACGCCAGAGATCGGGGCCGAAAATCGTGCCGCTTGAGTCGCCGATGTCTTCGGCGATCACCCTTATGTCAGCATGGGCTCCGACCGCTTCTTCAAGCAACTTGAGTTGGGTTACACCCACCTCGCTCGACGTGTCCGGTCCGGTGATGTCAACTCAACCGGCCTTTCCGCTGATGTGTTTTCAACCCCAGAAGCGTTCGGAGATCTCTTCCTCGAGTCGCTGACGTACATGCGCGGTAGGGATGCGCTCGATGACCGGGCGTACAAATCCCTGCACAATCAGGCTCTCCGCCTCGGGGCGCGGGATCCCGCGCGCCTGTAGATAGAAGCGTTCCTCAGGATCGATACGCGATACGGTGGCGCCGTGACTGCAGCGCACGTCGTTGGCAAGGATCTCCAATCCGGGAATGGCATGAGCGCGGGCATCGTCCAACAACAGGTTGTGGTTGGCCTGGTAACCCTCGGTGCCGCCGTTGGCCTCATTCTCGACACGGATCATACCGTAGAAGATGGTGCGGGCGCGGTCGCGGAGCACGTTCCGAATCAGAAGGTCGCTATAGGTATCAGGAGCTTGGTGGTGCTGATAGGTGCTCTGATCCATGCGTTGACTACCCCGCATAAAGTTGAATCCTGCCATTAAGGCGCGCGCGCCGGGCTCAAGGAGGTTGGTGCGGATGAAGTCCTTGGTCATAGTGCTGCCCACGGAACCGGCGACCCATACGAGGTTGGCATCGCGGCTGATCTGTGCTTCCTGAACGGAGACGGTGTAACGACGCTCGCTCCAATGCTGCAAGCTGACGTACCGGACCCACGTGCCGGCTTCCGCATAGATCTCTACGACTTCAGCATTGACCTCATCCTGCAGGTCCTGAGAGACACGGTCCTGAATCAAAGTGACCCGGCTGCCTTTTTCCGCGATGATGAGTGTATGGTGTAATCCCGTGCCGCCGGCTGTGTCGTAGGCCACAAGTGACTGCAAGGGGCGTGCAACCTGTTTGCCGGCCGGCGCGTAGACGAAGGTTCCGCCATGCCAAAGTGCCCCATTGAGAGCAGTAAAGGCATTGAAGCTCGGGTGCGTCGTTGCGCCTCTCATCCAGTAGCGGCGGATCAAGTCGCCGTGCGTTTGCAGTGCGCCATGCAGCCCTTCCAGCACCACGCCGTTACGGGCATCGTCCGGGCGCATAGCTCCATAGGTCCTGGTCGCATTACAGTGGACCAGCGCACCCGAGACCTGCTCCACAGGAGCCAGCGCATAGTCCCAACAGGGCGGGAGTTCGTGCTTGCCCTGTCCTTGTGCCGGAAAGGTTAAGCGCACTGAGTCGAGTGGATAATGTCCGAGATCGGTCCGGCGCCAGGCCTCCTCTTCCGGATCAGGTAGCGCCATTGTGGTGAAGAGGTCCAGGGCTGCGTGTCGTGCTTCCCGCATCCAGTCCGGTTCATTATAGAGATCTGACAGCCTGTTCACCGCATCCGGACCGGGAACCATGGTCTCGGGCGCCGATGTTTGAACCGGAGGTGGCGTTTCGGTGAGACGTTGCGTCATCGGCCCTCCCTTATCCAACGGAGCCCTCCATCTGCAACTGCACGAGGCGGTTTAGCTCCACCGCATACTCCATAGGCAGTTCTTTGACGAAGGGTTCGAGGAAGCCGTTAATAATGAGGGCTGAAGCCTGTTGTTCGCTCAAGCCTCGACTCATAAGGTAGAAGAGTTGATCCTCACTGATCCTGCTGACGGTAGCTTCATGCTCGACCCGGGAATCATCCTCGCTCACGTCGATATAGGGATAGGTGTCGGAGCGTGACTCGGGATCCAGCAGCAAGGCGTCACACAGAACTTTGGACTGTGCCCGTTCGGCCCCCCGGCCGATGCGCACGAGTCCACGGAAGCCGGACCGGCCGTTGCCTTTGCTTATCGATTTGGATGTGATACTTGACCGGGTATCCGGCGCCAGATGAATGGCTTTTGCGCCTGCATCGTAGTGCTGGCCCTCGGCTGCAAACGCGATCGAGAGAATCTCACCTCGAGCTCGCGCGCCGCGCAGGATCACGGCCGGATACTTCATCGTAATACCGCTTCCCAGGTTGCCGTCGACCCACTCCATCAACCCATCCTCGTCGACGATAGCGCGCTGTGTCACCAGATTGTAGACATTGCGCGACCAGTTCTGTATCGTCGTATAGCGGGCGTGGGCGCCCTTCTTGACGAAGATCTCAATGACGCCGGTGTGGAGAGCCGCCTCCGTATACTGGGGCGCCGTGCACCCCTCAATATAGTGGACATTGCTGCCCTCATCGGCGATAATGATCGTCCGCTCAAACTGCCCTAGACTCTGCGCATTGATACGGAAATAGGCTTGGAGCGGGATCTCCACATCCACACCCGGCGGCACATAGACGAAGCTGCCGCCCGACCAGAAGGCGCTGTTCAGGGCCGCGAACTTGTTGTCGCGAACCGGCACGCATTTGCTGATGTGGGCTTGGACGAGATCGGGATACTCCCGCACCGCGGTATCCATATCCACGAAGATGATGCCGTGGCGTTCCCACTCAACTTTTAGCGAGCTGTAGACCGTCTCCGAGTCCATCTGCGTCTCGACACCGGCCAGATACTTGCGCTCGGCTTCGGGTATCCCCAGTTTCTCAAAGGTGTCCTTGATTGCATCCGGCACCTCGTCCCAGGTCCTCGTCTTGCCGCGTGTGGCGCGCATAAAATAGTAGAATTGCTCGAAATCAAGGGTACCGAGATCAACGCCCCAGGTCGGCATCGGCATACTGAAAAAGATGTCGAGTGCCTTGAGACGGAAGTCTAGCATCCACTCGGGTTCATCCTTGAGCGAGGATAGCTCGCGTACAACATCCTCGCCGATTCCGCGGCGTGAACTGTGCGCGTAGTCGATCTCGGTACGGAAGTTGTACTGATCCTGTTCTTTGATGTCACGTAGGTCTTGATGCAGGTCTGACACGGTCTCCTCTTTACCCACCGGCTGCCAACTCTTGTCTGACCCAGTCGTATCCGCGTTCTTCCAGCAAGTCCACCAGCGCGGCATCTCCGGTCTTCACCACCCGCCCATCCACGAAGATATGGACCACGTCCGGATGGATATAGTTGAGAATGCGCTGATAATGTGTGATGACCAGCAATCCCACCTGTAGGCTCTCTTGCAGGGTGTTGATGCCTTCGGACACGATGCGCAGCGCATCGATATCGAGACCGGAATCGGTTTCGTCCAACACAGCATAGCGTGGTTGCAGGAGCGCCATCTGCAGAATCTCGGCACGTTTCTTCTCACCCCCGGAGAATCCTTCATTGAGATATCGCCGCAGGAAAGCCGAGTCCATCTTGATGAGGTCCAATTTCTCATCCACCTCTTTGCGGAACTCCCGCATTGGCATCATATGGGCGTTACGGCGACCGGGCGCAGCAGACTTCTTCTGGTCCCCATAGCCGCGCACGGCGCTGGTAGCCGCGTGCAGGAACGAGTAGAGGGTCACGCCGGATACCGCGACCGGGTACTGCATCGCCAGGAAGAGGCCCTGGCGGGCACGCAGGTCGGGTGTCATCTCCAGTAGGCTAGTGCCGTCGAGCAGAACATCACCCCGCGTGATCTGGTATTTCGGGTGGCCCATAAGTGCGTAGGAGAGCGTGCTCTTGCCCGATCCATTTGGGCCCATAAGTGCGTGAGTAGCTCCCCGCTCTACCACGAGGCTCACGCCTTTGAGAATTTCCTTGCCGTCGACCGCTACATGCAGGTCGCGAATCTCTAACGCCATTCGTTGTTCTCCTTAAGTGCGCTTTCGCCCTGCGAGCTTGGGTAGGCGCTACCGGGCACCATTTTGGCTTCGTAATTTGTCGTCCTGAGTATAGGCGACTACGCTTTTTTGTCAAGTTTGTCTTGCTAATTAATGGGATGCGAGTGGAGGCCTGACCGGGAGGCATCGCGCCGGTCAGGCTCGGGGCAGTCCTATTTCGATGCGGTGTCGGTAAGTCAGATCAGAAGATCGAGGCAAAGAGGCCGAAACCGGGGATGGCGCTGATGAAGGCCTGAATGACAAGCGTAAGAATCCAGCCGACTACGATCGTGACCAGGGTCGCGAGATCATCTAGTCCGTGACCTTCCCGGATGGCAAAGTAACCTGCAATCAGGGACCAGATCGCGCCAATGATAGCTCCGATGCATGGGATGATGCCTAGCATCCGTGGTGCATAAGCAAACCCGAGCACTCGCAACATACCGGTGAAGCTGGCTCGTCCCTTAAAGAGCTGCGTACCTACAAGGTACGTGGCAGCCGCCCAGATGGACCAGTTGAGGTATGTAGTGAGGATGGTCAGTACAATGCTAACCAGTATAGCTCCGGCCCCACGCGCGTCAGGGCGGAGAAATGGCAAGAAAAGTTGGAAGGGGAGCAGAATAACTGCCCCAATGACTGCTGTTATGGCAACAAGAGTGACTACCAAAACAGCTTGCGTGGTCGCGGACTCATCATTCTCGATCTCCGCAAAGACCCGCCGGTCCAGTTTGAAAACACGTAGTATGCGATCGAACATCGTTCCCTCCTCAGGAATACACACAACCGGTTTGGATAGCAGAACTCGCTCTTCTTTATTATACGAGTGATATACTGCTGGGGTAGCAGCACGCCACGAAAAAGCCTCCCTACTCTAGTATTACACTTCTCCAGGCCTTTCTGTATTTCGATCTTTGCCTTATAATCAGGAAAGGAGGCTCTGATGCGAGACTTTGTTCACCTGCACAACCACACCGAATACTCCTTGCTTGACGGCTTGAGCCAGTGCCCGGCGCTAGCGCAGTACGCGGCGGAGCTAGGCATGCCGGCACTGGCCATAACCGATCATGGTGTGATGTACGGGGCCGTCGCTTTCTACCAGGCTTGTAAAGCCGCCGGCATCAAACCGATCATCGGCATGGAAGCATACGTGGCTCAAACGCATCGGACGAGTCGAGACCGCGAAGATGGTAAGCCGCATCATCTTGTGCTGCTAGCGCAGAATCAGGTGGGCTATGGCAACCTCCTCAAGCTCGCCAGCATCGCCCAACTGGAGGGCTTCTATTACAGACCGCGTATCGACAAAGAGGTGCTCGAAACACATGGCGAGGGCCTTATCCTCCTCTCCGCCTGTGTCCAAGGTGAAATACCCCAGCTTCTTTACCAACGCCAGGAGGCCAAGGCGCGCGAAGCTGTACGCTGGTACCAAGAGCGCTTCGCCGGGCGCTTCTACATCGAACTTCAGAGTCACGACATCCCCGAGCACGAGCAGACGTACCGCCAACTGGCGACGCTGGCTCAGGAGATGCAAGTGCCGCTCGTCGCAACCAATGACACCCACTATGTCCGCCGCGAGCAAGCCGATGCGCACGACGTCTTGCTCTGTATCGGCACCGGTAAGACGGTGAACGAGCCGAACCGCCTGCGTATGACGGACGCGTCTTACTATATGCGGTCTCCCGACGAGATGTGGCAGCTCTACCACGAGCTGCCTGAGGCCCTGCTCAACACCGTCAAGATTGCCGAACAGTGCGAGGTCGAACTCCAATTTGCCCCTCCCTATCATTTGCCGAAGTTTCCCGTGCCCGAGGGGGGAGGATCGTCGCAGGCATATCTGCACTATCTCTGCAAGGAAGGGATGAAGGCGCGCTATGGAGAGGACCACGCCAGACCGGATTATGTCGAGCGTCTGGAGTACGAGCTCTCCATCATTCACCAGATGGGATTTAACGACTATTTCCTGATCGTTTGGGATCTTTCACGGGCCGCTGAGGAACGCGATATTTGGTGGAACGTACGTGGATCGGGTGCTGGGAGTGTGGTTGCCTATACGCTGGGAATCACCAGTGTTGACCCCTTTAGGAATCGCTTGATGTTTGAGCGGTTCCTGAACCCGGACCGCATTTCTATGCCTGATATTGATCTCGACTATCCCGATGACCGCCGGGCTGAGTTGATTGCTTACACCAAGGACCGCTATGGCGCGGATCACGTTTCGGCGATTATCACTTTTGGAACGCTCGGCGCCCGGGCCGCTATCCGCGACGTGGGGCGTGCGCTGGACGTCCCCCTCGGCGAAGTCGATAAGGTAGCCCGGCTGATTCCCAACGTCCCCGGTAAACCTGTCTCGATCAGCCAGGCTCTGGACACGGTGCCGGAATTACTGGATGCCTACCAGGGAACGCCCTACATCAAGAAATTGCTGGAAACTGCCAAAGAGGTAGAGGGGGTCACCCGGCACGCGAGCACGCACGCCGCCGGCATTATCATCTCCGACCACCCGCTCGATGAGTATCTGCCCCTTAGCCGTCCTACCAGAGCGGAGTCCGATGATAGCCCCGTCGATCGCGTCTCCCAGTGGCCGATGGAGATCGTCGACGCTATGGGGATGCTCAAAGTCGACTTTCTGGGATTGCGCACCCTGACGCATATGCGTAAGGCCTGTGAACTGATCGAACAGGAGCATGGCCGCAAGTTGGATCTGACGACGATTCCGTACGAGCGTGTGCCCGAGGACCCTGAACTGGATGCCGACGTTCGAGCCCTTTACGAGTTGCTATCGACCGGAGAGACGACCGGCGTCTTCCAGGTGGAAGGGGCGGGGATGCGCCGCACGCTGCGCGACATGCGCCCCGAGCAATTTCAGCACATCATCGCCGTCCTGGCGCTCTACCGGCCAGGCCCGATGGACAACATTCCCACCTATATTAAGCGTATGCATGGCGAGGAGCCGGTGGAATATCATCATCCGATCCTGGCCGATATCCTGGACGACACGTACGGCATTATCGTCTACCAGGAACAGATTATGCAGATCGCGGTGGCGATGGCCGGTTACCAGCCGGGCGAAGCGGATATGATCCGCAAGGCGGTCGCCAAGAAGGTTCAGTATCTGATGGAGAAGCACCAGCGTATGTTCACCGCAGGTGCGATTAATAAGGGCATCACACCTGAAGTCGCTGCGCGCGTCTGGGGCGACATCGAGTTCTTCGCCCGCTATGGCTTCAACCGGGCGCACGCCACCGATTACGCCGTCATTACGGCGCAGACGGCTTATCTCAAAGCACATTATCCGCTCGAGTTTATGACAGCTCTTATGACTACGGAGCGCCACAACACTGAGAAGCTGGGGTTCCTAATCGCGGATGCGCGCCGTACCGGACTCCAGGTAGTTGCGCCTTCGATCAACCACTCTTCAGTCGAGTGCACCATCGAGCGCGACCCGCAGGGCGAGTCGCGGATTCGCCTGGGACTTGGCGCCATCAAGAATGTGGGCGATGACGCGATGCAGATGGTGGTGGAGCTGCGTAACGCCAAAGGCCCCTTTTCGTCAATGGATGATTTGGTGGATCGTGTCGACCTGCGGAAGCTCAACCGCAAGACGCTGGAATGTCTCATTCAGGCAGGGGCTATGGATGAGTTCGGTGAGCGGGCTGCTTTGATGACGTTAATCGACACGCTGCTGGGGATGAGCAATCAGATTCACAGCGCGCGTGACGTGGGCCAGTTTATGCTCTTCGATAATATGTCAGAGATGCGCCGCACCATCACCCTGCCCGATTTTGTTCCGCCTATTGCGGACCGCCAGTTGCTGGAGTGGGAGAAGGAATTGCTGGGAACCTACCTTTCCAAGCATCCTTTGGCGGACCAGGAACGGGATTTGCTCGACCAGGGTTTGATCACCACGCTTATTGGTGCTCATGCGACTGAGGCGATGGGGCAGAATCTCAAACTCGTCGGTATGATTCAGCGAGTGCGCCGGATAACGACAAAGAAGAACGATATGATGGCCTTTGTGACCTTGGAGGGCTCGGCGGGAACACTGGATGCTGTGGTGTTCCCACGGACCTTTGAGAAATGCAAGGACATGCTAATTCCCAATCGTGTTCTCGTCGTAGGGGGCAAGCTGGACAGCCGCCAGGATCGTGAGGACCATAATCTGATCGCTGACTGGTTCAAAGAGCCCCACGAATTCCTTCTCGGAGGCCCGCACGCGCCCTACGGTGCGGAAGGATCTGCAGGACAGGGCTACGTCGCAGAATCAGATTACGGTTATGTCGTACCGGCGTCGGCGCCATCCTCTCACTCGCCTGCCGGTGATGGCAATGGGCACGAGACAGCGGGCGACGAACTTGCCCAGAGACCGGTTGACCCGGTCGAGCGCAGCGTAGGGGCACCAGACGTCGCAGACGCCGGTATTGGGGAATCGGTCCCCGTTCAAGGCGGTGACCCTGAGATGAACCTATCTGCGAAGCCGGCAGAGATGCCGCCAGAGCCGCCTTCCCCACCCGCCACACTCTACATCACCCTCAAGCGCTCTGGAAACAACAACCGTGACTTCGACAAGCTCTCGCAGCTTTACCAGGTGCTGTGTACAAAGCCGGGTCCCGATCGGTTTGTGGTCGTTCTTGAGGGTGAGCGGAAGATTGAGTTGACCTTCCCGCGTGATTCGACGCTCTGGACACCAAGCCTGCGTGAACAGATCGCATCCCTCGTCGGTGCTGAGAATTTGAGAGTCCTCCAGATCGTATCATAGAAGGTGCCATTGATGCTCGCTGCTGAACGGATTGATACCCGTAACCGGCACCAGGTACGCCGTTTCGTCGATCTTCCCTATCGCCTCTATGCCGGTCATCCTCAATGGGTTCCGCCGATTCGCGCGGATATTCGGATGATGCTCGATCGTGACAAACACCCTTTTTATGAGCATTCGGATGCGGATTTCTTCGTGGTCGAACGCGACGGAGAGGTGGTAGGCCGTATCGCGGCCCTGGAAAATCGAAACTATAACCGCCACCATCAGCGAAAACAGGCCAACTTCTACCTTTTTGACACGGTCGATGACGGGGCTGTCGTGGAAGCGCTGGTGAACAGAGTCCGGGACTGGGCACAGCGCCGCGGGCTGACCACGCTTGTCGGGCCGAAGGGGTTCGGCTTGTTGGACGGTTATGGCGTTCTGGTGGAGGGTTTCGAGCATCGCCAGGTTATGACAATGATGAACTACAATTACCCCTACTATCCCCGGCTGCTTGAGCACCTTGGATTCGAGAAAGAGGTGGACTTCGCCTCGTGCCATATCGACATTGATACGTTTGACTTGCCTGAGCGCATTCACCGCATCGCAGAGCGCGTGATGGAGCGTAGTAATCTTGAGGTCAAGCGCTTTAAGAGCATCCGCGAGATCAAGAGCTGGACCCAACGTATCCGTGAGACCTACAATCGAGCCTTTGCGGACAACTGGGAATTCTCGCCGATTACTGAGCGTGAGGCGGATTTCCTGATGGACAATGCTATCAGCCTCTCCGACCACCGGCTGATCAAGATCATCGTACGGGGCGACGAGATGATGGGGTTTCTCTTTGGTTTCCCCGATGTCTCTGCCGCATTGCAGCGGGCGCGTGGACGGTTAACGCCTTGGGCACTGCTGGACCTCCTGTGGGAGCGGCGCCGCACGAAATGGTTGGCGCTCAACGGCGCCGGGCTGGTGCCGGAGCTGCATGGTATCGGCGGTACCGCCTTACTCTATAGCGAAATGGAGAAGTCCGTCCGGGAACAGAGGTTCACGCATGCTGACCTAACACAAGTTGCCGAGACGGCGGTGCAGATGCGTCGAGATCTGGAGCGTACCGGTGGCACACTCTACAAGCACCACCGGGTCTACCGGTGGGAGCTCTAGGGTTACCCCGCCGCTTTCCTGCTGAGCCTTGTAGTAGTGATTAGCGATCTGACTCTTGCACGAAATTCGAAACATGATATACTTTGGCTTGCTTGGGCGGTTAGCTCAGCCGGCTAGAGCGCCACGTTGACATCGTGGAGGTCGCAGGTTCAAGTCCTGTATCGCCCACAAGGCCGGGGAATCCCCCGGCCTTTTTCGTTGCCTCATACTACCCCTGCGCCGCATTCGACTTGACAAAGTGCTGCAACCATCGAAAATCCGGCGAATGGAGATCTATCTATGACGCATAACTCAGCAAAATCCGCACTCGACCATCGCTTCTGGTCTATTCTGGTTCTGGCCCTGGGACTACTTCTGTGGAGTGGTTGCGGAATGGTGACCGTCACGCCGACGGCAACCCCCACGCGGACACCGCAACCCTCATTGACCCCAACATCCACTTCCACGCCCACACCGACGGCCACCCTTACGCCCACTCCGAGTCCCACACCAGCCTTCCCGGTCACGGTCGGCTGCACGGAGTCCGTACCGCTGGACGCGTGCGGGCGATTGGAGTCGTTGGTAGCGCAAGATCCCGCCCACTTCGCGTGGGTTGGGGGCAGTGACGCGCAAGTGCGCCTCAGTACGCAGCCGGTAACAGGTGGAGATGAGACGGGTAGGTGGTTCTATGCGGTCGCGGCTCCTTTCTTCACCGTAGCGGATGAACTCACGTTCGCCGATCTTCAGGCGACCTGGATGGGAAATGCGACCGGCCCCTTCGAAATCCACCCGCTGATGGCGGCGCCGGATACCGTCGCAGCCCTCGCCGAATTGTGGGGTGCGCCTGCCGATGCGGCAGTGCGCCAGGTCGCTGCCGAGGATCTGCTAGCGCAGGCCGAGGCTCAGGGTGGCTGGGCTTTGGTTCCATTCCACGCTCTGAAAGCCGAGTGGAAGGTGATGCGACTGGATGACTACTTCCTTCCCAACCGCATGGGTACGTTGGACGCCTATCCTCTGAGCAACTCTCTCTATCTTGGGAGTCAGACCCGACCTGAGGTTCTGGACTTGCTGGACATCACGCCGCAGCTTCTGATCAACCGAGATGAAGGGCAGATGACGCGAGTGGTGATGACCGGGGTTACTGCTATGAGCCGGGCCACCGCACGGCTCATGGATAGGAAAGGTGTGACCTACCCCGCCAGGGACATTTTGCACTGGTTCCAAGATGCCGACTTCGTCCATGTCAGCAATGAGGTATCGTTTATGCCTAATTGTGTGGCGGCTGGATATGGGGCGATGTCCTTCTGTTCCCATGACAGCTACATCGGTCTACTGGAGGCCATCAATGTTAATATTGTCGAACTGACCGGGAATCATCTCGGTGATATGGGACGTAGCTGGATCCTGCATACCCTGGATATGTACCAACAACGCGGTTGGGACTGGTATGGTGGGGGAGCGGACATTGCAGACGCTACACGACCCCTGACGATTACTCACAATGGTAATCAATTGGCATTTCTGGGCTGCAATCCCAGTGGCGTGGGTTTCTTTGCTACCGAGGATATGCCCGGTGCGGCCTTGTGCTCTATGCCCGCGCAGCGCGAGCTAGTGCATGAGCAAGTGCGGGAGCTTCGCGGTCTTGGGTATCAGCCTATCGTGACTTTACAGGATCGGGAATTCGATCAGTATGAGCCGGCTCCGCAACACCTTGCACATCTTCGCGGCTTTGCCGATGCTGGTGCTGTGATTGTTCATGGTAGCCAAGCTCACTGGGTCAAGCCAATGGAGTTTCGCAATGGCGCTTTCGTTCACTATGGACCCGGGAACTTCTTCTTTGATCAGATGTGGGCTGTAGGAGTCCGGCAAGCGTTTATTCCCATCTACACGTTTTATCAGGGCCGCTTACTGAATATCGATCTGCACACAACGATCCTGGAAGAGTATGGGCGCCCTCGCCCGATGACAGTCGGTGATCCAGACCCGGCTGCCGATCGCCGTGCGTTCTTGCAGATGATGTTTGATATGCGCCCGCAGTAATCTTGTGAGCGGATCCAAAAAAAACGGAGAGTTAGGATGTTGCCATCAATTGCCATAATCGGCGCCGGAACAATGGGCGAGGCCCTGATTAAAGGACTTATGCGTGAGAAGTTGATCGATCCCGCGATGGTCATCGCCTCGGATCCATGGGAGGAGCGCCTAGCTTTTCTAAGAGAGACATACGGAATTCAAACGGCGGAAGACAATGCCGCGGCGGCGCAGAGCGTGGACATCGTCTTTCTGTCGGTCAAGCCCCAAGTTATGAGTACGGCGCTGGAGGGCCTACGCGGCGTGCTGCGTCCCGACGTGCTCATCTTTTCCATTGCTGCCGGGGTGCCTGTGAAAAAAATGCGGCAGGGGTCCGGGGTTGAGAGCATCATCCGCGCGATGCCCAACACACCCGCGCAGATTGGGCAGGGGATTACCGTCTGGACGGCGACCCCGGCGGTCACGGCGCAGCAGCGAGGCTACGCATTGACGATTCTGAAGGCGCTGGGTGAGGAGGTCTATGTCGAAGATGAGTACTATCTCGATATGGCGACCGCGCTTTCGGGGACAGGGCCAGCCTACATCTACATCTTTATGGAGGCGATGGTAGACGCGGGGGTGCATCTGGGGTTCTCGCGCCACGTCGCTGAAAAACTCGTGTTCCAGACTGTTCTCGGCTCGGCAGATTATGCGCGCCAATCCGGGCTGCATTTGGCTGCGCTGCGCAACCAGGTCACGTCACCGGGAGGCACAACCGCTGAAGCCCTTTATCATTTGGATAAGGGTGGCTTCCGCACCGTACTATCTCGTGCGATCTGGGCAGCGTTCGTTCGCTCTCAAGAGCTGGGGCGCGAAGAGTAGCCCCCGGCGCCGATACTCAAGTACGCAAAATTAGGAGAGCCCGGGCTCTCCTAATTGCTATCTAATAGTACCAACAAAGCCGGAACGTCAGTTCCGGTATAAGTCCGCTATTGCTGTAGCTCGTGAATCTGGCTCATAAGGCGAGACTTCAGCCGGGCTGCTTTGTTCGGGTGGATCACGTGTTTGCGAGCAGCTTTATCCAGCTCGCTCTCTGCACGGGGCATCCACTGATGAGCGGTTTCATAGTCGCCGGCACTGATGGCCTGACGGACCGTCCGCACGGCCGATCGCATCTTGCCCATCGTATAACGATTCCGCAACCATTTTCGATATGAGTTGCGAATCTGCTTCTTCGCTGCTTGAGTATTTGCCACGCTTGCTCCTCCAAGACTGCTTATTCTCTATGTCGATTCTGGAGTATACCGCATCTCGTCTTTTTGTCCAGCACTTTGTGGCAAGGTATTGTCGCCTTATGTTCGGGCGATATTCATCGATGCCCGTCAAAGTCTGGCAGTAATCTGGGAGTCTGGTAAGATGGAGCAAGTAGGGAACGACGCTAACGTCATATCTGGAGTTGAGGATGGATCCTAACTTACCGCTGTACGCATCCCCAGGCGCTTACAATTGGCTGTGGGGCTATTTTATCCCCATCGGGCTGCTGATGCTGGTGTGGGCAGGGTTGTCGCCTCGGAAGGCGCGCCGGGTCACCGGCATGGTCACAACCGCGCTCACGCTATCAGTCCTGGGCTATTGGGCTGTGGGTTTTGCGTTGCATATGGGCGGCGCTTTTCCGGTGACATCAGACCCGGCCCTTCAGGGTCTCGACCGGATGCTGCCGCTCCTGCCAGGCGACGCGGGTTGGGGCATTGCCGGCTTGTCCGGCTTTTTCCTCCACGGCGAGGGCCTAACCACAACTGTGTACGAGCTTTTCCTGACCTATCTGCCACTGATGACGACAGCGGCTTTGTTGGTGACGCTGGCCCTCGCGCATACCCGCCGGGGAGTAATGGTAGTAGCCGGCTTGTTGACCGCCACAGTGATCGTGCCCATCGCGGCTTGTTGGATGTGGGGTAGCGGCTGGCTTGCCCGTCTGGGAAGTACGATGGATTTGGGGCACGGATTTGTCGACTTTGGCGGCACCGCATTGCTTTTCTGGCTGCCCGGCATGATTGTCTTGCCTATCCTCCTGCTGCAACCGCACTCCACAGGAGAGGAATCTGCTGTGCAGCTGCGCAGCCCCGCGCCTCCGCGCAGCTATGCGCCCTTGATGGCGAACGTGGGGGCGCTGTTGATGGGTATAGGCTGGTTGGGGTGGCAATTGTCCGGACCCTTTCACGTTGCCGGAGCTGTGTTGGATTGGCAACGCGCGGCTATCAACGTGTTGCTGGGGATGGCGGGTGCGGCTATGACCTCGCAGCTCTATGCCTGGTTGATGCTCGGCGCCCCTGAGGGCCTGCTCGCTGCACAGGGGCTGGGCGCCGGTTGGGGTGCCGTGCTTGCGTGCGCACCTTTTGTGCCGCCGTGGGCCGCAGTGAGCGTGGGTGCGGTGAGTGGACTGCTCTTCCCGCTTGTACACTACGCAATCAGCGCCGGGCTAAAGGTCCGTGATGCCGGGGCTGCGGTGGCGCTGGGGTTGACGAGTGGCCCGATTGGTCTGCTGGGAGTTGCCGTCCTGGCAGATGGTCGGTGGGGACAGGGATGGAACGGCGTCGGTGCACCCGGAGAAGGCAGCACGCTGGGGCCGGGAGTTGCCGGCCTTTTCAGCAGCGGCGAACCCCAGCAGTTGTGGGCGCAACTAACGGGCTTGGCGGTGCTGGGTCTCTGGGGCTTGCTGTGGGGCGCCGTTTTGGGTTTCCTCGCCAACCCCGGCCGGGTCAAAACCGCCGCCGTGCGCATATCTCGTATGCGAGATGCCGGGGTATCCTCCGGCTCGACGGATGAGTCGCCTGTTCTGGCGAAAGTCACGCCGGAAGACGCTCCGATGGCTGGAGATGAGAAAGTCAGTCTACCCTCCAATGGAGGAGAGTCCGATAGCCCGGTGTCCGAACCGGAAACTGAGCCGGCAATCGAAAGCCCTCATAGCTCTGGCGAGTTGGAAAGTTAAGGAAGAACGATATATGCGTGTGATCGCGGGAACAGCTAAAGGACGTCAGCTTTATTCCGTTCCGGGTCCCGGGACCCGGCCTATGACTAATCGGGCCAAGTCTGCCCTGTTCAGTATACTCGGTGCCGACATCAAGGAGTCCCGCTTTCTAGATCTGTTTGCCGGCACGGGACAGGTGGGTATTGAGGCGCTAAGTCGCGGGGCTGCGGAAACCGTTTTTGTGGAACTGGGCGTCCCGGCTTTGCGTGCGATCCAGGCGAATCTGGAGTTAACAAAGCTGCAGGAGCGCGGCACGATTGTTCGTGCCGATGCCTTCAAATACCTTGATACCCACACACCGGAGCCGTTCGACTACATCTTCATCGCTCCCCCGCAATACAGGGGGTGGTGGGCGCAGATTCTCCAGTTGATCGATACGCGCACCGCGTGGCTCGAAGATGATGCCTGGTTGATTGTGCAGATCAATCCAACCGAATATGAACCGGTTGCGCTGACAAACCTGGTGATGTTCGACCAGCGTAGTTATGGCAGCGTGATGCTCTGTTTCTACGCGCAGCCTTTCGAGACTGTCAATGAGGAGACGGAAGTCTAGCCCGGAGTTCCGCGCGACGATTAGTCTTCCGACAGGTGTTTCAGCGCCAGCTCTTCTATAAACCCTTCTGCGTGAAGCTCGGCAATGGCCGTGTTGAGTTGGTCGCGTAGGGTGCTGTCGCCTCTTCTGACCGCGATCGCCATCGCGTCGCCGGAGGCCTCTGACTTAAGAGCCAGCGTCACGTCAGCTCGGTCGATGTAGGCGTACACCGAGTAATAATCTATCACGACAACTTCGACGTGCCCGTTCTGCAGTGCCGCGATGGCACCCTCGGCCTGGTCATAGCGTACGATCTCGGCATTGATAGTATCTTCGATCCATGACGCCTGAACTGTGCCGGGCAGCACTCCAATACGATAGCCTGCTAGATCCTCTATCCCATGGAGGGTGATCGTCGAGTTCGGCGCGATCAGGACGGCATCCACACTTGTGAAGTACGGATCTGTGAAGTCGACCCGAGCCTCCCGTTCGGGCGTTGGGTTGAGAGCCGCCACGACCGCATCGAGCTCGCCGTCCACCAGTAGGTCAAGCAGACCATCGAAAGCATGTTCGCGCCAGTCAATAGCCAGATTGAGGCGCCTGCCGATTTCCTCCATCAGTTCGATGTCGAAGCCGGCATAGGAACCATCCTCGGCGATGTATTCAAAAGGCTCCCAGTCCAACGAGGTGCCGACGACCAGTGTTGGTAGCAATATCCGGCACCCGGGCATTATGAGGACGATGGCCGTGGACAAGAGCAACAGCAGGGCCGTGGTCCGGCGTTTCATCAGTTCAGTTCGTCAAGGAACTCGTGCAGGCTATGGCGCACCGCGTAGGCAGCGGCCTCGGCGCGGTTGGTTAGTCCCAGTTTGGATAGAATGCTGCTTACGTAGTTGCGGACCGTTCCTTCGCCTAGAAAGAGTTCTTTTGCGATCTCTTTATTGGTGAAACCCCGGGAGACCAGGCCCAACACCCGGAGCTCTTGCTCTGTGAGGTCCTTGAATGCTGCTGCCTGCTCGTGCCGTGTCGCTTCACGTACCCGCGCGAGAACCCGCTGTGTGACTGCAGGGTCAAGGAGCGCATCTCCTTCGGCAACCCGCCGAATCGCCCGTACCAGGTCGTCCCCGCCGCCCTGTTTGAGCACGTAGCCTGCTGCGCCCGCGCTGATCGCATCGAACAGCATCTCATCTTCAGCATAGGATGTAAGCATAATGACCTGCACGTCAGGAAACTGGTCCTTTATCTCGCGACACGCTACTATCCCGTTCTTGCCTGGCAGTCGAATATCCATCACCACGACGTCAGGCTGATGCAACCGCGTCTTCTCGACGGCTTCATCGGAAGAAGCGGCCTCATCCACCACGATAAAATCGGGCTGATGACTTAAGAGCGTTCGCAGCCCCAACCGGACAACTTCATGATCGTCTACCACGAGAATTCTATAACTCATTTCTGCCTCATCCATAGGGTACCGTGAGATGATAGGTTACGCCGGCGCCTAGAGCGCTCTCAATGCGCAAGGTTCCTTCCAGGAGACGCACACGCTCACGAATGTTACGCAATCCGTAACCCTTACTGATCAACAATTGCTCCATCCCGATGCCGTCATCGGAAATCGTCAGTTCCAGGTTTTCCTCGCCGTAATGGAGGTGCACCTTGGCCCAGCGGGCGTGAGCATGCTTCGCGGTGTTGGTCAGCGCTTCACGCACAATCTGGAAAATGTGACGGCGGCGGGCTGTTGAGTGGATCGTTCGCGGTGTGCCTTCTACCTCGAACTCTGTCTCCAATAAGGTGTTGATGTGAAAGTCGTGCAAAAGACGCTCGATGCCCGGTTGCAGGTCATCGTCGATCATATCACTGCGTAGGTCGAAGATATACCGGCGAATATCCTGAATCGTTGTGTTGAGATTGTCCACGACACGACCCAACTGTGCTTGCGCCCGCTCCGGATCTGTGGGAATAACGGCGGCCACGCTTTCCAGCAGCAGTCCTGCCGCATAGATGGATTGGATGATGCCATCGTGCAGCTCGCGTCCAATCCGCTCGCGATCCTCTACGAGTGCTTGCAGGTGCTCCACGCCCTCTACCCACTGCTCAATCTCGGACTGGATGACCGTCAGAGATGCTGCTAGCCCCAACGTCATCCCGGCGCCGAAGAGTGCCCAGCCCCAGCCCATTCTCAAAATGTCGAGGAGTGGGGCCGCGAAACGCGCCACGACAATGACCGAGAGCGGCGGCACCAGTAGTAAATTCAAAACACCGTAGCCGCTCATCGCCGTCTCTATGACTCGCAGATGGGGTCGAATGCGCTTACGGAGGGCGGGGTCGAGTGACTGGTAACTCTGCCGCCTAAGGCCCACCGCTGTGAGAACGCCGCCCGGAAAGGCTAGCCCATAACGCACCAAACTCTCGCCCGGCGTGATGATGCTTTCCCAATCAGGGTAGCGCATAATGACTGCTACTAAAAAAGGTAGGAACCAAAGGGCGCACAGGGTCAGGAAGCTGCTTTTAACCTTCGACTGGTAGACCTCCTCGGGTACGAGTGTTTGGATACCGAAGACTAACAAGCATGTGTATGCCAGGGCACGAATCAGAAGCGGGACGAAATCTGGAACGAGGTGGACGTCCGGAAGTGAGAGCGCGATAAGGCCATACCAGGCAACGATCGCTTCTCCGATCGCAAACGCACCGAGCCAGAAGAGATGGCGCGCCAGCAAAATCCGACGGCTACGATAATGTAGGAAACTTACCGTCAGACCGAGCGTAAAAAAGATCAGTCCATGGGAAAAACGTCCCAGTACATCCCAAATTGCCATTGACGTTGTCTCGAAGCCTCACCTTCGGCCCGCAATACACCCAAGTCCGGTCCCACCCTTGTCTGTGCGCCAATCTCATCAGCGTAGAAGATCTAAAAAACGACTACAGTATACCACGTGATAAGGCGCGGGCAAACGTTCCCTTCCCAAATCCAGCATCTGCGCAATTTTATTGGACTGTGAAGCAGCAGATATCGCGGAGACAATGCTATGCGGGGCGACTGTCTCGACGCAAGCTCGTTCGCTCTTGATTGATCCCTTGACAAGGTTATACTTGAGGCACTATGGATTTGTTTGAGTTCAGCCGGCAGGAAGAGATCAAGAAGGAAGCGCCGCTGGCGGCACGCATGCGCCCTCGAACACTCGACGAGTTTGTCGGGCAGGAACATATCATTGGTCCGGGACGTTTGCTGCGTCGTGCGATTGAGGTAGATCGCCTCTTCACGTCGATTCTTTTCTGGGGTCCTCCGGGGGTCGGCAAGACCACGCTAGCGTCCGTGATAGCGCAGACAACGCGCGCGCGCTTTGAGACGCTGAATGCCGTGTTGGCAGGTGTCGCGGATCTCCGCAAGCTGGTTGAGGCAGCGCGCGAGCGCCGCGCGATGTATGGTCAGCGGACGTTGTTGATGGTGGACGAAATCCACCGTTGGAACAAGGCACAACAGGACGGACTGCTCCCAGTCGTGGAGGATGGGACCATCACCTTAATTGGGGCGACGACAGAAAACCCATACTTCTCGATCATCTCTCCCCTCCTCAGCCGCTCGCGCATTTTCCGATTCCATGCGCTCGAAGTTGACGCCATCAAGACACTCGTTATTCGTGCTTTGGAAGATCCTGAAAGGGGCTATGGAAAGCGTGATATTATGCTGGACGAGGATGCGCTTGCGCATCTTGCTGACTTCGCCGATGGGGATGTGCGGAGTGCGCTCAATGCGTTGGAGTTGGCGGTTGAATCGACGCCGCCCGATGCCGAAGGGCGCCAGCAGATCACCCTATCAGTGGCTGAGGAGTCGATCCAGCGGCGGGCCATGCAGTATGACAGGTCGGGTGACGAGCATTACAATACGGCAAGCGCGTTTATCAAATCGCTGCGCGGATCTGATCCTGATGCTGCGCTCTACTATTTGGCGAAAATGGTCCTGGCGGGTGAGGATCCGCGCTTTATCCTTCGACGCATGCTTATTTCGGCAGCCGAGGATATCGGTTTGGCCTCACCGATGGCGATCGCGGTCGTATCTGCCTGCGCCCATGCCTTTGAATGGGTAGGTATGCCGGAAGGACAATATCATCTGGCGGAGGCGGCGCTCTATCTGGCGACCGCACCGAAATCGAATAGCGCGGGGGCCTACTGGAAAGCACGGGGCTACGTTGAGGAACAGGGGTACTTGCCGCCCCCGACCTATTTGCGTGACGAGAACACGCTGCTCCGCGAAGAACGCAAGGGCAGCCCGGCCTATAAGTATCCTCATGATTATGAGGGTGGCTGGGTCAATCAACGGTATCTGCCGGAAGGTGTACCGGGGGGATGGTACCAGCCCAAGGAGAATGGCTATGAGCAGCGCATTGCCGAGTTTATAAGGAAAGTGCGAGAGATACAAAAATGAACGATCCCATCACAAATCGAACTGCACGAATTCTGGACGAGTCAGATCATGTCTTGCTGCCCTTGGAAGACCTCTACGATAGGTTGGCCAACGAAGGCATGATGTCATGGATGACCCCGGAGCTTCTAGAGGATCTGCTCATTTCTGATGACCGCTTTGAGGTCTATGAAGGTTTGGCGGATTCGGACCTGTTCAACCCCATGATTCAGGCTGAATTGCAGGCCCGTGGTCTGCTCGGAGGTCCATTGGTTATGCTGCGCTCTCGGGCCACCTCTACGGAAGAGGTGATGCTCGATATGCTCCTCCATCTCCAGGAGATGAATACGGCGCTCGAGACGGCGTGGAAACTGCGGCCGCACAACAATCCTGCCATTGAGGCAGAACTGCTGAACCTACTTATGATGGGGGATATGCTCGAGCGGGAGATCAAACGCGCGCTGGAGACGGGTAGTATTGTGGTCCAATTGGACCAGCCAGAAGAGAGCGCGGATGCGGGAAGGAACTAGCCCTCACACAGCACAACATCAGGCACTGAGTACGGGGAGGTGGCTGCGCCTCCCCGTTTTTACATTACGAACAGCCCTGTTCGCGGTCCTGCTGTTTGTGTTGCTGAGCATGAGTGCGTGTAAAAAGGCGTCTGGAGGCTTGGAACGGGTGCAGGCTGCCGGCGTGCTGCGCGTGGCGACCGATCCATCCTTTCCACCCTTTGAATTTGTGGGCGAAACGGGTGAGATCGAGGGGCTGGATGTTGACTTGGCCCGCGCTGTTGCCGACCATCTTGGCGTCCAGGCCCACTTTGTGACGACAGGTTACGATGCGCTCTACGATGCTCTAACTGCCGGACGCGCGGATGTCATTGTGTCCGCTCTTTATCCTGATCTGGCGCGCAGCCAAGCGTTTCTTTTTAGCCCGGCTTACTTCAACGCCGGATATAGGCTTGTCGTCAGTGAGAATGCTGCTGTCAGCGGACTGGAAGATTTGGCGGGACGACGGGTGGCCTGTGTGTTCGGCACGACCGGGCACATGGAGATCATGCGTCTAACGGAGTCACTGGCGTCGCCGCCTACTGTGCTAACGGTTGATGAACCGATCACGTTGACGCAGTTGCTGCATGTAGGCGAGGCCGATGCCGTCGTGACCGACCATGTCTCGGCACTGTTGGCTGCCGGTGAAGATCCGACGCTACGCATTCTCGATCCGCCCGTAACCGACGAACCTTACGTGATTGCGGTGCGCAAGGAGGATGCTAGCCTGTCCAGGGCTATCAATACCGCGCTTGATAGCCTGGCAGAGGACGGGACCTTGCATGAACTCATCAGGCGTTGGATGGACCCGTGAACGGGGCCGTTGACAAACACGGTTCCGTTAGTAAAATGCGGCTGGTTGGTACGCTGTACGATTGACCATAAGGAGTCCTATGGGAAAGCCACACATTTCCAACCACCCGCTGGTGAAACACAAGCTGACCCTACTGCGCGACAAGACGACTGAGTCCAAGAAGTTTCGCGAGTTGATCCGTGAAATTAGTTTGTTGATTGCCTACGAGGCGCTCAGTGATCTGGCGGTGGTACCCAAGCCCGTTGAGACCCCGCTAACCACAACCCAGGGTTATAAGCTTGCCGAACCCATCGGACTGATTCCCATTCTGCGCTCTGGGCTGGGGATGGTAGAGGGCATTTGGGAGATGATCCCTTCCGCCGAGGTATGGCACATAGGGTTGTTTCGTGATGAAGAGACTCTGCGTCCGGTTTCATACTATAATCGCCTTCCGATACATCCGACCGTGTCTGTGTGTCTAATCCTGGATCCGATGCTCGCGACGGGCGGCTCTGCCGTGAAGGCGGTAGAAATTCTCAAGAAGTGGGGCGCTCGACGCATCAAGTTCTTGGGCTTGATCGGTGCGCCGGAGGGCGTGGAGGCGCTGAACAGCGAGCACCCCGATGTCGAGATCTACCTCGCGGCGCTCGATGATCATCTTAATGAGCGTGCCTATATTGTGCCCGGGCTCGGAGACGCCGGCGATCGTCAATTCGGTACGGCTTGAGATGAATTTGGTAGGAGTGACCGGGGAGTTAATCTGACGTGCCCTACGTACTGGAGTATGCGCTAATTCTCGCTATCGCGGTCGTGATGGCTTGTATAGCTACGCCGCTGATGGGGCGGTTGGGACTTCGCTTGAACATGGTCGCCGTGCCGGGAGGAAGGCGACAGCACGCTGGGGTGGTTTCCCGTTTGGGTGGGGTGGGATTGGTGGTAGGGTTCTTTGGTGCTCTGATTGCATCCCAGTTCTTGGCCATCCCTTCTGCTGATGCTAACGAGATGCGGCGCTTCTGGGCTCTTGTCATCGGCGGTCTTCTCATGCTGCTGTTTGGCCTCATTGATGACCGGTACGAGTTGCCGCCCGGACGGGAGATCGTTGGATATCTGTTGGCTGCCGCCGTAGCTACAGCAGGGCTCATTATCCTCGAACGCTTCAACAATCCCTTCACCAATCAGACCGTGATTCTGCCCATACTCCTTTACATCCCGTTGACCCTCTTCTGGATGACGGGAATGATCGTTACGGTGAACTGGTTGGATGGACAAGATGGCCTGGCGGCTGGCGTGGCTGCGATTCTGGCCCTGGTGCTGACCATCCATATGATCCGCAGCGAGCAGTACAGCGTGGTGCCCCAGGCGCTGGCCTTACTCGGCGCCTCAATCGGATTCTTATTCTTTAACGCTGCGCCGGCTCGCGTCTTTCTGGGCAGCAGCGGTGCCTTTTTCCTGGGGTACGTGATGGGAGCGCTGGGATTAATCGCCGGGGGGCGGGTAGCCACAGTGCTGCTTGTAATGGGCATTCCCATCGTTGATGTTGCCTGGACAATTCTGGATCGGATGCGGCACGGATTGCGCCCTTTTCATGGCGACCGGCGGCATCTCCACTTTCGGCTCCAGGATGCCGGAGTGTCAACCCGTGCAATTGTGGCCCTATACTGGAGCTTCGCCGCCATTGCCGGAGCTCTGGGCCTCCTCCTCTCCTCGCGACTTTACAAGCTTGTTGCACTCGGTACCTTGGGCGGATTGACGCTGCTCTTGCTTTTCTATCTCAGCCGCGATAAGGCGCACTCTTGAGGAGGTAGCTGCCTGTCCTTGACGATGATAGATCCCAAGCGCCCTTCGGACAATAGAAGGTTTCAAGGATCGCGACGGCAAGTGTGGGCCGTGGCGGTATTGTGTCTATATTTTATCGGTGGATGTGCGGCGCCGCCGAGCCCGGTATCGCCGACGTCCACTTCTAGCCCCGTGCCGCCCACACGCCTTGCGACCGTCTCTCCTACTTGGACACCACCGGCTGCCATCTTCCGAAACCGGCTGATCGTCTGTATGACCGAACCGCTGTCTGCGAGTCCGTTCGCGCCTTCCCAGGCTGGCGATGATCTGCTTGCGCTCTTTTATGAACCGGCGATCGAGCGTGTTTCTTATGGGTGGGAGCCGCGATTGGTTACCCGAGTGCCTTCACTGAGGCATGGTGAGGTGATGACACGTGTCGTAACAGTCGATACTGGTATGCGCTACGCTGATGCTTTGGGGTTCGTGCGCCAACACGAGACCGGCAGCTCCATGCAACTTCCGCAGTTGGTTGTCACTTTTACGCTCCGGCAGGACTTGCGCTGGTCGGATGGTACGCCAATTACAGCGAAGGACGCTGTGCTGGGCTACCATCTCGCGCAAGCACCGGAGGCGCAGGGACGTTGGCGCGCGTTGGTGAAGCGTACAGCGCAATTTACAGCCCTCGATGAATGGACGCTGCGCTGGGTTGGTATTCCCGGATATCTGAGTGCTGATTATCCGAGTTTTCTCTTCCCTCTACAGCCGGCACATCGCTGGCACGACCAAACACTTCCCACCATCTTGGCCGATCATACTCCGCCTGCCACTGGTCCTTTCAAGATCGTGGCTTGGGAAGCTCATCGGGAGGCCCGACTGGTGCGCAATGAGCACTATGCGGGCCCGCAGCCCCAACTGGAAGAGATTGTTGTCCGTTTTCCCCAATACGCACCCGAGAGTTGGAACGCCCTGTTGATCGATGGCACGTGCGACGTGATCCTGCCCGACCCTGTCCTGGGAACTTCTTGGCAGCAGTGGTCTGTGCTCAGCGCGCGAGGTGAGGCGACAATCTGGGCCGACCCGGCTCCGACGGTCTTGCGCTTGGACTTGAACCTCGATCCTGTGCGGCACGGCGCCGGCGGCACGGTTGAAAAGATCCCCTCTCCGCTCCGCGACGTCCAAGTTCGCGAGGCGCTGAATAGCTGCGTAGCAAGACTTAGCCTCACTTATGCCCTGCCGGCGGAGGCAATATTGCCCGCGGCGGGCTTTATTCCTCCGAATCACCCGGCCGGGAAGGAGGCTGAGCCGTCCGGTTACAATCCCCAAGCTGCCGGAAGGCTATTAGATGCGGTAGGATGGCGAGACCTGAATGGCGATGGCTTGCGCGTGGCTGAGGACGTACCGGGCTTCACCAATGGCGAACCCCTGAGCCTAACCTTGCACTTTGCATCCCAATATTTCGTCATCGCAGCCCACCTGGCAGCGGATCTGGACGCATGCGGCATCGGCGTGGATCTGCGAGCGGTCGACGCACAGCAGTTCTACACGCCGGGCATCCCCAGTCCTTTGTTTGGTCGCCATTTCGATATGGCCCTGCTGGGTTGGCAAGCTGAATTGCCTAACGTCTGCGGTGCGTGGCTCAGCGATCGCATCCCGGATGAAACGAATGGCTGGAACGGGGAGAACTTCAGCGGATTTGCCGCCGAGGCCTACGATGTGGCTTGCCGGGAAGCGCTACTTGCCCTCGATCCGGAGAGCCAGTCCGTCGCGTTGAACAAGGCTCTAGGCCTGTTGAAATCGGCGCACCCGACGCTGTTTCTGGCTTGGCGTCCTTTCTGGTTCGTCACACGCCCCGAGATCAAAGGACTCCGGCCCGATGTCTCGGCTTACGGCACGCTCTGGAATGCCGAAGCTCTCTCCATTGGGGACGATTGATCCCTCACTCACCATCTGACGGTGACTTCTCGTTGACCCCCTTCAGGAAGCGAGCGCGATCGATGATGAATCGCTCGTGCTCGGCTTCGCCGACCCTCTCGTGCTCATCCCAGGCCTCCACGTGGAACCGCAACCGTCGCCCATCGACCGCGATCAGTTCGGCTTGCACACGTACCGTCATTCCGACCGGCGTTGCGGCGAGATGGCGCATGTCTACATGGGTGCCGACAGCGGTCTGCGTGTCGTCAAGGTAGGGCTCGACGATAGACTGGGACGCCCTCTCCATTAGCGCAATCAGGTGGGGAGTGCTGAGAACCGGAACCAAGCCGCTACCATAGGCAGCCGCGGTATCGCTGTGGGCAACGACCTGGGAAATCTCAGCTTTTAGACCGGGCTCAAGGGACATTTTACTCTCTCCATTCTCCACTGATACCTCAACTAAGACAATATCGGAACGATAAATCCGAATAGACAGAGCAGGTCTAGACCCGCCATGCCCACGAGCGTCGCACCAATGAGCAGCGCGTAGCCTCGCTCCGAGATCCTGGCCATGACGGGCAGCCCGATCAGGGTGGCCCCGAGCATCGCCAGCGGCCAAGTGGGCATCTCTCCAACTATCAACCCGCCGACGGCAAGGAGCAGTGCGACCGGCGCCAGGGCCAAAGCTGTGATGACGGCAAACTTGAACTCAAGGAGACGTTGCCAGCCTGTAGCTGCCGCTAATGCGAGGAAGGGTAGTGCGGGAAACAGATAGCGTCCCTGGTGTTGCACATAGCTCAAGTTGTAGAACGCGAACATAGCGAACGTGATGAACGCCGCGCTACCCAGGAGAATGAACGCCTCTCGTTGCCGGGTGTCAAGACTGCCGCGGATAACTCTACTCAAGTGCCAGATCGCTCCATAGGCTGTTAGTGCGGTGAGAATGAGGAGTCCTTGGTAGATGCGAATGTCGAGCACCACGCCCATCCACCCAAACTGCCCCCAGAAAGAGCGGAATGTGGTCCGCCCCGCGTCCAGGATGAAAGGGGCCAGCCCGTATTGCGCGATCCAATCTACAGTCATAGGTTGCCCGGTGACTACCATGTCATGCCGCTGTAAGCCCATAACATCCGGCCAGCCATACACGATGATATTGCGACTCCACCAGACGGCGCCCAGCATTAGCGCGGGCAGCAGCAGGGCGACGAGCTGCCGTCCCGCCCACTGCGGCGACATACGATTACGCCGGTAGCGCAGGTAGAGGACAAGAAGGGTCAACGGCAACACACCATATCCCGTTGTCTTGGTCAGCAGAAGAAGGCCGGCGACCAAGCCCAAGACCCAGGGAGACATCTTCCCGCGGAGATACATCAGTCCGAGCCAGAGCCAGAGCCAGAGCAGGGCTACTGTCAGAGCGTCGTTGTTAATCGATGCCATAATCGCGATATACTGTGGGATAAATGCGACCAGCCCCCCTCCCAGCCAGGCGACCCCCGGCTTCTCTGGGACCGACTCTCGCAGGATGAGAAAAACCATCGCTACACCGATACCCCCAAGCAGCAGTGAGAAGATTCGCAGCGCGCGGACCGCGCCTCCAGTAATCCAATAGATGGGCGTCGCGAGCAGATAATACAGAGGTGGCTGGTGACCCTCGTATCTGAGGGGCGCAATGGGCAAGGTGTCCGGGAACCCCTCAGAGGTCAGGCGGCTGAGATAGTCTTGGTCATAGTCCCCCGGTTCCATAATCGGAAAGCCCTGGTTCTGCGCCAAGCTGCGTACATAATTGTAATGTGCAGGCTCGTCTGGAGCCTGCCAGAGCGGGGTGTAAACTACGTACAATCCGCCGACTAGGAGGTAGACGGCGAGAATGATAAGGGCCGGCCAGCTAGTTTTCACGAAGTTGCGTTGGTTCATGGCACGTCCTATTTGTACTCCAGGTAAACGCCTTTTATGCGCTCCAGCACTTTCTCAAGCAAGAAGAGGGCTGCAAACAGGGGCAAATTGACAAGAAAGACGCTAGCGCCCAGCATCACAAACCAGCGCAGGGCTATCGTCAGAAATTGGGCTACCCCATCCATTAGAACTGTCGTGCCTCCGATCATCATTAGGAGCGTTATCACGATGCCCGCTACCATCGCGAGCGCAGGCCACGCGTGCACGTCTGACCGGCTCGGTAGCATCGTGTTACTGATAGCAGAGACGAGATATACCCAGACCCATATGTCTGGTGCTTGTAAGACGTGTAAGAGCCCCTGCCAGGCCAGAAGCAGGTTACCGTTCGAGAGCGCATGTAGAATCTCCGGTGTCTCGAAAATCAACGACCCGATGAGCACGATGCCGATACTGCCGAAGATCAGCGGCGCCGCGCCAATCAGGCTGGCACGAACGATGTCCGTCGCTTGCACTGGCACAAATCCTAACTGCAACCGCTTGCCGGCGATGGGCTTAGGCAGCAGGTGAATACGACCGATTTTCACGCCTACCAAGGTAGCCATCAATGCATGACTTAATTCGTGAAGCAGCACACCCGGCAGAAGCACTGCTGCATAGAGCCAGCGTCCAATCTCAGAGTCGCCGCTGAAGAGGAACATAACCCCCTGTAGGTGCCGATGTAACCAGCGGTCAGCCCATAGCAGGAGGCCCAGCACAACCAATAGTTGCACCAGCAGGGTCAGCATTGACCTCAAAGTATCCATCAGGAGGAAGATTACCGCACTTTGCATTGCCGGGCAAGCCGTGCTCTACCCGGATCATCCGACGTCTCGTGGCTGACCTCACCCCTCGTCGGGCCCCGAGTCAACCTTATAGCAAATGATACCATAGTTTATACCCAGATATCCACCCATTATCCCAGTTATCCCAAGTCTTATCCCAAGTTTCCCAAATGGCGGTTGCGAATTCCGGGCTTTAAAGTATCCTGTTGGCATATGAGTGACGTCTACACCATTCAGTCTAGCGTTGAGAATGCTTATGAGGTGCATACCCCTCTGTTCCAGGGGCCGCTGCAATTGCTTCTGAAACTTATCGAGAAAAACGAGCTCGATATTACCCGCGTGGCGTTGGCGGAGGTAACGGACGAGTTCATGGAACACGTCGACCGGATGCGCGCCGATATGGAAATCGAGCTCGTGGCGGATTTCCTCTTCATTGCCGCGAAACTGCTATGGATTAAGTCGCGTGCGTTGCTGCCCAAACCGCCAGTAGCTGCAACAGAGACGAAGGACGACGATATCGGCGATGAGCTCGTCCGCCAGTTACGAGCCTACCGGCAGTATAAGGAGGCAGTTGGTTGGCTGCGAGAGCGCGACCACCACGGCCTCCGCTCTTATCTTCGGGGAAGCCACCACCCGCAGCCCAAACGGGTCACCCTCGACCTGAGCGGAATTAGCCTTGCTATGCTCCATGAAGCTGCCCAAACTGCGCTCTTTCCTATGGAAACGCCAAAACCGGAGCACGCCATCCAACGCTCCCGGCTTTCAATCTCACAGCAGATCGCACTTGTGCGCCGGCGCCTGAATCGCTGGGCGCAGGTCAGCTTTCAGAAGTTGCTGGGCGCCACGCCTACGCGCCTTGAGGCCGTAGTCACATTGCAGGCCATTCTTGAGCTGGTCAAGCAGCAAGCCGTGACGGCTCGACAGGTAGAGCTGTTCGGTGATATTGTCGTTGAACAAGTTCCCTCCGCGCACCTGGTCGGAGCTGGGGAAACGCCTGGCGAAACCCCAGAGGCCGAAGCCGTCTATTGAGGGAACAATCAGATACGGTTATGCCCTGGGGGCATCGTATACCGGTAACACGAAGCAGAAGCTACTACCCTTGCCAACCGTGCTCTTTACCCACACCAGGCCCTTGTGCTTCTCGACTACCGATTTGACAATGGCAAGCCCAAGGCCGGTGCCCTCGATGCTTTCAGTCTCGGAACTCTGAACCCGGTAGAACCGATCAAAGACTCGAGCCTGCTCGTCAGGCGGAATGCCGATGCCTGAGTCGCTCACGGTTACGATCACATGGTTGTTGTCTTGGCTGATTCCGATCCGCACCCACCCACCTTCACGATTATACTTGACCGCATTGCTGATCAAGTTTTCGATCACCTGCCGCAGCCGGCGGCTGTTACCGCGTACCCAAAGCGGCGCTTGGCTCGATGGATGAACACTTAAAGCTATGCCGGCGTCACGGGCCGCGACTCTGGATGCACTCACCGTTGTCTCGATTAGTTCATCAAATCGCAAGGGCTGCATTTCCAGATCATAACCCGCCTCGATGCGACCGATGTCAAGGAGATCGGAGATCAAGTCGGTGATATGATCAAGACTGGCCAATGCGGTCGTGACAAATTGAGTCTGGAGCTCATTAAGGGGGCCGGCGCGATCCAGTAAGGCGATGTATCCCTGAACAGTCGTCAGGGGCGTCCGTAGATCGTGGGAGACGGTAGACACAAACTCTGACTTCAGCTTGTCCAATTCCTTGAGGTGCGTGATCTCCTGCATCACGGCCATACGACCTATACCGTCAACCGCACTCACTTGGGTGTTGTAGATGGTGCCATTCTCCAGGCTTAATTCGACACGATTATAAAGTGACTCCATCGAGTTTTGAGAAAAAAGCTCCCGCAGTTCATCGTTGCGGATATGATCAGAGAGGAGTTGTCCTTGTGCTGCAGGTGAAATGTCGAAGAGCCGGGCGGCGGCATCGCTCCATAGCCACAGCCGGTCGTCCAGGTCGGTGATGATAATGGCGTCTGCGGCGTGCTGTAGAATGGCGGCCAACCGGTAGCGCTCGGCTTCTCTCAGTTTGAAAAGCCGTGCATTCTCCAGGGCAACTGCCGCAAAGTCCGCTACTGTCGAGAGCGTAAGAAGCTGGTTTTCGCTAAACGCCTCGTTCTTTTTCCAGTTGACCATGGCCAGCACGCCGGTGATCTCGCCTCCGGGGGTTTGCAGGGGCACGTAGAGAAAAGCACGTGCTAGCAGGTCGGTAGCCACTTTCGTCTTACGGTGAAGCATAGCGGGACGCCCCGAGCGGATGACCTGCCACGCTATCCTGTCAGATGTGGGTGTGTGAAGCAGTTCCGCGGCGAACGCTTCACGGTGGCGCGCGACGTGTACAAACAGTTGCTCGTCCTCTTTGAGGATAACGAAGCCGCTGTCGGCCTGAGTAAGGTTAACGGCGGGTACCACCACACGCTCCAGAATTTCGTTGACGTCGAGAGATGCAGTGACCGACTTTCCAACGGTGTAGACGGTGTTGATCTCCTGACTGCGTGCGTTCAACTGGCGGTTGGCGTTTTCAAGGATTGACTCCAAGTCACGCGAACCCGCCTGTGTCGTAACCGTAGAGGCTTTCTGGGATGCAATCTGAGACAAGATCGCTTCTAAGCGGGCCGGCTCGAAAGGATAGGTAAGCAGTGCTCGGGGCTGATACACCATAAATGCCTGAAGCCACGCAGCAGAAATCTGTGGGTGTGCGCTGACCAGGATTAAGGGGGTCCGCACGAGATAAGGTGCGAGCAGGGGCAACTCCATTCGCTCCGGCGTACCGTGATCGGGCACCACAAGAACAAGGGCCGCTACATCGTCATCTCGCAGCATGGCCCGCAGTTCGGCAGCATCGCTCAGGCAGTGAGACCGCGTATCCGCCGGCAAAAGAGCTGTCACCCTAGAAGGCGGCGTGCAGTTCTGATCAAAAACGATAACGTGTGGAGTTTCCATTGCTCGGGATGTCTAGCCTTGTGTAGAGATTAGATCCATCATAGTCGATTCGGTGATGGGTGCAAGTGCTCCGCTCAGAGCTTTTATGGTCGTTGTGCATCTATAGGAGCGCACCCTCAAGAGAAGGGCGCCGCACGTGCAACTTTCCGGACCCTGCTCCGTATCATGAGCAGTGGATGTCCAAACACATTCGCGCTGGGGTTCGTGTTCCTCGTCAGGCGCAGAGGTGGCGAACACAGGCGAATGAACTAGGGTATTGCGGGAGGTACCAAGTGAAATTGCTAATTCGCTGGGCCATCAACGCGTTGGCTCTCTTTGCTGCTGCGTGGATTGTTCCGGGCATCGTCGTCGAAGATGGGGGTGGGTGGCTTGTGTATGCCGCTATGGCCATCATTCTCAGTCTGCTCAATGCACTTGTTCGTCCCGTGCTCAAGCTGTTGACATGCCCACTCATCTTACTTACTTTGGGTCTGTTCACGCTGATTGTCGACGCAGTAACGTTGTTGCTTGCGTCACGAATTGCCACCGATGTGTTTGGGGTTGGCTTCATCATCGAAGGCTTTTGGCCCGCGTTCTGGGGCGCGATCATCGTTAGCCTCGTCAGCGTGGTCCTCAACCTCTTCATCGACGACGATCGTGGCGATAGGGCCCGGCGCCGTCGAGATAGATAGCCTTTCCGAGTTGTTCGCCCGTCAGTGGGAAAGCCGGTTGGCGTTTATCTGATGGGCTTCTGGGCATCACTCACTTCCGTCACCTTGTAAATGTCCGCCAGCGTGCTATGATAGACATTTACAAGTTCGATCGTGGAAGGAGAAGCTGGGTTGAATAAGCCGATTAATATCCGCCGGATTACGCTGACAGCGCTGATGGCAGCGTTGATCTTCGTGCTCACATACATTCCGGTCATTCCCCTGGGTCCGGGTGGATTTGTACATCTGGGTGACGTGGGAATCACGTTTGCAGCTGCGGCATTTGGCCCCTGGGTTGCTATGGTAGCGGGTGGACTTGGGACGGCGTTTGCGGATATCGCACTCGGCTATGCGCAGTGGGCTGTTTTCTCGTTTATCGTCCATGGTGTGCAGGGAGCCGCGCTGGGGCTGATCATCGGTCAGAGGTTAACCTGGGTCAAGGCGGTCCTCGCTACACTTGCCAGCATTGTGATCATCGCCGGAGGTTACTTCCTGGCGGGCATCCCCTTGATTGGGGTTGCCGCCTCGTGGACCTACATACCCGCGAATATTGTTCAGGCTCTCAGCGGCAGCGTGGTCGGTCTGCCGCTCTACTGGGCCGTGCGTCACGCCTATCCACCTATCGGAACCTACCGCGAACGAGCTCTCTGAGCGTTGCGGATGCGAGTTCGGGCGGAGGAGTTAAGAACTCCTCCGCTTGTTTTTGAGTCGAATACCAATGCTGACTATACGTGATGTCACGTTCACCTACGCGCCGCGGTTGCCTGGAGAAGAGCCTTTTCAGGCGCTCAAAGCTTGCTCCTTTAATCTGCTTGAAGGCGGCTCCCTGGCTATTATGGGCGCGAGCGGCGCCGGGAAAAGCACCTTGGCTTATGTGCTCGCTGGACTCGCTCCACGATATACAGGCGGCAGCGTAACCGGAATGGTAGACGTTGCAGGTGTCGATGTGACCTCACATCCTCCCGCACCTGGCGCGGTCGGCTTGCTTTTTCAGGACGCGGCCACGCAATTGTTCACAACCTCAGTGGAGGACGAGGTGGCATGGGGGCTCGAAGCTTTAAGCGTGCCGCCCCGTGAAATTGGACCGCGCGTGACTGAGGCGCTCGCTCGCTTCGACCTTGCCGGCGCGGCAGGACGTGCGCCATGGGCGCTCTCCGGTGGTCAGCAGAAGCGCCTCGCGCTCGCTGCTGTCTGGGCGATGCAACCTCGAGTTCTGCTGCTCGATGAACCGCTCGGGGGCCTCGATCCTGAGGGACGTGTCGAGGTGATGGAGGCGGTTGGGGCGCTGAACAGGACCGGCACGACGCTGCTGCTGTTGACGCTTCGTCCCGAGGTTGCCCGGGAGGCGTCCGACATAGCTCTGCTGGTCGACGGACGGATGGAGGCCCCTACATCGACGGCCAAGTTCGACGCCATGGCGCCCCGTTTGGTCCAGTTAGGTGTGACCTGTCCTCGCGAGATGTGGCCCGATCTGAGTTCGAGGGGATCCGGAGAGGAACGCGCACCCGCTCTGGAAGTGGAAAACCTGCATTTTGATTATCCCGACGGAACCCAAGTCTTGCATGGAATTGATTTGTCGATTCCCACAGGGCAGTTTGTCGCGGTAATAGGACGCAATGGTGCAGGTAAGAGTACGCTCGTACGCCACTTCAATGGTTTGCTGCGTCCGACAGTGGGCACGGTGCGAGTGCGCGGGCAGGCGACCCTTCAGCGCCCGACTGGTGTTCTGGCGCGCGAGGTAGGATACTTATTTCAACGGCCTGAGCAGCAGCTGTTTTCGGCCACGGTGCGCGAGGAGTTAGCCTATGGGCCGGTACGGCTGGGGCTGTCCGATATCCCGGCACGCCTGGAAAGGACTCTGAGCGATTTCGGACTCCATGATATCGCCCACCTTCCTCCTGCCCTTCTCGGATACGGGCTACAAAGAACGGTCTCGCTGGCAGCGCTGGCGATCCTGGAGACGCCCGTGGTGATCCTCGATGAGCCGACTGTGGGTCTGGATGGGTGGGGCATTGCCAGACTTATGCAGTGGCTGGCGGCTCTCCGCCGCAAGGACGTCACGATTGTACTGGTAACCCATGAGATTGATGTGGCGCGCTGTGCCGATCGCGTCGTCGTCCTGGACCAGGGTAGCGTCCAGGCCGATGGAGATCCCGAAGCGCTGTTGACGTCGTTAGAGGCTCGAGCAGGCGTGGTATGACTGTCGTCTTTGATATCTACGCGCCCGGTTCCTCGCTCCTTCACCGGCTCGATCCTCGGGTCAAACTGTGGGCGGTTACCCTGGCCGTGGTGTTCGCGTTCTTGTTGCCGGGCCCGGTCTCAGCAGCGGTCTTCCTGCTTGCGATTCACGTGGCCCTGTACCTCGCCGGTGTGCCGGGGCGCAGACTTCTCCGTTTCTGGCGTGATATGGGTGTCCTCATCATATTGATCCTTCTCCTGCAGCCTTTTGCGCGCCCGTCGGGTCAAGAGCTTTTTGAGCTCGGCCCGCTACGACTGACCACAGGGGGCGTTCTAGACGCGATAACTATCGTGCTACGCACGCTCACCGTCGCGCTTATCATTGCTGGGTTGCTATTCACGACCGAACACCGGGCTTTGATTCAGGGCATTGTCTCCCTGGGCGTCCCCTATACCTGGGGACTCACAATAAGCTTGGCGCTGCGCTTTCTACCGGCGGTTCAGAGCCTTTTTCAAACGGTGAGAGACGCGCAAGCCGCCCGTGGTTGGGTGGCTGAGGGTAATGTCCTCAAGCGCACTAGAGACTACATTCCTATCCTGGTTGCGGTCTTGATTAGTACACTGCGGATGAGCGATGACCTTACACTGGCCTTGGCGGCGCGGGGACTCGAAGCTTCAGAGCGTCGAACGACATGGCGGGGTGTTGAGATGGCGCCCCGAGACTGGCTCTTCGCGGTCGGAGTGACGTTGGCGTTTGGCCTTTTCCTGCTCTGGCGCAGTCAGGGATGGCTGGCATAATGCATTCGCTCAGGATTGAGGTTGTGTTATACTCCCACTCACGTTTAAACTAGAGGTTATACACCGTCGGCGTATGACGATGAAGACAGTGTTAGTGTACAATCCCACGGCAGGTCCTTGGGATATGCTTCGCCCGCTCAAGCGTCTCGCCGCATATCTGCGCACTTGCGGATGGGACACTGAATTGGTTCAGACGGAACAAGAGGGTGATGCGGGGCGCTATGCGCGTGATTCTGCCGCCCGGCACATCGATATGCTATTGGTTGCAGGCGGCGATGGCACGATCAATGAAGTCGCCAATGGACTCAGCGGCACCAATACGGTGCTGGGTATTGTGCCTGTTGGCACCGGCAATATCCTCGCGCAGCAACTCCGTATGCCGGCCCTGTTGCCCGTGGCGCCGATGGTCAGGGATATCGGCGATGTGCTGTCGAATAGCCGCGTCCAGCGCGTCGATCTCGGGATCATCAACAACCGCGGGTTTGTCTGTTGGGCCGGGCTCGGCTTGGATGCGGAGATCGCGACCCAGATGGAGCCGCGCCCGCGTCATATTAAGCGCCTTAGAACGCTGCCGTATATCTTCACAGGACTCGCCGTGGCCTCGGAGTATAGTGGCGTGCGAGCCCAGTTCAGGTTCGGTGATCGTGTAGTGCGCACGCGCACACTGATGGCAGTTGCCACCAATATTCAGCTCTACGCCGCCTTTTTTCAGATTGCGCCTCAGGGGTGTATGGACGATGGCCTGTTGGACATCTTCGTCTTCAAGGGGCTGAATTTCTCCTATGCCCTCAGGTCCGCCGTTGAGATGCTTGGAAAACGCCACCAGGATAGTCCGAATGTGATGCATGTGCTTGCCAGCAGTATGGAGGTCGAGACCTCACCCACGGTTGCGGTCCACCTGGATGGCGACCCTATGGGCCATACCCCGGCGAGTGTGCGGATGAGGCCCGGTGCCCTGCGCTTACTGGTGCCGTCCAATGCGCCGGAGACGTTGTTCAGCAAGTCTCCTGAGCATCTATGAACATCCTGCTCTCAAGGAACATTGCACTATGATTGACACACATGTGCACAGCCACCATTCCCCCGACGCCAGAGGGTCTATGCTGACTATTGCCCAAGCTGCACAGTCGCAGGGTCTGACCGGAGTGGTGTTTACCGAACACGGCGAATGGTACCCGGGTGATGAAGCTTACGGGTACCTCAATCTGGACGCCTACTTTTCAGAAATCGATGAGGCTCGTACCTACTTTAATGGACGAGCCGCTCTTGGAGACGCATTTACGCTGCTTTCTGGTATCGAACTTGGAAACCCACACGAGTTCTCCCGAGAGGTAACAGCCATTTTGGCTCGATATCCCTTCGATCTCGTCGTCGGATCGGTCCACTGGATCGATGATTTGCCCGGGTGGGAACGACCGATTTTCGATTCGGGGATTCCGGCGGTTTACCGCCGTTATTTTGAGGAACTGCTGGCTATGGTGGAGGTTGCCGACTTTGACGTGTTGGGCCATCTGGACCTGGTGCGGCGCGACTCGTGGGATCTCTTTCGCCAGACCCTCACTCTCGAACCATATGCAGAGATGATCGATACAGTGCTGCGCCGTCTGATCTCTGATGGGCGTGGCTTGGAAATCAACACGTCGGCCCTTCGCAAGGGTCTACCCGAACCGGTGCCCGGTCCTGCGATATTACGCCGCTACCGGGAGCTCGGGGGTGAGATCCTGGTCATAGGATCAGATGCTCACCGTCCGGAACACCTCGGCCATGGCTTTGCCGTTGCCCGAGATATAGCGCTAGCTGCTGGGTTTGAACGCGTCGCGCGCTTCGAGCAGCGGCTCATCACTGAATGGATCGATCTTAAGTGACATGAAACCTAATACTCCCTTGATGACCATTATAATCCCAGCCTACAATGAAGCGCACCGCCTACCCCAGACCCTCACTCGCGTAGTGGCCTTTATCAGATCTCGCCCGGAAGCGCTTGACGTAATCGTCGTCAATAACAACAGCCGTGATGGGACCGGCGATGTGGCGGAAGCTTTTGCCCGCGAGCATGCTTGTGTGCAGGTTCTTCATCAACCGGTGCAGGGCAAGGGTGCTGCGGTCCGTAAGGGGATGCTCGCCGCGACCGGCGACTACGCGTTCATCTGCGATGCCGACCTGGCAATGCCGATTGAGGAGCTGCCACGCTTTTTTCCTGAGACCTTGGGTGGAGACTACGATATCGCGATTGGATCGCGCGAGGTCGCCGGTGCCCAGCGGTTTAACGAACCCTTCTACCGGCACTTGATGGGACGGGTCTTCAACTTCATCGTACGCACGCTTGCCGTACCGGGTATCCAGGATACGCAGTGTGGCTTCAAGGCGTTACGTCGTGAAGCCGCGCAGGCCATCTTCAAGGTGCAGCGTATTGATGGTTTTGCTTTCGATGTGGAGGTTTTGGCGATTGCCAGGCGGTGGAACTACAGGATTATCGAGGTGGGCATTCCTTGGTACTACGGGCCGGGAGGAAGTGTCAACCCGCTTCGAGATTCCTGGCGCATGCTCCAAGAGGTCATACGTATTCGACGCAGTGTTCGCGGGGGCGATTATCTCCGCTCCGAGGAGCGGTGCGGTTGCGAAGGGACGGGTGCCTGATCTAGAAATCCATAATCTCAGCGACCAAGAAAGGTTGCGGAACGTAATCGCGGACCCCGAGCCGGAACACTTTCACGGCAACGGACTCGGATCCGTCGCAACAACTCCACCCCCATTCATCCACGGCATCTCGCAATCGAGCAGCATAAGGTCCGGATTGATGTCGAGCGCGAGTTCCAGCCCTTCTTGTCCATCTCGCGCTTCGGAGCCACGATATCCGGCAGACCTCAATACAGAATCCACGATGAACCTACGGATGTCGGCGCTGTCGTCAACGATCCGAATGCTGCGATCCGTGGTCCATAGCACGGTATCGACCAGGGCCGGTCTTCAAAACTGCGCTGTCTGTTAGTCTTTAGCAGCCCTTAACAGCTTTTCAACGCTGTACTGAGCAACTTCTTGGGCTTTTTGAAGCCGCGCTATGAGTTGATGTACCGCGGACAGCCGCGAGACCAAGGCTTGCTCGCCAGTGTCACCCGCAGTTTCGAGCACCGTCAGGCACGCTATCCACCAGAGCCATCGCTCGAAGGATTCACCGTGGAACCAGAGGACATCTTGGTAGCGGTTGATGCCGAGGAAAGCCCGCACTTCCTGATATGCCAGGGCACGGCGGAGCATCCTAAAGGCATCATCTTTGCGCAGCACGTCTGCGTCGGTGAGCGCCCAACCTCGATAGGTCAGCAGCATTCGAATCGTCACGAGCACCCGCTGCTGCTCGCTCTTGCTGACCTCCAACTCGTCCATGGCTTGTTCGACCGGCTTGTGGAAGAGCCATTCATCGAACCAGCTTCTGCTGATCTCCTCTGCACCCAGCGTCTCTACTAGGCCTCCAAGGCGATGTGTGAAGAGCCATCCGAACAGGCTGCTCCACATCGTCCAATCCTTCGGGTCCCAAGCATCCAGGATGAAGCTGGCCACGGATGCATAGCCTGGACTATCCTTCTTCGGCGCTGCGTTGTCGAGGACACCGGGAAGTGCTAACGCCCATATGAGCTTCTCTGTCACCTGATTCGCAATTGCCTCTGGAGAGTAGCCGGTCGAGGTTTCTTCCTCCGGTACGATCTGTAAGATGCTGGTCAGCAGGTCCAGCATCTTCTGATACACTTCATCGACCATTTCACCGTCGATGGCTTCGGGCTCGGGTGCGGTTTGCGCTGAGAGCCATGTGAATGCCGGCCCGCTGACAAGCATACGAAGTGGACTGTGTACGGGCTGGAGATAGAGCTCCTTGAGCGCTTCATCGATGCTCGGTACGCCCCGACCTCTCAGGTAGGTGCTGAGCTGAGCATAATGCTGCTCCTCGTTATCCTGTAGTTCTCGGAAGTCGACCAGCACATACGCCTGGTAGGCATACAATTCGACGTAGAGTCCCTGTTCGGCAAGCTCGCGACAGTTACGGATATACTCCAGGCCATCTACTGTATTGCGGAAGACGAGGAAGCGATTCGGATCGCCAACGACATCAAGGGCCTCCGACAGCGAAGTGTGAACCAGTGTCTTCTCTCCCCCCTCACCTCTGACGGCATAGGGGGCAGACATTCGAATCCAGCCGCGGGTGTCGCCGTAACGATTGTGGTAGAGCACGAGCGAACGCTGGTTGCCCACACGATTGGAGTAGGCGAAAACGTTCTCGTCGACATAGCCATCCGGGTTAATCAAGTCATACAGGTAGAAGTCGTCGACGCCGGCGAAGAGATACCGCTTGTGTAAGAGCGGGTAAATCTCGCGCTCGTGACGTTCGACCAGATATTGATCGGGAGATTCGTTCCAATATGCCTTTCGGAACTCCATCCCATATTTCTCAGCGTAACCTTCGATCTGGCCATGACCGAACATAGGGAGACCCGGCATGGTCGCCATCACGGTGCACACCCCGAAATACTTATCGCCTTTGCCAAATTGGTCCACCGCCGTGCGTTCGTCCGGATTGTTCATAAAGTTGACGTAACGTCGTAGAACTTCCGGATCAAAGGCGAGCGTGTTCTTCATCACTTCACGATACTCGGCGTTTTTCTCGTCCCGCATCATGTTCATAAAGGCGCTGTTATAGACACGATGCATCCCCAAGCTGCGGACGAAATAGCCTTCCATCAGCCAGAAAGCCTCGGCCAAAAGCAGCGTGTCGGGTACTTCTTGCGCGACGCGGTTGACTACCTCTCTCCAGAACTCCTCGGGCATTCGCTCATCAAACTCCGCCTTCGTGAGACCAAAGTCGGCCCGTGACGGAATGTCGCCGCCGGTGCCCGGTTCCGGGAACCAAAGGCGCTGGTAGTGCTTTTTCGTTAGGGTCATGGCGGCGTCGAATCGAATCACAGGAGAGCGACGGGCGACATCCAGAATCGTCTGAATCACGGCTTCTCGCACCTCTGGATTCAGGTAGTTCAACTGCGCCGTGTCGTTCCAGGGCATTTGAGTGCCATCGTTGCCATGGTAGATATAGCGAGTATCTCCGGTCCAGTGGTCGCGGCGTTGGAAGACCACCGCAGCGTCGGTACGCTGGTAATAATGATCCTCCAGGTAAATGCCGACACGGTCGTCACGCGAGAGATTCGGATCCGAGAAGGAGTAGGAAGGGAATGGACTGTAGGGGAGACTGATGAACCAATCCGGATGATCCATGACCCAATGGGAGTCGATGCCCATATGATTTGGCACCATATCGCTCGCCATACGGATGCCCCGTTCTGCAGCTCGTGACTTGAGAACGTTGAAAGCCGGCTCTCCACCCAGGTCGCCTGCGACAGCATAGTCGGTGATGGAATAGGCCGAAGCGACAGCATCCGGATTACCCATCATCTGTTTAATCTGTCTTGAAGCTGTGCTACGCTCCCATAGACCGATCAGCCAGAGAGCAGTGAAGCCTCCCCGCTGGAGCCGGTCCAGCTCGGCGTTCGGGATCTCGTCCAGGCGGGTGATGGCGAGTCCATACTGCTCTGAGAGTTGGTCGAGCCATACGTAGACGTTCTTCGCGAGCATCACGACCCGCGGCATCCAGTCGCTGTCTGGGCTGAAGTTCTCGGGCTCTATTGCCAAGCCGGCAAACTCGTAGACCTCGGCGGGACCGGGTCCGAATCCAAAGAACGCCTTCTGCTCTTCCTCCAGGAAATCGATACTGCTCAGGATACGATAGAGGACTTCACCTAGAATACTGCCCCACCGTGTCCGGATGTACTCCAGTTGGCCCTTCCAGGAGTGTGGGCTAGTTCGGGAAGGACTTCGCAGCATATCCAGCAGATTCTCGTTTTCGGGGCCGAAAGGCGGTTGCTGTGCGAAAAACTCCTCCAGGTATTCGGGTATCCTGGCATAGGCTGTTGTATCTTCTAATGTCTGATCGTCGAACAGCTCCAAGAAGGGGCCTGATGCTGGATTTTCGTTCGCCAACCAGAGCATCAATAACTCTTCCAGGGTCACCGCCCGATTGGAGACGCCCTCGGTTTCTCCGTTCAAGTAGTCTTCAACCGTCATCTCATCGCGATAGACGACGAGAGGCGGGAACTGCCGGATGAAGGTCTTGAGTACCGCATCCATGGCAGCATCACCCACCCGCTCCTCAAGGTAGGTCAGCGCTTCCTCCATCACGGTGGGCTTGCGCTCTTTGCGGTATTGCGCAATGATGAGGTGCAGAATCTCATCTACCAATCCCATCGCGTTCAATTCGCCTGCCTGGACGCTGCGTTCGGGATGATTAACCACATCCCGTTTTTCGTTCATCTGTTGCGCGAAGAGACGAGCCGCGTGGAAATTGGCAAATATCACATTGCCCGTCAAGGAGAAAAGGGAGACATCAAACTGATAGTGGTCACGGGCATCCCGTGAAATGTGAAACTCGCGAGACACAGATGCTGCAGACGGTTGGTCACAGGCGGGGGGAAGCGGTTTAAGCATGATCTTGCCTCACATAGGGTTGCTTATGCTCCGGGAATTAGGGCGGACACGAAGCCCAGGATCATGCTCAGCAAGAGCAGGACGCTGATCACCAGAAACACGATACGCGTAAGGTTGTTGCGTTTTTTCATAGTGCTCTCCTTTCACTGATATTCACGGCAAGGTCATAGAGCGCAATTAGTAGACAGCCCCTCGCCACTTAATAGGTTTATTATAGCACAAACCCACCCGGTGGGGATGCCGGCAGCTGTCGCCGCCAAATCGCATCGCTAGCCTATGTCATCTGCCACACAAGGAAAAAGCCGGTCGGGCAGCTTTCCCCGACCGGCTTTGTATTGCCTGCGCTCCCCGATTTCTAAGGATAGACCCGGTTTATTGTACGCGGATAGGGGATCGTCTCGCGAATGTGCTCTATACCGCAGATCCAGGTTACGGTGCGCTCTACACCTAACCCAAACCCACTGTGGGGCACACTTCCATAGCGGCGTAGGTCGATGTACCAGCGGAAAGCTTCCTCCGGTAGGTTATGCTCGTGAATGCGTTTGAGCAACAGGTCCGGATCGGAGATTCGTTCGCTGCCACCGGTGATCTCGCCATAGCCTTCCGGCGCGAGCAGGTCGACGCTTTTTGAGACATCGGGACGCCCGGGCCAGGGTTCCATGTAGAAGGCTTTCGCACCCGTCGGATAACCGTAGACAAAGACGGGCTTGTCAAAGAGCTTCGTTAGTGCTGTCTCGTGTGGCGAGCCAAAATCGTCGCCCCACTCGATCTCCAAAAGTTTTCGTGCCTCTGCGTCATCTGTCTCGGCCCGAATCTGGGCCAGTTTTTCCAGCGCTTCATCATAGGAGATGCGGGGAAAGGGTGGCACGATCCGTTCGAGCACGGAGAGATCTCGCCCGAGGGAGAGAAGCTCGTTCCGGCAGTCTCGCAGCGTTCGTTGGACGATGTGCGAGATGAACTGCTCCTCCACCTCCATCAACTGCTCGAGATCACAGAACGCCATTTCCGGCTCCACCATCCAGAACTCGGTCAGATGGCGCCGGGTCTTGGACTTCTCGGCGCGAAAGGTCGGTCCAAAGCAGTAGACCTTGCCGAAGGCGAAGATATTGGCTTCGTTGTAGAGTTGCCCACTCTGTGCCAGATAGGCGGGGCCCTCATCGAAATACTCAGTCTCAAAAAGTGTCGTCGTTCCTTCGCATGCCGCGGGGGTCAGAATGGGCGTATCGAGCAGCGTGAAACCGTTTTGTTCCAGCCATTCACGAATCGCACTGATGATAGTTGTGCGAATGCGGAGAATGGCCCATTGGCTGGGCACCCGAATCCACAGGTGCCGGTGGTCGAGCAGAAAGTCAACCCCATGCTCCTTAAGCGATATGGGATACTCGTCCCCCACAGCTTGAACGACCTCGACACCCATGATGCCGACTTCGTATCCGCCGGGAATTCCCGGTGCGCGACTGTCGGCGCGCACCATACCGGTGACGATCACAGAAGATTCCTGGGGAATATGCGCCAGGGTCTCAAAAAGCTCTGCATCTAGCTCGCCCTGGAAGGCCACGCACTGCACGAAGCCATACCCATCCCGGATCAACAGAAACACCAATTTGCCTTTGTGGGTGCGATTGTAAACCCACCCCTGCAGTGTGATCTCCTGCCCCTCATAATCTGCAATATCTCGAGCTTGAATAAGTGTTGGCATTGTTCGCCTACTCTTTCTGAATGGATCGATTTAGCATACGCCTTGAGATTCCCGTTTACAGGAGGTGAATTTCCGCCAGCGTATATAGATGAAACCAAGAACACCCAGGACGACAAGGGCAATCACCACCGGCTGATAGCGGTCGAGGAACTCGGCGACAAGGTCCCAGCGCCTGCCCAGCATCCGCCCGGCGGCTATGAGCAAGAAACTCCACAGCCCGGCCCCTAGCGCGGTGTAGAGGGTGAATCGCCCCAAGTGCATGTGCGCGAATCCGGCGGGTACGGAGATCAAGCTCCTGACAAGAGGCATCAACCGTCCAAAGAAGACGACGGATTCACCGTGGCGCTGGAACCAGTCTAGGGATACATTCAGATCTCGCTCTGACATCAGGAACCATTTTCCATGGCGCCGGAGTAGGACGCGGAATCGCGTTTCGTTCACCCACGCCCCCAAGCCATAGAAACACAAGGCTCCTGCAACGGCCCCTATCGTGCTTACGATGATCGCGCCCAGGAAGGTGAAGCCGGTGTCTTCACGGAGTGTCATCCAGCCGGCAAGCGGCAGAACGAGTTCGGATGGGATAGGGGGAAACACCGTTTGAAGAAACGTGGCCAATCCCAGTCCCGGATAGCCCAGGGTCCGGATGATAGTCTCGACCCAGTCATTGATCGCGCTCAAGATAGCTGTCAGCTGCATAACTCTACCCAGATGAAATCATTCGGTTAGTGTCAGGACGTCCCGTGGGATCTCACGCCTGTAAAGGATCGAAGTCGAGTTGGGCTGCTTGCCATTCCAACGGGACTCCCGAGGATTATACCATACTTAGGGTCTCCAGGAGCTTCACTCATGTGGTCCGTCATTGACCTTACATTGCCCCATCCAGTTTGTCTCCGCACGCGTACCGGTAGGCGTTTTCCGCTACTTCCGACAGATGTGTCCAAGCAAAGCGCTCTGCCATATCCTGTCGCACGGTTTCACGCATCGCGGCGAGCTCTTCGGGCACTTCCAGCAGCCCCAGGACCGCCTCCGCGAACCGGGGCTCATCGCCTGCCTGTACCAGCATCCCCGTCTTGCCGGGCACCACGGCGTCGGCGACCTGACCCACCGCATCGCCGACCACCGGGATGCCGGCGGAGAGCAAGTCCATCAGTTTGACCGGGCATTTGGTTCGGTTTAGGAGGGTATCGTCAAAGGGGTAAATCGCGATGTCGGCTGCGGCAAAGCAGCGCGGCAGCTTGTCTTCGGTCCCCCAACCGGCATACACTAGATCTGCGTCGGGCAGGGTGTCTTCCGTTACAACGACGTGCCAATTTTCAGACCGAGCCATCTGCAAGAGTCGCTCTTCCTCCGCGGCGAAGCCCTTGCCAACGACTATAAAGCGAACCTGGCAACAGCGCGCCCGAACAGCACGCATCAGACGCCACAGACGGGCCAGATCATACTCGAAAAATCGCGTGTAGAGCAGGACCGTAGGGCGTCTGCCGGGTTCGGTGCGCGGCGGCGCCAAGCTGGTCTGGCCTTCGTCGTGAGGGGAAGCCCCATTGGGCAGGTAGAAGACCCGTTCAGGTGCTCCACCCATCGACCAGACTAACGTTTGCAGCGCCCGGCTGGCGACGGTCACAGCTCGTGCGTGGGTCAATCCCCAGCGCTCCTGCCATGTGAAGAAGCGTTGTAGGAGCGGCGGATATGCGCCCATAGTGTTCCAGCCTCCCGGTCCTTCCCAATCATCCGTGTCCACCACGACCGGATAACGGCGGGCTAGCGCCAAGTGGGCTAGGCCCGCGTAGGCCTTGGGCTTGAAGGTATGTACCACATCGGGGTTCAACTCGCGCGCCCGGCGTACCAGGTGGAGAGCAAGGCGCCAGTGAAACCAGCCCGGCATCCCCCGCGGAACCGGCACGTTTTCGATCTCGACGCCCTCCTCATTCCAACGACGCCCGGCATCCTCAGGATTCTGCCACGGGGGGAGGAGTATCGTGACGGTGTTTCCACGGACGACCAGTGCCTTTGCTAGCGGGAGCGCCCGTACCTGCATAGTCATACGCGGGCGCATTCCGAAGGGGCCGATCATCACGACATTGAGGGGTTGCATCCCTATGTCACACGTGTTGCGATAGGGCGGAAACTTCGCCGGTGAATCGGACATACACCGATACGATCCAACGCCGCTGCGTGCATCCGCGTGCCATAGCCCTTGTGCTGAGCAAATCCGTAGCCCGGATACTCGACCTCTGCGACCTCTACCATCCAACGGTCTCGCGACACTTTTGCGACGACACCTGCAGCCGCGACAGACAGGCACGTGCTATCCGCGCGGGGAAAAGCCCGTTGGGGCAGTGGTACATCTGGAAGTCTGATGGCATCAAGAATCAGCGCTTCCGGGCGGATGTCCAGCGCTGCCAGGGCACGCTGCATCGCCAGTCGGGTGGCGGGCACGATGCCCAGTTTGTCGATCTCATCCACCGTACCTGCGCCCACTCCGAAGGCGCGTGTGTTCTCCACGATAGTAGCGAAACAGCGCGCCCGTTGACCGGCGCTCAAGGTCTTCGAATCTCGGACAGATGACAATGCCGCTAGTTTTTCGGGCTCCTCCGGCAGGATCACAGCGGCTGCATAGACCGGTCCGGCCCAGGGGCCACGACCGGCCTCGTCCAGCCCTGCTACCACGGTCCACCCCTCTGCGGACAGGGATGTTTCCACCTCGATGGTCGGATAGATGGGCCGACTTCGCCTCACGACGCATTTTTGATCCATACTGGATTGTATTGTGCCACGAACCAAGAGATTGCCAAACCCAGATTTGCTTTCCACCGGAGTGCATTTATACTGGTTTCATACACAAATGTGTGGGCTCTACCACACGTATCACCTCCGCGCCCAAACCAATTGGAGGCCTGTATGGAATTCCTGGACGACCTGCGCGAGCAACGAGAAACCGGCAAACAGAGCCCTCGAGACTCGAACGTGGTAGAAGAAAGTGATACTCCCTACGTGGATCCGTGGGAAGCACTCCTCGCAGAGGCGAGCTTCGACGAGGCCGGGGGCTCGTCGCCTGCAGTAACCTCGAAACGTGAGAAGCGGCGGCGGGATAAGGCTCGTAGTAAGCAGACTCGGCGCGGCGATGCCGGCAAGGCAAAAGCAGGAAAGGCCAGACGCAAAGGCGCTCGCCCGGGCTTGTCGGGCGGGCAGAAGCTCCTATTGGGCTTTCTCACCGTGCTGGTCGTCGGGATTTGGATTGGCATTGGGGCCGTGCTCTCGGGCGCTCTCACACTGCGAGGCATGGGCGGTGCCGGCGGAGAAGGAGATCCTATCCCGGTTGACCCGGGTTTGGTGCCGCTTGTAGATTCTGATCCTGCCGCAGCCACGGTCACTCCCACCGTCGCACCGCTACGGGTAGAGGTTCTGGTGACGGCTACCCCGTACCCCACCCCTTCACCTGTCCCCCCGTCGATAGTCTCCACGGTCTATGATAACCAGATTCTGCAGGACCCCGAGAATGTCGATCTCTACCTGAAGCGTGGTGCCGCTTACCTCTCTCTTCGCGTCTACCCTGCGGCTCTCGCTGACTATGAAATTGCGATAGGACTGAACGATCAACTCTCAGAGTCCTATATCGGTCTGGGATGGTCTCAGTTCTATGGATTCGCATGGGATGCGGCAGAGGCGGCTTTTGCTACCGCGATTGACCTTGATGAAGATGCATCCGAGGCCTACTTTGGACTGGGGCTGTTGTACTACTACCGAGGCGCCTATGCTGAAGCCGCCCAGGGATTTGACGCGGCTGCCGAGATCGATCCACTGAACGCAGAAGCCGAAGCCTGGATGGCGCTGGCGGCCGCCCGCGCCGGCGATGTGCGCGAAGCAGTCGATGCAGTGAATCGTGCGATGCAGATAACTCAGAATCTTCCCATTGTGTATGTGGCCCGGTCGTGGTCTCAGAGGGTTCAGGATCCGCCAAACTTGGAAGGTGCCCATGGCGACCTGCTCTACGCCCTCGGCCTGGCACCAAACCAGTTCCTGACACTGAATGCCTTGGCGGCCTTCTACGCTGACTACCGTCCTGACCGCCTTTCCGAGGCAGAGGTTCGGGCGATCCATGCCGGAGAATGGGCGGCAAATCCCGTTGAGCAGGCGCTGTCGCTCCAGACGTTGGGACGCGTTTACCTGGCATTAGACCGGAAAGCGGATGCTGCGCGCGTCTTGACCCAGGCGGCGGAGCTGGCGACGGTCGAGGGCATCGTCTACCTGGATGGCTTGCAGGAAGACTTGCTGCAAGCGCAGCAATGACCTTCATCGATTCACCAGGAAG
>SLDA01000151.1 GCA_007125545.1 Thermoflexales bacterium | reverse complement strand
GTGTCACCGGCTATGATGGCGGGGTCCGCACCCCCGACGCATGGCCAGGGAGCGCCACCGGCGCCGGCAGTCCAGGTGGACACACAGGGTGTTGTGGGCGATCCTGCGGTGCCGGCGTGTGAGGGTGGACCGCTCTCGGTCGAGGCCTATCCCCTGGAACGGGTGAATACGCCGGAGGGCGGCTGGGTGGCGCAAATCTTCGCGCAAGCCAGTGGCGGCAACTGCGCCTATACCTATGCATGGAACGATCTGGAGAGCGTCAAGGGCGCAGGTGTACCGGGCTCGATCCTTTTCGAGGTCCACTCCGCCCGGCGTGACAGCTCGCTCCTGGGCACGGTCGTCGTCGAATCCGGTCAGGAGATTGTACGGATGCGGATGTACGTCCGTCCGCCCGATTGATAACGACGGGTACGCAGAGTCCGGTTATGGGGCGCGATCGCCGATCTGCGCCCCTTTTTGCGGGACAGCGCACGAGGTAAGCAGCGGAATGGAGCAGTCAGGGGCGGAGATACGGCGGCTGGAAGCCGCGGCGGGCGGGGAGCGGCTGGACCGGTATCTCGCCGATGCCTGGTCCGACCTCTCTCGGACCGCGGTGCAGCGGTTGATCGATGAAGGCCACGTCACGGTCAACGGCTCGCGCGTGGCGTCCTCGCACCGGCTCCGCGCCGGCGACGCCATCGAAGTCCACATTCCGCCTCCGCAGCCCGTGGAATTGGAGCCGGAGGCGATTCCTCTCGACGTCCTCTATGAAGACGCCGATCTGCTGGTGATCAACAAGCCGGCGGGACTGGTGGTGCATCCCGGCGCCGGAAATCGGACCGGCACGCTGGTCAACGCCGTCCTGGCCCACGCGCCCGACCTGACCGGGATTGGGGGCGAGCTCCGTCCCGGCATCGTGCACCGTCTTGACAAGGATACCTCGGGTGTGATCGTCGTCGCCAAGCACGATCAGGCGCTTCGCGATCTGCAGCGCCAGTTCAAGCGGCGCCTGGTCGAGAAACGCTATCAGGCCCTGGTCTTTGGCAATTTGCCGCAGGACGAGGGGCTCATCGAGGCGCCGATCGCCCGCGACCGGCGTCAGCGCCAGCGGATGGCGGTGCAGGCCGGTGGAAAGGCGGCCCGCACGCGCTGGCACGTTCGGGCTCGCTATCGGGATGCATCTGGACAGCGTTACACCTTGTTGGACGTGGAGCTGCTCACGGGCAGGACGCACCAGATCCGGGTGCACCTGGCCTGGATGGGCTATCCGCTGGCAGGGGATGCCGTGTATGGCCACGCACGCGCGGCGGCTGGCGCCCCCCGGCAATTCCTGCACGCGCGCGAACTCCTCCTGGATCATCCCGTAACCGCCGAACGTCTGCGTTTCGAGGCGCCTCTGCCGGCGGAGTTGCAGCAGGTTCTGGATACGCTGGGTGCGGGCGAACCACGTTGACGAAACCGATCGTTTCAGGTATCCTTCATTCGTGAAGAAAGCACGTCTCGATCGCCTGGTGGTGGACCGTGGCCTGGCGACCCGGTGTTCGGTCGCGCAGGGCCTGATCTACGCCGGGGAAGTGTTCGTCGATGGCGTGATGGTAGATCAAGCCGGCGCACAGGTTCCGATCGATGCGGAGATATCACTGAAAACCAGGCCCCGGTTCGTCGGGCGGGGCGGGGAGAAGCTCGCTGCGGCCCTGGAGCGGTTTCCGGTTCGGATAGAGGGCGCCGTGTGTGCCGACGTGGGCGCCGCTACCGGTGGCTTTACCGACTGCCTGCTGCAGGCCGGCGCGCGCAAGGTCTATGCCATCGATGTGGGCTACGGCGAGTTGGCGTGGTCGCTGCGCCAGGACGAGCGGGTGGTGGTGATGGAGCGGGTGAACGCCCGCTACCTCGAGTCCCTGCCCGAGCCGGTCGATCTGATCGTCTCGGATGTGTCGTTTATTTCGCTGCGTTTGATCTATACGACAGCGGTCGGCTGGCTGAAGCCCGCGGGCACGGTGATCTCGCTGATCAAGCCGCAGTTTGAAGCCTCGGCCGTACAAGTCGCCAAAGGCGGCGTCGTGCGCGATGCCCTCGTTCATCGTCAGGTGTTGGTGGCAGTGATCGATACGCTGGCGCAGTTGGGCCTCGGGCTGCAGGGTCTGATGGTGTCACCTCTGATTGGGCCCGCCGGCAACGTGGAGTTCCTCGGGTGGTGGCGTCTCGGCGCCGCTCCCGTAGCCCACGAAAGCGCGGTGGACCGGGCTTTGGCCGAGGCGGCAGCACTCCGAACCAGTGGCTAGCGTGTTCCTGACCGGGCTGTGATGGGTCACAGCCGGGAAGGGTCAGCCCCGCACAGGGTGGGGCGTGTAGAAGGTCTTCTTAAGCAGAGTGGGTGGTAGCGTGGACTTAAGTCATATCCGAAATTTCAGTATTATTGCACATATCGACCATGGGAAATCGACCCTGGCCGATCGCCTGCTGGAGCTCACGGGGACCATCGAGTCCCGTAAGTTCGCCGGTGGGCAGTCGCAGCTCCTGGATACCATGGACCTGGAGCAGGAAAAGGGTGTCACGATCAAGGCCTCTGCCGTTCGCATGACCTGGACCGCCGCGGATGGCGAGACCTATGAGCTGAACCTGATCGACACACCGGGGCACGTGGACTTCGGCTACGAGGTCAGCCGGGCGCTCGCCGCCTGCGAGGGCGCGGTGTTGGTCGTCGACGCCACGCAGGGCATCGAGGCGCAGACGCTGGCCAATCTCTACCTGGCGCTGGAGCACGATCTGGAGATCGTCCCGGTGATCAACAAGATCGATCTCGCCTCGGCGGATGTGGAGCGCGTGGTGCGCGAGGTTGCCGAGCTCATCGGGGTGCCCGAATCGGATGTCATCGCCGTCTCGGCCAAGGAGGGGACCAATGTCGAGGCGGTGCTGCAAGCGGTGGTCGACCACGTGCCGCCCCCGCCCCCGCCGGTTTCGGGCGAGGGCGCGGATGCGCCGCTGCAAGCTCTGATCTTCGACTCGCACTATGACTCCTACAAGGGTGTGATCGTTTATGTGCGCGTCTACCAGGGCAGCCTGACGAAGGAGACGCCGCTGTTGATGATGGCCACCGGCGCCAAGACCGAGCCGATCGAGGTCGGCGCCTTCCGGCCGGACATGCAGCCGGTAGACCGGCTCTCCGCTGGGGAGGTGGGGTATATCGCCACCGGGCTCAAGACAGTTCGCGAAGCGCGGGTGGGTGACACGGTCACGGAGTCCCGCCGTCCGGTGAGCGAGCCGCTGGCGGGTTACCAGCCCGCCAAACCCATGGTCTTCGCCAGCCTCTACCCCTCCGATGCCGACGACTATGAGGATCTGCGTGACGCGTTGGCGAAGCTGCAGCTCAACGACGCCGCGTTGACCTATGAACCGGAGACCTCGCAGGCGCTCCAGTTCGGATTCCGCTGCGGTTTCCTGGGCCTCTTCCATATGATGATCGCGCAGGAGCGGCTCGAGCGCGAGTACGGACAGGATCTGATCATCACGGCTCCCAGCGTGGCCTACCAGGTATTGCTTAACAGCGGGGAGGAGATCGAGATCCACCGGCCCGCCGATCTGGTCGACCCCTCGCTGATTGACGAGGTGCGCGAGCCGTGGATGAGCGTCCAGGTCATCTCGCCCAATGACTATCTCGGCCCGTTGATGGAGATCTTCCGGCGGAAGCGGGGCAACTTCCTGCTTACCGAGACGCTCGATCCGCGGCGCGTGCTGCTCACCTTTGAGGTGCCGCTGGCCGAGATGGTGATCGATCTGCACGACCGCATCAAGTCGGCGACGCGCGGCTATGCTTCGATGGACTATACCTTTCTCGAATACCGGGTCGATGACCTGGTCAAAGTCGACGTCCTGGTCAACCAGGAGGCGGTCGATGCGCTGGCCATCATCGTGCACCGCGAGCAAGCGCGCGAGAAGGGCTCGTCGCTGATTCGCAAGATGAAAGACGCCATTCCCCGCCAGCTCTTCGAGGTCCCGATCCAGGCCGCTATCGGCGGCAAGATCCTGGCGCGCGTCAACGTCCAGGCTCTCCGCAAGGATGTAACGGCGAAGTGCTACGGCGGCGACGTCTCGCGCAAGCGTAAGTTGCTGGAGAAGCAGAAGGCGGGCAAGAAGCGTATGAAGCAGCTGGGGAATGTGTTGATTCCACAGGAGGCATTCCTGGCGATGCTGCGTATCGATGAGGACTGACGGGGCGCCGGCGCTCCTGGAATAGATGAGGTATTCATGAACGGGTTGTTCGGCTTCTGGCATCGAATCCCCATACAGCGCAGGAAGCGGACTGTTCTGTTCACCCTGGCGACCCTCATCGTTGTCTTTGTCTTTTTGGCTGCCCGGTGGGTGCTGGGCATCTACGTTGTGGGTCTGCTGCTGGCCTATCTGCTGGCGCCTGTGGTCAAGGTGCTGGAGCAGGGTATCGGATGGTTCGCCGATAGGATCCGTCTGCGCTTGTTGCGGCGTATGGCGCGGTCGCTAGGTATCCTGATCAGCTACCTGATGGTGACAGCGCTGCTTGTGGGGTTTTTCTCCCTGGTCGTGCCGATCGTCGTCCGCGAAGGCCGGCAGCTCTGGGCCGCCAGGGAGGCGATCTGGGATCAGGCAACCCAGTGGGCCGAGGATCTCGTCGCGCAGTACGAAGTGTTGCCTCCGCGCGTCCAGATGCAGATCGAGCTGACGATTGAGGATCTCACGGCTTACGTGACCACGATCGTGCGGCAAGCCGTACAGGGCACGATGGCGGCTGTGACCTATACTTTCGCGATTGTGCTGGCTATCACGATCATCCCCTTTTGGACGTTTTTCCTGCTGCGCGATTACGGCGAACTGCGCGACTCTCTGTATGCGAACCTGCCGGTCGGCATTCGGGCGGATGTGCACCACATTATGCGCCTGGTCGACCGCACGATCGGCGGGTATCTGCGCGGCGAGTTGGTGCTCATGATCGTGGTGGGTATTATGCAGGCTGCGGGGATGGCGTTAATCGGCGTTCCCTATGCGCTGGTGTTGGGCGTGATCGCCGGTTTGCTGGAGATCGTACCCAGCATCGGGCCGACGGTCGCTGCGATTCCGGCCATCCTGGTGGCGCTCACCATCAGCCCCTGGTTGGCCCTGCTCGCCGCGGGTGTGGCAAGACTCGTGCAGATAGTTGAGAATTCCTTTATCGTGCCCCGCGTGTTGGGCGAAAGTGTGGGGCTGCACCCGGTGGTGATGATGGTGATGTTGGTGGTCGGCGCGGAAATCGGCGGTCTGCCCGGCCTCATCCTCGCGCCGATCCTCACGGCGGTGTTACGAGATATCTACCGTTATCTGTCGCATCGCTTCGCCGACGAGCCGTGCACGCCGGAGGAGGCCGTGCACCGCACGATCAACGAGGAGCACTTCACGCTGTCACTGTGATCAGGCGTGGCCGGTCTCGGCGTCATCGTTGTCGCTGTAGAACTCATCGTCGTCTTCGTCGTCATAGATCTCGTCATCTGATATCTGCGCGGACGACGTCAACGTGGGGGTCGCGCCGGTGGAAACAGCAGGGCGCTGCACGATGATGCCCAGCGCGAACAGGATGATGGCGAGCACGGCATACAGTCCGGCGTTCGACACGTAGAAGCTGATAATCTCAAACTCGTTTCCGCTAAAGACCAACTGTCCCTGGCCCATCATCTCGGTGATGTAGCCGTGGAAGTG
>SLDA01000345.1 GCA_007125545.1 Thermoflexales bacterium | reverse complement strand
GATCAGGCAAGCAACCGGACCAGGGATGAAGAAGCGCGGCGGCGGGACGCATCAGGAGTACGTCACGCTGTGACAGCGTGTGGGTAGGGTCAAGTCGCGGGATCAGAGCAGCGGTGCTACCCGGATTCCATTGCCTGCAGCGCTGCAGGTGGTACAATCGACACGAGCCACGATGAGGCTCGCTACAACCAAATCATCTGGTCTGCCGGCTGATGGCACCTACTCTTGTGGCGCTGCGATAGCGGCGGAGTAGGCCCCTCTATTGAGCCCACCTCTAGGGAGATCTAATGATCCTGAGCTTCGCATTGATCGTTGTCTTTGGGTTGCTGGCCAACCGGCTCTTCACCCGGTTGAAGCTGCCCGGACTCCTTGGGATGATCCTGATAGGCATCGCGGTAGGGCCGTACGGCCTGGACTGGTTGGATCCCTCGATTCTTGAGAACGCCGCCGACATTCGGCTGATCGCGCTGATTGTCATCCTGCTGCGTGCCGGGTTGGGGCTGGAGAAGCAACTGCTCAAGAAGGTGGGCAGAGTCGCCCTCAAGATGAGCTCCATCCCCTGCCTACTCGAGGGCTTCACGATTATGGGGATATCGCGTCTCCTGCTCGGACTCCCGTGGGCCGAGGCCGGGATGCTCGGCTTCATCGTCGCGGCGGTCTCTCCTGCCGTGATCGTGCCCGCGATGCTCCAGCTCAAGCAGGAGGGGTGGGGGATGAAGCGTGGCATACCGGTCATCGTCTTGGCGGGGGCGTCGGTTGATGATGTCATTGCAATCACGCTCTTCACCGCCTTCCTGGGCATCGGGACGCAGGCTGGGGGCTCTCTGGTCGTGCAGATCGCGCGGATACCTTTGGAGATCGTGGGCGGCATCGTGTTGGGCGGGGTGGTTGGGTGGGGCCTGGCGGTTCTGTTCGACAGGGTCACCGTTTCGCATCTTGAAGGCGTCGGTATCACGGTCGCAGGCGCCTTCGCTACGCTCGTCCTCGGCGATCAGCTCGGCATTGCAAGCCTTCTCGGCGTGATGGCCCTGGGTTTTATGCTGCTGGAGAGGGCGCCACATCGCTCCCAGCGGCTGGAGCAGAGTCTCAATTACGTGTGGTTCTTTGCCCAGATCTTCTTATTCGTCCTCATCGGCGCCGAAGTGGATGTGACGCTTGCGTGGCAGGCAGGGCTCGCGGGACTCGCTATCATCGCGGCGGGGCTCCTGGCGCGCACGCTGGGCGTGATGTTGGCCCTACTGGGGTCCGCGCTTACACGCCGGGAGCGGATATTTGCCGCTATCGCCTATATGCCCAAAGCCACCGTCCAGGCAGCCATTGGCGGTATTCCTCTCGCGATGGGCGTGGCCTCCGGCGGCACGATCCTCGCCATCGCCGTGTTGGCGGTGGTCATCACGGCATCCCTGGGCGCTATCGGCATCAAGGTGACGGCACCGCGCTTGCTCGAGCGCGAGCCGCAGGGCGCAGCCTATCACCCATAGTGTCGTTGGTAGGATCGCCGGCGTCCACGTAAATGGGATTTGTCAGGGCGAGCATATGCCCCCGATCGTCGCGGATCTCGACGACGAGCCAGTCGGCGCTCCGGGGCGGGAGTGGCCAGACGCGCCGGCCCTCATCTGCGCAGGGCCAGGCATCGAGCAGGCGCCCGTTGGCCAGCAGGCGTCCTTGCGATCCCTTGGGAACATCATTCCAGGCGAGCGTCAATGTGGGAGCGTCCGTAGCACACTCTCCCATCTGCCAGGTAGCGCCCTCCGGGCCTCTGGCGACAAAGCTGAGGCGCGGCCCGGCGCTCAGGTAGCAGTGCCCCTTACGCAATCCGTCGAGAAGCGCGGGCTCGCGGCACGCTCCGGCGTAGATGACGGTGAAGCCGGGTAGTCCCTCCCTCCCGTCAAGTGTGTTGGGATCTGTACCGTGGGTGTCCGTGCCGGCCGTGGCGGTGAGACGGTAGCCCTGGTTGAGCCAGTCGTACCAGAGCGCGAGCGCGGCCTCATTTCCCGAGTCCCCGGCCCACAGGCCATTCCAGACCTCAACATAACCTGCCCCGTCGGGCATCATGTCGCCGAAGCGCCAGGCGCAGCCGGTACACGAGGGGTCGCCCACCGAGCCAGGATGGGCGATGACAAAGACCCCACCGGCTGCCATGAGTTCTGCTGAGATCCGTGACATGCCGCCGCTGCCCGGTGCGACACGCCAGTCGACCCACTCACGCGTTCCCAGGCATAGGGCGTGGCCCCAGTAGGTGGTGAGTTCGAGCCCCGAGCCAAAGAGAATGGGGAAGGGCGCCGCGGTCTCCCTCAGGCCTGCAGTCGTGTTGTGATCGGTCAGGAAGACGAAGTCGAGCCCCACCTTCTCTGCTGTGCGTGCCAGGTCGGACACGGTATATTCGTGAGCGTCCGAGTGCACGGTGTGCGTGTGCAGATCTCCGCGATACCATCCCGGTCCTCCAGTTGGGAGCCGAGATGGAACGGGAATCTCTGCTGCCGTCTGCGCGACCTGCGCTTGACCTGTAGCCGTGACGTCGAGGGTGTAAACCACGGGCGGACCGGGCATGATCATATGTGTGTCGATCTCGATCGTCCATTCGCCGGCTGGCAAGGGACCGGGAATGTAGCCGGGCGTGGCCTCGGTCGCGGTCAGGCGCACGCGGTGAATGCCGGCGCTGCCCCGCGCGCCGGAGTCGGCACCCCGGTGGCCCGCTCCGCGGAATCCGGCTGGGGTTTCCCCGCGAGCGTCGAAGAGGGTTAGCGTGAGGAGGTTGGTGTAGGTCTGAACCCGGATAGGTGCGAAGCGGAAGGTGATCTCCAACGTGCCTGCATCCGGCGGCAGCTCGAAGCGGTGCATAATATGGCGCTTGGCGTCTCGCGTTGTCAACCGGCCCTCGAAGTGTGCGTGCATGTGCGTCCTCCAACCTGAATGGGGTGTGCGATTTTTGCTTGCTCGAACGATATGGATTATAATATCCTTAGATGGCCATGAGAACACGGAGCATCAAGCGCTGCAGATTTGGTCCGATCGCGGTCTTGCTGACAGTTCTGCTCGTGGCGGGGTTCGGCGCGACGCCAGGCGTGCTTGCCGCCCCCACCAATCCTCCTTCCTCCACGTCGAGCGCATACCTGCCGCTGGTGCAGCGCGACCTGATCCAAAACCAACCGCCGTGGCTGCCGCACGCGCCCTCTCCCCTGGACGGCGCCACGGGCGAAGCCGACGCGCTGACGCTGCGCTGGTCCGGCGGCGATCCCGATGGCGACGCTGTCACCTACTTCGTTTACCTCGAGGTAGGCAACGCGAAGCCCACCCGTTTGCGCGGGCAGACCGCAACGACGGCTCTGTCCGTCGAGGGACTCGAGCGCGACGCCACGTATTTCTGGCAGGTTGCGGCGGTCGATGTGCACGGGGCGCGGACGGTAGGTCCGGTGTGGTCCTTTACCACAGCCGGAGAGACCTTGGCGAGTTTCGCAGCCGACGTGGTGGCCCTCACCAACGCGCACCGCACAACGGCGGGCTGCCCGGCTCTGGAGGTCAGTCCGCTGCTCACGCAGGCAGCGCAGCGTCACAGCGAGGATATGGCCCGCAACAGCTTTATGAGCCACACCGGTTCCGATGGCTCGACCCTGCGGAGCCGGGTCGACGACACCGGCTACCTATGGATGCGACTTGCCGAGAATATCGCGGCGGGTTATCCTACCCCGGCGAGCGTCGTCAGTGCCTGGATGAACAGCGAGGGGCACCGCAACAATATCCTTAACTGCAGCCTTACCGAGATCGGTGTGGCCCACACCTACCGGGCGGACGACCCCCTCTACAAGCACTACTGGACCCAGAAGTTCGCCACACCACGCCCGTAATCAGGCCAGATCGCGCACGCGCACTTCTATTCCGCTGCCCTCCAACGCCTCAACCAGCTTGCCGGTGTCCGTGTCACCGAAGTGGTAGGGGTAGAGAATGCGCGGCTTGAACGCACGTGCCGCCTCCGCCACCTGCTCCGGCGTCATCGTGTAGGGCAGATTCATGGGGAGAAAGGCGACGTCGATCTCTTCCAATTCGCGCATCTCGGGTGTGCCTTCTGTGTCGCCGGCGATATAGACGCGCAGGCCGTCAAAGGTCAGGATGTAGCCATTTCCCACACCCGGAGGATGGAAAGGCTCCCCGTTCGGCCGTTTGTGCTCGATATTGTAGGCGGGTACCGCTTCGATCTCAACTCCGCGGATGTCTAATGACTCGCCGTGGCCCATTACCGTAGCGTCCTCCAGTTGTGATGCGGAGCCTGCATTAATGATGACCTCGGTCTGTGAGGCCACGATTTTGCTGAGTGCGTCAGGATCGAGGTGATCCCGGTGCTCGTGCGTGATCAGAACGATATCGGCTTTAGGTAACTGTCCGTAGTCCGCGACCTGGCTGTAGGGATCGACGTGAATCGTCTTGCCGTTATGGGCAAACATCAGGGTCCCGTGACCGAGGAACGTGATCTCCAACTCACCTGCATCCGTGTCCAACACATCCCGCTCAAACTTCTTCTTCGCAGTCATCCCTCACTCCTGTCTAGCTTCTCCAGAAACTCGAAAACGGCGTCCCGGTAACGATCGTAGGCCTCAAAGCGAATATGATGCCCGACACCCCCAATCTTGACCACGGTGAAAGCGGGATTCCGTTCCATAACCTCTTGCGCCAGTTGCGGCGTTATGATCCCACCCCGGTCCGGTTCGGAGGTGATCAGCAGGGTCGGGCAGCGGATCGCGTCGACGACCTCGGGCCAGCCCATCGGATGCGCCTCCTTCCGTAGGAAGAAGTTGCGGTCGAACTCCTGTTTCGCCTGCGACCAACGGAGGAGTACATCTCGGGGCCAACCCGGGTACTCGGCGCGATTCTCTTCTGCGATCGCCTCTACTGTGAGGCCCTCCAGGCTCTCTATCCATCGCTTCAAGGGATTGGCATCCGGCGTGGGAGCCGCCGCGGGTGGCGGCTTCATCTGCTCCGCTTCCAGGTTGCCGGGCTTCATACTGAGGAGCGCCGGCCTTTCAGGATAGGGCCGCCAGGGTGGATCTTCCAGGATCAGCGCCCGCACGTGGTCGGGGAAGCGCGCGCCAAGCTGTGCGGCGGTCGATGCGCCCATCGAGTGCCCCACCACCACGGGCCGCTCAAGTCCCAGCCTCTGAATAATGCCCGCCAGGTCCGCTGTCGGATCGGTCTTTTCGCCCGGCACGATGCGTGCTGACCGGCCGTGTCCCCGGGCATCCGGCACGATGACATCATAGTGCTTCGCAAGGTCTGCTGATAATCGAGGCCAGCACCTTCCATTGTCGGAGAAGCCGTGTACCAGTATCACAGCCGGTTGCTCCGCGCCGCCGCTCCGCGCGACATACAGCCGCGCGCCGTTAATCTCCAGCTCCTGGTTCTGCCACTGCACTGACATACGACTCCTCTCTGGAAAGCCCGGATAGGCCTGCCACTCAGCCTGACCGTTTCTATTATAGCCCGGCACGGCGGGATGCGCCAAAGCGACGTCTGCTGGGGCAACGCCAAGATGGGGATTCCGTAGAGGGGGCTTGCCGCGGGCGGTTGACATTGTCGGGCTGCGGCGTAGACTGGCCGCAGCTCGTAGCGCTGTGCCAGATCGAGAGCGTTGTTTTCCGAGACCTATGGACCCTCACCCAGCAGATGCCATCACAGTCCGTGCTTTCCGTCCG
>SLDA01000383.1 GCA_007125545.1 Thermoflexales bacterium | reverse complement strand
CGAAAATCGCGTCATAGGCCCCAGCTTCCTTGGCTCGTTGGCTTGCCAGTATATTGGGCAGTAGCGCCAGCGACTTAATATCACATCGGGACCAGCGAATATCGTGCACCAATATGGCTTGCACACCCTTCGCCCACGCTTCGAGCGGTGGCGTATAGGGAACCGCAGAAGCGAAGACTGTCGGCGATACGGGCTCATCCGGAAAGGCGTGACCGCGCGAAGGGACGGCGCCACGTGTGATCTGGATATATACTTTGGCTCCATCCCGGTTGAGTGCATTCCGAGCCAAAAGGGAGGTTGCCGCCGACCGCAACTCGTCGAGAGGAGGCGGCGGGATGCGCAGAGCCTCGAGACTACGTGCCAGTCGGACGAAGTGAGCATCGCCTCTGAAGAAACGCCCGTCAAACGCACAGACCACCTCATAGACGCCATCGGCGAAGAGGAACCCCCGATCATCGGGCGAGATACAGACTTCTGACTTGGGCATAAACTTACCATTGAAGTAGACGATCATAGCGTTGCACTATCCTCTCGTTTAGGGTCCATCGGGGCCTTTGCCGGTCACTTACTTCATGATAGAGGCGATGGCCCAGAAGACCAGAGACGACCACCGCGAACTCCAACGAACCACAACGCAACCCAGCGCTTTCCCAAACTCAGTCCATAAGCCATTTGAGGCACTTCCGAATCAAACTGAGGGAGTAGGTACGACCGAAAGGCTGATTCTGCAGAGTTTACGCACCGGAACACGAGGACGAAAGGAGAACACCAATGGTTAGATTGAGCAGTTCGGCCTTCGAGGGGCGAACAGCAATACCCGACCGATATACCTGCGAAGGGCAGAACGTCTCCCCACCGCTTGACTGGGACGGCGTTCCTGACAACACAAAGAGCTTGGTTTTAATCCTCGACGATCCGGACGCGCCCAATGGGCCGTTCACACACTGGGTCGTCTACAATATCTCACCCCAGCGCAATCACTTACCAGAGCAGTTCGCGCCGAGTGAGGATGGTGTCGATGACATCGAACAGGGACGTAATGACTTCGGTCAAAAACGATATGAGGGTCCCTGTCCGCCCAGAGGCGACAATGCACACCATTATCACTTCAGACTCTATGCACTGGATGCAGATCTAAGTCTGCCCCCAGGCGCTAACCGGGACCAGATTTTCAGTATGATACACAATCACATTCTGGGTCAGACGGAGTTGGTTGGCACGTACGAGCGCAGTGCCGGAATCTAGCTCATAAGCAGCGAAAGGAGAGTCTTAATGGCTACCGAAGACAGGGAACTCTATGCCAAGAAAGTCGCTACGGATCTTAACGAGTTGTCCACGAAGCTCAGCATCCTCGAGGCCGCCTCCAGGCAAAAAGCAGGCGATCAGAATTTCGACTATGATACGCGCCTTGGCCAATTGCAGGAACGGCATGACAAGATTGAAGATGAACTAGACACTTTGCAGGATGGCGGCGCGGAGGACTGGGAAACTACCCGGTCGCAGATAGAAGATGACCTCGCCACCCTACACGAGGATCTCGAGACGGCCATGCACGACGCCGGTCTCACCACCGAGAGGGAGAAAGAGAAAGAGGACAAGGAAGACACCACGCAGCAGAAGGCGTAAATCCAGTCCTATGTCTACAGAAATCGTGACGCTCTGTGTTAATCCGGCACTGGACAAGAGCGTTAGCATCGAGCATGTGGTGCCGGACCAGAAACTGCGCACGGGTCCGCCGCGTGTCGATCCGGGAGGTGGAGGAGTGAACGTGGCGCGCGCCATCGCGCCCATGGGCGGGCACGCCCTGGTGATTCATACCTCAGGGGGCTTGAATGGCGACAGAATCACTCAGCTCCTGGAGTCGGTGGCAGCACCCTAGCACTTTCGAGGGGCTGGTCTGTTCTTGATGCAGTCCGCTATGTGGTCGCTGCCGGTTCTGCCACAGTAAAGACGCCAGGAACAGAGCTGTGCCACAAGGAGGGCGTCGAGCGGCTATACGCACGTATGCTAGAGGAGGCTTAACGGTCGCAACGTGAGGCTGGGACGGATGGCGTAGGGTCAGGGCGTACAGCACGGGTCATCATCAATCCTCGCTTTGCACTCGTTCGAATAGGGCTACAATCGGTGCACTGCTACTTGGATAGCCAGTGAGCTAAATGGACACAAGGAGGACCCAGTGCCAACCGATACTTTGCGTGTGGCCGTCGTTACCGGTCACCATCCCTTTGACCTGCCGGCCTTCACCCAGCTCTTCCGTGACCTTCCAGAACCTGTCAAGGGGATCTCCATCGATCCCTACATCCAGCATCTGGACGACTTCGTCGTCGACGAAGGGAGGGCTCGCGACAGCTACGATGCGGTCGTCTTCTACAATTTTCACCAAGAAACACCGGGACCGGAGGCTGAAGACCCCTGGTATCAGGCCGGACTACGTGCCGCGCTGGAGCGTCTGGGCGAGACCGACCAAGGAATTGTCGTACTGCATCACGCGTTGCTTGCCTTCCGCGAGTGGCCCTTTTGGTCGGAGCTGGTCGGAATCCAACAGCGGGGCTTTGGATATCACAACGACCAACATGTCCAGGTTCAGATCGCTGATCCCGACCACCCCATCACCCGAGGGCTCGAGAACTGGGACATTGTAGACGAAACGTACACCGTGAATGAGCCCAGCTCGAATGTCCACGTGCTGCTGACCACCGACCATCCACGCAGTATGCGCACGCTTGCCTGGACACACACCTTCAAGCAGGCTCGCGTCTTCTGCTACGAGTCGGGCCACGGCGCCACGGCCTACAAGAATGGGACATTCCAGACTGTGTTGGCCCGAGGTATCGCGTGGGTAGCACACCGACTCGAGACAGCCGAGATTTGAGTAGGGATTTGGCGAGCACGACGACCGTCTCGACCCAAGGAGGTATAAGCAAGCGGCAGATCGGGATCCTGAGTCCGGCGCTATTGATACCGCTTGCTTGCTTCGCTGGAGCTGCCCTGCGCCTCCTCTTGCTGGGCAGCAAGAGTATGTGGTTGGATGAAGTACGCGGCTTGGAAGTTGCGCGATTAGGCGTGAGCAGGCTTTGGCTTGGACAATCGGAGGCTTATCACCCTCCCCTTTTCTACATCCTAATCACGCCCTGGATATCGCGCGTCGAGAGCCCTTTTCTGTTGCGCTTGCCTGCGGCGATCATCGACGTCTTTAGCCTTCCGCTGTTATACGAACTGACCCGTCGGCTCATCAACCGGCGATCGGCCTTGACCAGTGTCTGGTTAGCCGCACTTTCCCCGCTCCTGATCTGGTACGCTCAGGAGTTCAGAAGCTACAGCCTGCTTGTTTTCCTGGCACTCTTGGCGACTGTAGCGCTTGTCGACCTACTGCGGCGCCCGAGGCTCCTGCCGTGGTTGCTCTTCGTAGGTACGATGGTAGCGGCGTTTTACTTACACTACGATGCCCTGTTGCTTCTACCCCTTCACGCGGCACTCATTATCGTGGTCATCGCGGGAGGCCGGACGCAGTTCAGAAGCGTTCTCGCATGGTTCGCCGGCGTAAGCGCGGCGGCTTTGGGATATTGGCCATGGCTTAGGGCCCCAGGAGCGGTCCGATTTCTGCAGCTTCTGGTCAGTGATCGCAGCTATCCGGCACGCCTTATCGAGCGAACGCTCGGTATCGGTTATACGACCCTGCTGCCCTTTATAGTGATCGGGGCTGCAGTCCTCGCCCTAGGCGGAGCTGCGCTGCTATGGACGGGAGTGCGCCGCTTCCGGCCCCATCTGACTGCTTTGCCGACGAAGCCAGGAGTGCGCACGCTGGCTATGACCGTATTTATGGTCGGTCTGATCGTATCCGTCGTGCCTCAGGGCTACACCGTGAAGCGCCATTTGCTGATTGCCGTACCGGCGATACTTATGGTTTTTGCCTGGATTTGGCCATGGGAACGCAGCAACCGGGCCACACTCATCGTTCTGCTGATGATGAGCCTGTTAGCATCCGTGATCAACGTCGTCTTCATCCCCAAACCTCAGTGGGATCAGGCCACGCAGTTAGTGCTAGATTCCGAGTATTCGCGTGAGGTCGTCGTCACATCACCGACCTATATGAGCGACCCATTCAACTTCTACGCCCGGGGACAGGTGCCTCAATTAAGGATCCACGACGCTGACCCATCAGAGACCCTTATGGATGCCTCCGACACGTATGACTACCTGTGGCTCGTATGGCACACGGCAGATATCGGTGCGAATCTTGACCAGATTCAGGCCTGGCTGAACCAACACGCCCAGTTTGTGCGCAGCCAGTCTTTCTACCGGATTCAGGTCGATCTCTATCAGTTACCTTAGGAGGAAAGATGGATACAGAAACCTATCTCGAACAGACTGCAGGGACACGTCCCGAACGGATTCGATGGTGGCAGGAAGCGCGCTTCGGGATGTTTATCCACTGGGGTCTCTACGCACAATTAGGCCGACATGAGTGGGTGATGAATCGGGAACGCATCCCGGTGGAGCAATATGAGGCCTTGGCCGATACGTGGCACCCCAAGGATCGTCCTGCGCGCGAGTGGGCAGCGCTCGCTAAACAGGCCGGCATGAAATATATGGTCATGACTACGAAACACCACGAGGGTTTCTGCCTCTGGGACACAGCCCAGACCGACTACAATGCCGTCAAGCGCGGCCCAGGTCGGGACCTAGTGCGAGAATATGTTGACGCCTGTCGCGAGTTCGACCTGAAGATTGGCTTCTACTATTCGTTGATGGACTGGCATCACGCGGATGGTGCACGCTGCGCACAGGAGGAGGGTGCCCGCCGCCGTTTCCTCGATTTCACCCAGGGATGTGTGCGTGAGCTGATGAGCAACTACGGCAAGATTGACATCCTCTGGTACGATGTCTCCTGGCCTTTGTCCAGCCCTGAAGCCTGGGAAAGCGTTCAGATGACGAACATGGCTCGCGAACTGCAGCCCCACATCCTCGTCAACAACCGAGCTCAGCTGCCCGAGGATTTCGGCACGCCCGAGGAGCACGTCACGGCAGCAGAGAAGGGGCGCGCGTGGGAGGCCTGCATGACGTTTAACGGGTCGTGGGGTTTTATGCCCATCTCGCCCGACTGGCGACCGGTCCGGGAAGTTGTTGACATGGTGCGCACTGCAGCCGCCGGGCAAGGCAACTTATTGCTCAACATCGGGCCTACACCCGACGGCTCGGTGCCACCGGAGGCGACTGAGCGGTTGGCATTGGTGGGTGACTGGATTCGACAGAACGGGGAAGCGCTCTACGGAGAGGTGGACCGCGTGGATGGGCGAATGGAGTGGATGCCGACGGGGAGCTGGACCCTCAAAGGAAACAACGCCTACTACTGGTGCAGCCGCTGGCCCGGACAGGAGCTGGTTATCGGTGGGCTGCGCACGAAGGTGAACAGAGCATCCTTCGTTGCAGATGGCACGCCGATTACCTTTGAACAGACCGAAAACCGCCTGGTGCTCAAGAACCTGCCCTATCACGATCCAGATCGCATCGCAGGTGTGACTGTCATCAAGCTCGAATGCGACGGTCCGCCCGAGCAGAAGCTGGGCGCCGGAGTCGTCGTGCTCGACTCAGCGCGCTGAGGAGCTTGCACCGATATGGACATTGACCTGACGAAGCTGGACTATCCATTTCGGTCAAAGCCGCTGCTCATCGGCGGGATGGCT
>SLDA01000637.1 GCA_007125545.1 Thermoflexales bacterium | reverse complement strand
TCCTTCGAGCTGTTGGGGAGGAAGCCGTCCTGACGGTACTGGCCCGACAGCAAGCCAAGCTGGGGTTGCTCTTCCTGGACATGCGGCGTGCAGCGGAAGAGTTCTCCGCGATTTTGTAGGTCTAGACTGCTAGGAGGACACCGTGGCGACCACTCCCGAACCCAGCGGTTTGTATTACCCCAACCGCTTCTTGCACATTGTTTTCAACGCCCTTGAAGAGATTATGGGCCGCAATGGCCTCAGCGCTATTCTCAATATGGCTGGGCTTGCTCAGTTCATTGACAATGTCCCTCCTGATGACATGGAGAAGGGGCATTTTGATTTCGCTTATATTTCAGCCCTCAACCGTGCCTTAGAGGAGATGTATGGTCCCCGTGGCGGCCGTGGCTTGCAATTACGGCTCGGACGCGTTCTCTTCGCGCAAGGCCTGGCCAACTTCGGTGCCCTGGTCGGAGCTAGCGATCTCGCGTTTCGAGTGCTTCCGCTGCAGGCCAAGGTGAAGGCAGGCTTACCTGCTGTTGCCAAAGTCTTCGATTCGCTCAGCGATCAGACCTCATATGTGCGCGATCCAGGCGGCGATCAGTACCAATACATCATCGAGCAATGCTCAATGTGTTGGGGACGTACGGTGGCACGTCCGGGTGGCTTCATCGCAGCGGGCATCATTGAGGAATCGTTGCGTTGGTTGAGCGGTGGACGTACATTCCGTGTCGACCAAGTTACCTGCGTCGGTATGGGACACACCAACTGCACATTCCAAGTCTATAAAGAGCCTATTGGCTAGTGACTTCTGTGGGCAAAAGCTTAACGTTGACATCACTTTTTCCGGTCCCCAACGTGTGCAATGATAGCTAAGTTCAGCGGCGACAGGGTATGAGTATGCGTGAATCTGATCTACCGTCGCAGCAGGCTCCGGATGCGGTCGATCCCGACGATGGAGCTGTGCATTTTATCCTGATTGTTGAGGATGAGCTTGCCACCGCCGAGATGCTATCGGCCTACTTTTCCTCACTCGGATACAAGACCGCTCACGCCGGGTGGGGTCACGATGCTGTCAGATTAGCAACGAAACTCCAACCGGACCTGATCATCCTGGATATTCATCTCCCGGACATTGACGGGTATGAGGTCTGCCGGCGGCTCCGTGATCAAGTGCGGACAGAGCGTATCCCGATCATCTTCCTGACGGAACGCCGCGAGCGGGTCGATCGCCTTACAGGATTGGAACTGGGCGCGATTGACTATATCACCAAGCCGTTTGACGTTCAGGAGTTGCGCTTCCGCGTTCGAAATTCTCTGCAGCGTACCAGCCATGAGACGCTTCTACATCCGATCACCGGGCTTCCCACGTCAGCTTTGGTTGAAGAGGAGATCGTCCGGGTGACAAAGGACAAAACCCTGGCTCTCATCGGAGTGCGGGTCTGGGGAATGCCTGAGTTTAGTGAAGCGTACGGATTTGTCACGCACGATGATGTGCTGCGCGCTGTTGCCCTGATCTTGCAGAACACGGTGACGGAGTCGCTGAGGTCTGATCTTTTCGTGGGACAACTTGATCTGTATGACTATCTGATTGTCACGCCGGCTGGACAGGATGCCTACGTCGCAATGGGCCGGTTGGACCAGCGCTTGAATGAGGCTGCATCTTTCTTCTACCCGCATCGCGACTGGGAACGTGGAGAGCGTGGTGACGGGCGGGATCTCCCGCGCTTGAGATTTGACATCAAAATCCTCTCGGTTAAGTCGTGCTCATCAAGCGGGACGATCTCCGACATGCGGAAATTGCTTGGCAACCTGGTGGAAATCTAGCTTCAACCTCCCGAACGCCAGCCTGAGTAGGGCCGTGCTGACACACGGCCCTGCGGTGCATGTTGCCGATTGTCCGTTGCATGTTACGATGGCGGCGTGTATGCCATGCATGCGCTGTTTCTGGGAGTAACTTTGATGCCGGGACTGCCCGGATCTGTGGGAGATCTATGCGACGAATCCAACGCGACCTGATCCTGGTAGGTCTGTTATTTCTATTCCCTTTGCTGCTCTTTGCGCCGGTATCCTTGGGAAGCCGGACTATATTGCCTGCTGACGCGCTCTACCTATTCCAGCCCTATCGCGAAGCTGCGGAGTTGCTGCATGTCGATACCGTTCAGAATCCACTGCTCACGGATCTGGTGCTGCAGAACTATGTTTGGAAGCAGTTTCTTATAGATGCAGTCTCTTCCCGCTCGCTTCCGCTCTGGAATCCTGATCTCTTCTCCGGACAACCCTTTCTCGCGAATGGGCAGCACTCTGCGTTCTATCCTCTAACATGGCTCTCTTTACTTTTCCCACTGCCGAGGGCGTTCGGGATATTTATCGTGCTCCAGTTGGGACTTGCCGGGGCGGGGATGTATCTTTTGGCGCGCGTGCTAGGTGCCGGGCGTGCTGGTTCGCTAGTCGCGGGCATCGTTTATCAGTTTAGCGGCTTTCTCATCGTTTCGGCCGTACACCCGATGATCGTTGCGGGGGCTGCTTGGTTGCCTCCGCTCTTGGCGTTGGTGGAGTGTACGTTGACACGCCGCCGTTTTTGGACCCAGGAGCGGACTATGCTGCCCTGGGCGTTATTAGGGGCGGCAACGCTGGGCGTACAGATTTTCGCAGGGCACGCCGAAATTACATATTTTGTCTTGCTGGTCGTTGCCGGTTACGCTGCGTGGCGACTTGTACATGCTATGGCCACGCAGCCACGCGCTCTCTGGCGCGCAGAGGTGATAAGCCCCGCGCTAGGCGTTGCTTTACTGGTGGTGCTAGGCATGGCGCTTGGCGCGGTGCAACTTCTCCCCCTGTTTGAAGTAGCGCGCGACAGTTTCCGACAGGGTGCTGTCACTCTGAGTGAGGTCCGGGGCTGGGCCTATCCCAAGCGACGCATCATCACCTTCCTGATTCCGAATTTCTTCGGCAATCCCACCCATCGCTCGCTGGTGGACCTCTTCAGCGGGGCAACCGTCACGGCTTCGGTCAATGCCTACGGCGATCCTGTGGCGTCTTTTGATTACGGGATCAAGAACTATGTGGAGGGTGGCGCTTATCTGGGCATTCTGCCACTGTTGCTGGCAGCCGTCGCCGTCGTGCGCACTCTCATCTTCCCCACCTCGTCGAGCCATACGGACGCTGACTCCACCGGCCACGGGCGCCTGGGCGCGATCCGCGGTTGGCTGGTCCAACCCCACATTCCTTTCTTTACAGCCCTGTCGCTCTTCTCGCTGGCATGCATTTTCGGAACGCCCATCTATGCGCTGGTCTATGCGCTGCCCTTCCTCAATCAATCTCACTCGCCGTTCCGCTGGGTCTTTCCGCTTTCAGTCGCTGTGTCGGTGCTCGCCGGGCTAGGGGTAGAGACAATAGCGCGAACTATGCAGACGCGTGGCTCTGATGACGCTGATGGAGAGTCTTCCGTGAGAGAGCCTGCGGCTCGACATAACACGCTGTCGCGTGCCCTACTTTTCGGTGCGGCGCCACATCCCATCAGCTTCGTCGCCGGTGCCGCGATCTGGGGATCTTTGCTGATCGCGGTTGGCGTCCTGGTTAGCCGGCTGGCTTTCACGCACGTGGAGCCTTGGGTCGAGCGGCTTTTCTGGTCCCTGGCAAAGGCCGCCTATACTTTTCCGGATGCGCGTATGTTCTACTCGTATCTCGTGCCCTGGACGCTGGTTTTTGCCGCGTGCCTGCTGACCGCCGGCATTGTTCTAAGGTTGTCTCGCTCCCCTATCTGGTTGCACCTACCCTTCGGGCGCATCGCCGTGTGGCAGCTCTTGGCCGTAGTTGCCATACTGGCCGACCTGTTGGTATTTGGTTCTGGATTCAACCCCAGCGTGGATGCCACACTCTTGGACTACCGTCCCCCGGTGGTCGATTTTTTGATGCAAGATACCACTGTATGGCGATTCTCCACTTTCGATCCACGGGGACATAATACCTTCAATGCGAACGTGGGTAGCTTCTACGGTATGCAGGATGTGCGGGGATATGACAGCCTATTCTCGCGGCAGTACGCGCAGTACATGGGTTGGATCGAGCCGCAGGGTATGTTGCCCTATAACCGTATCTCCCCCTTCCGGGAGTTCTCGAGCCTGGATAGTCCGCTCGTGGATATGCTCAACGTGAAGTATCTTATCACTGAAGAAGAGATCCCACTTCCCAAGTACCGTGAGGTCTACCAGGACGACGCTGTACGCGTCTATGAGAATCTGGGTGTGGCATCGCGCGCATTTACGCTGCCGGCCTCGGCTACAGTCTGGGTAGACGAGGCTGCTGACGTCTATCAGGCGGTGTTGACCCACGATCCTCGCTATCACGTAATTGTCGAACGTACCGACGCGGGATGGCTCCATGGTGCGAAACGGGCCGAGCCCTCGGGCGCCGCCGGTCAGTCCGCAAATCCCCGCGCGCAGACCATCGTGACCTATGAGGCCAACGAGGTATTGATCGAGGCACAGGTCGAGGAGCCTGGATGGCTCATCTTGACCGATAGCTTTGCGGTGGGCTGGAAGGCCTTCGCCCGTCCTCTAGGTACAGGGGAAGATGAGGAAATTGAGGTGCCTATCGCACGGGTTACGGGCAACTTCCGCGGCGTGCAGTTGGAGGAGAGCCGGATGGTGCGGTTCAGGTACAGTCCGGATAGCGTCAAGCTGGGCGCTTTTCTCTCTTTCCTCGGCGGGATGATCTTCATCTTTCTGGCAGTGATGTGGAGCTGGCGATTGCTCTACAGCGAAGCGGGGGATCAGAGCACAGTGCAGCGCCTGGCGAAAAACAGTGTCGCACCGATTCTGCTCACGCTGTTCAACCGGGCCGTGGAGTTTGCCTTTGCCGCCCTTATGCTGCGTCTCCTGGGACCCGCCAACGCGGGCGACTATTACTATGCCATCAATGTCTTTCTATGGTTCGATATCCTCACAAACTTCGGGCTCAACACCTATGTAATCCGAGAGGTTGCGCGTCACCGCGAGCAGGCCCGACGCTACTTGATACAAACGACCCTGCTTCGCCTGGGACTCAGCCTTGTGGCGGTTCCGCTGCTGCTGGCTTTCTTGGGCCTGCGTCAGACAGTGATTGCTGATCTGACGTCGCCTGCTTCCGCGCAGGCTATGTTCGCTATCTTACTGCTCTACGCCGGGTCGATTCCCAACTCGCTTTCGACGGGTTTCACGGCCCTCTTCTATGCCTATGAAAAGGCGGAAGTGCCTGCTGCCATCACTTCGATCACGACCTTGCTTAAGGTCATCCTGGGGGCTGCGGCGTTGGGGGTAGGGATCGGTATTATCGGACTGGCAGCGGCGTCGATTATTGTCAACGTCATCACGCTCGCCATCCTGGCAATCCTTGCGTGGAAGCTCTTTCCGACGTTCCGAGCTACGCCTGAAGGCGCACGCTGGACGCGGGCCGCAAACCGTATGTTGCGTTTTGATATGGTGCGCGAATCTTGGCCTCTTATGGTCAATCATATGTTGGCTCTCCTCTTCTTCAAAGTCGATGTGTTTCTGATGGAGTCGATTCTCGGTAGCGAAGCCCTCGGATTCTACAGCGTGGGTTATAAGTATATGGATGCCCTGACGGTCATTCCCTCGATGTTCACCCTGGCCCTCTTCCCGATTATCTCACGGCAGGCGCGCGATAATCGCGAAGGATTGCTGCGTTTCTATAGGTTGGGCGTTAAGATCCTGAT
>SLDA01000605.1 GCA_007125545.1 Thermoflexales bacterium | reverse complement strand
GCTACCGGCGTCGCGCCCAGCGCCAAATAGAGATGGGCGGTGCCCACACCCCGGTTGCCGTCGACGGGGAATGAACCGAGGTGCTCCCAGCGCGCTGCAACGTACCCGGTTTCCTCAAGCAGCTCGCGCTGGGCCGCGACCAACGGATCCTCGCCGTCATCCAGGTAGCCGCCGGGCGGGGCGAGCGAAGAGCCGTCGATACTGTACTTCGTCTGTCGAAAACAGAGAAACTGGCCCTCGAGCGTCACGGCAACCACCAGCGCGAAATCGGGCGTGATGACCCATGGCCAATCCGGGACATGCGACCCATCCGGCAGCTCCACCGTATGCAACTCGACCTTCAGGTACTCGCCTGCATCCAAAACGACCCGTCGCGACTGCGTTTTCATTCCGACCATCGACACCTCTGCGCTCCTCTACCCGTGCTAACCGTAAGACCCATCGTTCACTATACAGCAGCTCGCGCCGCCGTCAAAACCAGATATGTTGCTCTCTCCGCCCTTTGATGTATCATAGAAAAGGCTGCCAACACCAGCCATAGTACATGAACAACTCAACAACCGAATGGAGGTCTGGTATGTCCTATATTGAAGACATTGTCGCTCGTGAGATCCTTGACTCACGTGGCAACCCGACGGTCGAGGTCGAAGTCGCCGTCGTAGATGGCAGCGTAGGTCGCGCTGCTGTGCCCTCTGGCGCATCCACGGGCGTCAACGAAGCCCTGGAACTGCGCGATGGTGACAAAGATCGCTACGGGGGCAAGGGTGTCCTCAAAGCCGTGGACAACGTCAACGACATCATCGCCGAGGAGCTGATTGGCTGGGATGTCACCGACCAAAAGGGCATCGACGAGACCATGATCGCCCTGGACAACACTGCGAACAAGGGAAACCTCGGCGCCAATGCCATCCTGGGTGTTTCGCTGGCCTGCGCCAAGGCCGCCGCCGCTTATGTGGGACTTCCCCTTTACCGTTACATCGGCGGCACCTACGCACATATGCTGCCCGTGCCGATGATGAACATCTTGAACGGCGGCAAACACGCGGAGAACGGCCCCGATCTGCAGGAGTTTATGGTGATGCCGATTGGCGCCCCTACCTTCGCCGAGGCATTGCGCTGGGGTACCGAGACCTATCACGCTCTGAAGACCGTACTGAAGAGCAAGGGCTACAATGTGGGCGTCGGCGACGAGGGTGGGTTCGCGCCGAGCCTGAAGACCAACGAGGAAGCCATTGAGGTCATTCTGGAGGCCATCCAAAAAGCCGGTTACAGGCCTGGCGAGGATATCTGGATCGCCATGGATCCTGCCGCTTCCGAGATCTTTGAGGACGGGAAGTACAACCTCAAGAAAGAGGGACGCACCCTGACGAGCGAAGAGATGGTCGACTTCTACGCGGACTGGGTCGAGAAGTATCCCATCGTCAGCATCGAAGACGGTCTCGACGAAAACGACTGGGACGGCTTCAAGATGATGGTCGAGCGCATGGGCAAGCGGCTGCAGGTTATGGGCGACGACCTGTTGGTGACGAACACCGAGTACATCGAGCGCGCTATCCGGGAACGCGCCGCCAACTCCGTCCTCATCAAACTCAACCAGATCGGGACCCTGACCGAGACGACCGCCGCGGTGAGCATGGCGCACAAGCACGGATGGACGGCTGTAACCTCGCACCGCTCCGGCGAGACCGAGGATGCCACCATTGCCGACCTTGCCGTGGCGCTGAACACCGGTCAGATCAAGACCGGCGCGCCCGCCCGCTCGGATCGTGTGGCGAAATACAACCAACTTCTGCGCCTTGAGGAAGACCTTGGCCCTCAGGCCACCTTCGCGGGGTTCAACGCCTTCCCCAACATCGAGCTCTTCTAGCCCGAGACCCAACCGTCTCGTTCAGGTCTAAAAGCCACATCAAAACACGGGTGCTCAGCGAGAGCACCCGTGTTCGCATTTGAGCCCAGGAGCCGTTTCAGCCAATCTGCGTTTCGACTGTGACCAGGGGCGGATTCTCAAGGTGGCGTTTCACGGTACAGAGATCTGCCGCACGTACCAGGGCTGTCTCGTACTTCCTGGGGAAGTCGGGCGGCAACTCGATGCGCAGCTTTACCTCCCGGACCAGATGCGTTCGCGGGTCCATCTCAACGTGCTGCCGGATTCGAATGTCCTCCGTCGGCAACCCCCGCTGCTGGCAAAACCCCAGCACATAGAGGCCGGCACAGGTCCCCATCGACGCCAGGAAAAGCTCGAAGGGCGTCGGGGCTGTCCGCATGCCGCCGCTCTCCACCGGCTGATCGGTCCTGATCACCAAGCCACCACAGTCGGCATCGACACATACCCCACCCGGGAAAGAAACTACCATCTCCATGGCCATATTTGCCCAACTCCTTTTGCGCACAGTATTAATGACACCCATTCTACCACATCACATCCACCTGCAGAATCCCCGGAACGCGCGTGTTCTGACACGCAACATCCTGTCCGCCCTCCCCTCTCCTAAGCCCGGATCAACTCCGTCACCAGATCATACGCAAAAACCAACTCGTCAATCGTGCAATGATCCTGCACATAGTGTGAGGTGCAGAGAATCAGTCCCCCGTCGCGGAACGTTGTCACAAGACGGCGTATCTCCGCCGCCAGCAGGTCGAGCTTGCCGAAGCCGAGCGTCGTCTGAATATCCAGCCCGCCCATCAAGACAAAGTCCTGGGCATAGCGAGCCCGGTAGAGATCGGCATCCATCCCTGCCGACTCCTGGAAGGGATGGAGCACCTGATAACCCAGCTTCACGATCCCCGGCAGCAACGCCATCACGTTGCCATCTGTGTGAAGGCTCAGATACGTACCTCGCTTGAGGACGGCGTCGCAGGTGACCTTGTGGTAGGGATAGATCAGGCGCTGCCACATGCGAGGGCTGAAGAGCGGGCCCCACTGTGCTCCCCAGTCATCCGATACGTGGACCATATCCACGCCGAGGTCGATGCAATGGTTGGCGAAGGTCCGGTTCCACGCCGCCTGCCTGGCATAGACCTCATGCAGGTCGTCGGGATAGAGCGCCAGATAGGTGAGATGTGCCTCAATGCCGAAGGGCTCGTTGAGGCATTCGAAGATGCCGGGGGTTTGAACATAGACGAAACGCCCGCGCTCCGTCTTGTGATGCGCGATTCCCGCCACGATCTCGGCGTAGGCAGCCATATCGTCAGGATCGCCGAGCTCCAGGTCGAGTAACGCGCGGGGGGTAATCGCGCCACAGTCGGCGGCGCGACAGTCCGCGGAGCCCGGGTCGGTGGCGCTCTCCAGCGCTGCGCGGAGGGCGGCGAGCGACGCCTCACCATAGGGCACGGGACCTCCGAAGAGATGGGCAAGGTCGAATGCGTAGTGGTCCTCGAAAGCCTCGACGGAGCCGAAAGCAGCCGCGATTTGCGGTTCTAGATTGGCACGCACCCAACCATACACCGGCATCCGGTCGGGCTTACGGTGCTCAATGACATCAACAACACGGTCGCGTGATTCCATCAATGTTTACTCCCGTACGAGCATAGGTCTACGTCTTCCTGGAAGACACGGCTTCCTGGAAGACACGGTTTCCCCAGAAGACACACAAGGCCTGTAGAAAGTCTCCATCTCCTCAAGGGTGGCAGAGCCGAGTATAATGCTGCGCGCCGAAGACGCAACCAACGCAAGTGCGATTCTGGGCGTGCGGACCAACTATCTCCCACCTCAGCCCACCGCTTCACCTACCCCAAAGCGGCTATGATAGAAATATGTCATAGTGACAGACCACATATACAACGTTCACGCATTAACTCGTACAAGGAGAATGTCTGGTATGCTGACTCTGAGAGGTAAGTTCACCAACGGCGAGATCGAACTCTTGGATCCCCCACCCGGGTCCGACGAATGCATGGTACTCATCACATTCGTTGACGAGCAGAGCACCGGCGTGGCGGACACGCGGCTGACCCGCCCGGTGGAGTCTGCGGCAGAGGCGAGCGCGCTCCCGACCGACGATATGGAGCCCCTCACCCGTCGCGAGCACGAGGTCCTGCGCCTTATGCCCACCGGCAGGAACAATCGCGAGATGGCTCAAAAGCTCGGCATCAGCGAGGGAACCACGCGCAACTACGTCTCACGCATCTATCGTAAGCTGGACGCATCCAACCGCGCCGAAGCGGTCGCCAAAGCCGTACGTTGGGAGCTAATCCCGTTGGACTGAGCCGGCTCAGCCCGCATCCGCGAGTACCGGCGGAGGCGTGCCAACGGCGACATTAGCCATCGGCCTCCGCTCTCTCTGCCAGAAACTGTCTTAGCTTCGGAACGAGCCAATTCACGTGGCCGTGCAGGTGCTCGCGTTGGTGCCCGGCCACATAGTTGGCCACCCAGAGCGCTCGACCCGCGCGGAATACGTCAATCTCGCCCGGCACACGTTCTGGCCAGGGCGCAACCCGCTCGTAACCACGCTGAAGTGCCGCGACGGCGGACTCGAGGCTCTCCGCGGGCACCGCATCGGCCAGATCCTGAATCGCGGCGGCCAGATCCTGCACCGGGTAACCCCACACCGTATCCTCGAAATCTAGGGGGCGTAGCCCGCCGCAGCCATTCCGGTGGCGCCGGTCCACCTTGATATTGTCGTGCCACAAATCATTGTGGATCACGCGTAGCCCTGCAGGGTCGGCGTACAACTCCTCATACGCCTGCTGCACCCGCTCCCGAACCTCCATAAGCACCGCCAACGCGTCGCCGGCGAATGCATCGGCGCTGCTCTCGGCAAAGAGCACCTCCGGTTCGTCGCGTGCCAGATAGGAGGACATCCTTCGCGTGGTAAAGCCCTCCGGCGGCTGGAACGCCGCGCCAAATGCGTGCATCCTCGCGTGCAATGTCCCCATGTGCTCCAGATTGGCCGGCGTAAGCCGCTTGCCCAGCGGCACGCCCGGAATCCAGCTCATCACCATACACCGCCGCGGTTCGGGTACCCCGTCGGCTTCCGCAGTCACGAACGCCCGCCCGTCACGTGCCCTTAGCGGCACCGGAGCACCGAGATCGGTATCGCGGTCCAGCGCCTCGAGCCAGAGCACTTCCGAGTTGAGGTCGGTGTCCGTCCGCCAGCCGGGCGTACAGACGCGCACTACGTAACGACCACCCTCCCGGGTCCGAACGCGGAAGAGGGTGTTCGTGAACCTGCCCAGGAGTGAGACACGCGAGATCTTTAGGTCATAGGCCTCCAAAGCTTGAATGGCCAGGCGGTGCAGCCGCCGCGCCTTCTGGCGCGCCGTCAGGTCGGTGTAGGGTTTCAAACGAGCCTCCGAGATCGAATCAGATACCGCATTCTATCTCAGCTTGCATAGTTGGCGAGGCGAGAAAAGATCCTTGGGTTCTCGGAAGAACCCAAGGATCTTTCGCGTACGTTATTGTTTCCCACGATAGAACTGTCTCGGACTTACTCCACAGTGATCACGCCTTCCATGCCCGGGTGCAAAGTGCAGACGTAGAGGTAGTCCCCGGGCTCGTCGAACGTGTAGCTGAAGTTCCCGCCAGGCTCAAGCTCGGCGTCGAACAGCTCACCAAGACCGGCCTGAGTATCGGACGTAACTGTATGGGGGAGTGTGTCGTCGTTGTACCAGAGGACGGTTGTGCCGGCCTCTATAGTAACCTCCCGAGGCGAAAACATGGAGCCCGCCATGAAAATCTCAACCTCTCCGGTTTGCGTCTCATCAATT
>SLDA01000024.1 GCA_007125545.1 Thermoflexales bacterium | reverse complement strand
TGTCTTGCAGAGACGAGATTCACCGCCGAGAGAAGCACAGCAGCCAGTACCAGCACACTTAGTAGAACCCAGCTATGACGTTTCAATTTGTCTCCTATCCGATCACCTCGTGCAACCGGCCAAGTACCTAACGTAGTTGCTGCGGATATCCACGGGGGTTACTTCCCAAGAGCCACCGATCAGTCCAATGCGGTCGCGCGGCATCTTGGGAACGGATCCGCTTCCTAGAGAGCCGTTGCCAGGATCGACGAGCATTGAAGCAGACTCACTGAGACTCGAGGCATCGATATCCTCCACGGCGAGGGTAGAATGAGGGAGAGGCACATAGCCTCTCCCTCAAGTTGGAGCGTAGATTGGAGCTAGCGGCGAGTTACCCGGAAGCTGTCGAAACGACTCTCGACCGGGGTTCGCTCGTACGATCCCGTAAGAAGCCCGAGGCGGTGAGCGCCGGTCAAGTCATTGTCGGTAAACGTTCTGATGAGCGCATCGTTGATGTAAACCGACGCCGTGTTTCCTTCCACTACCACACGCGCCTCATTGGTTCTATCATAGCCACTCAGTATGGAGGGGCAAGGACCCCAGGCACGAATCGCACCATTGCCAGGAATCCAGCGCCAGTCGACGACAACGCCACCCACATTCCTGTACTTGCTGATGGCACACCAACCGTCAGGCCAGCGCCATTCGACCACAAACAACGTCCTATAGTCGGAGGAAGCGGCGAAGACCAGCCCGCCCTTACCCCACTCGGGATCCACAAGTTGGTCGGAGGCCCTGACAAAGCGATGCTCAGCCTCTACCTGGTAGTGGGTGAACGGGTTCTCATAGGGCGCCCGGGCGATACCCATGTGATAGTTGTTGAGTCCGGTTCTATCGAGCATAATCTTCGCCCGATAGGTCCCAGCGTCATAGTCCATATCGAAGACGGGCCTGTTATCGATGCGTACGACCTCTCGCGGCCATCCGCTGGCAGGATTCGTGAAATCATCGAAGAAACCGACAGCGGCGACCTCAGCGTGGACGACATTGCTCCAGTCACCCGCGCCGGCAGCGTTGATGCCACGGACGCGATAGTAGTAGTGTCCGGCAGGCATATCGGTACGCGCGTACGGGGAGGTTACCGGCGCCGGCAGCACGGTGGCATTGACGAACTCTGGGTTCGTCGCTTCCTGCAACTCATAGCTTGTGGGCACGAACTCGGTGTGGGGGTAGGTCCACGAGAGCTGATAGCTCCCGTCAGCCGGGTCACCCAGAACCTGCAGGACGGGTGCCAAGGGAACCGGGGGATAGCGCCTCATAATGAGGGGCAGGTAGATGGTCGTCAACTCATTTTGGACCGTGACGGTCACCGTATCCACAACACTCAGTTCGCCATTGCCCGAAAGGTCGGTACCGCGGACCTGGATAACGTATTGATCACCATCGGCTTCCGGCAAGTCCCAGTCATAGGACCAGTTCCACCAATCTCCAAGCGGAGATGCTACCACCGAATCGATCGACACCCACGCATCTGCCCCGCCAACCGGCTTAATGTTGATCTCCAGATCCGGCGCAGTGCTGACAGTAGCAGCAGGCGCGACCGCTGCCTCGGCCTCGACCGACGCACCGGCGGCGACAGTGTGTGAAACTACATTGCTCCAGAAGCCATCTCCGTAGAGCGCACTGCTTGCTTTGACGCGATAGTAGTAGGTGCCGACAGCCTTCTCAGTCACCAGTTGGCTCAGTGTAGTCGTCGGCAGGAACTCAGTCGCATCCGTGAAGTATGGATTATCGGCTTCTTGGAGGATATAGACATCGGCACCGGCAACAGCGGACCAGGTCACGTTGTAGAAGGGCTGCGTCGACATGATCTCGTCAAGCACAGGTGCTTCGGGGAACTCGGGCGTCTGGCTCTGGGTCCACGCCCGCCCTTCTACCGTGAAAACTCCCCGCTCGGTGATGAGTTGGTTATCCCAGGGCGCCTCGATACGTGCGGTGGGCGGGGACTCAACTGTCACCAAGTTCTGCAGCTCCAGCAGGCCGCCGGCCCAGGTAATCACAGCTGTGTTCGTGATGACGGCGCCCGGTACCAGAGAAGCATCGGCGGTCGCCCGGAAGCTCAGGGTTACAGATGCCTGGCTGCCTACCGACGGAACCGAGAAGCTAACGATCCGCGATGATGCGTCAAAGCCATAGGTCGCCGCACCGGCGGGGGTTACGGACTGGCTATTCTCAACATACGTTAGCGTGTGGGGAAGCGTATCCCGGACCGAAAGCGGGCCTACGGCTTCGTCACTCTCGTTGTTCAAAACGATCTGATACGTCAGCTCTCCACCCGGTGAAACCGTTTCGCTGGAAGCAGTTTTTTCGGAGTTACCCAACGCCAGAGGGGCTACAGCCAGGGTCCTTTGAGCAGACCCGGTAAGCAGCAGCCCACCTGCGGCCAGCATGGCCACAAGCGTCACAGCCACAATCAGTCGGCGAATACTTTGCCCTTCGTGCTGTTTCATGTTTCGGCTCCTTAGATATGTAATAGTGAAACCCAATCAACTACCACAACAGAGGCGATAGGTAAGATACCATAGTTGGCCTATCTCGCAACTCACCCTCACATAGATCTCACATAGTCCACCGTCCTTGGAGCCAAGCTAGACCATTCGGCACGGAATCGCCCCTCACCGGCGCCGCGAGGGTTGCGACGCGCCTACTGCGATCCGTAACCAAAACGCCGATTCGTGGCAATATGTTCCGGCGCCCACAGTCTCTCAGGTTCAAGTCAGGCACCGGCCACTTGACCGACGACGTGGCCGTTCGCCAACTCGACGACCCGCGCTGGCGTGATCCGGTTATAGAGATCACCGGATGCACCGGCGTCGTCAGGGTGCGTTCGCACCTCGATATAGGTATCCGAGAGGCCCGCCCAGGCGCCGGTCTCGAGCCGACGCTCCCAAAGCACGGGCAACACCCGACCCAGAAAGCGTGTACGGTAGTCGGATGCAAGCCGCTCTCCGAGCTCGCGCAGATGCCGAGCTCGCTCGGCCCGCTCGGCAGATGACAGCTTGCCGGGCAGGCGGACCGCCGGAGTTCCGGCACGCTCGGAATAGGGGAAGACATGCAACCGCGAGAACCCGATCTTTTCCACGAAGTCCAGGGTTTGTGCAAAGTCGTCGTCAGTTTCGCCGGGAAATCCGGCGATAACGTCGGTCGTGAGCGCGATATCGGGTGCGATAGCGCGAGCGGCCACGACGAGGTCAAGATAGGCAGCGGTCGTGGTCGGTCGTCCCATTCGCTTGAGTACGGCGTCGGCCCCCGACTGCAGAGGAAGGTGAAGCTGACGGCAGAGTCGAGGGCTCTGCCAATAACGCAGCAAGGACGGGTCGACATCCCAGGGCTCAACGGATGAGAGACGTAATCGCGAGACGCCGGTATCTGTCAGAAGCAGCCCAACCAATTGTGCCAGCCCTCCTTCCAAGCCCAGGTCCTGGCCATAAGAGCCAAGGCTCACGCCCGTTAGCACAACTTCCTGGGCGCCCTGCGCCACCAGCTCACGAACCCTGTTCACAGCATCCGGCAGGGGGCGGCTCCGGGCAGGGCCCCGCAGCAGACGGGTCACACAATAAGTACAGGCATGGTCGCAGCCATCCTGCACTCCCAGGAAGGCACGGGTATGCCCCCAGCGTCCCGGCGCCCACGGGGCAGGATCGGACTGCCGGCCCGTGATTTGGGTGACGGCATCGGCTTTGCCCAGATTGGGCAGCACCCAGCGGACCCCATCCATCTCTCGGGCGCCTGCCACATCATCAGTCGCCCAGCATCCCGTCACGGCCAAATCCGCAGTGGGAGTTATACGGTGTAGCGTACGCAGGCGGTGGCGACTCTTGCGCGCCGCCTGTGCCGTAACCGCGCACGAGTTGAGCAGAATCAGGTCCGCATCAGCCGGATCACCGACGACCTGGTAACCGGCCCCGGCAAACTCCCGGGCAAGGGTTTCCAGCTCAGCTGCATTGAGGCGACAGCCCAACGACTCCAAATAGACGCGCTTACCACTCACGGAAGCGGAGTCACCTGCAGATTGTCGAATGCGACCACAACGCCTCCTTCGGCAAAAGCACCCGCATACACGCCGATGCCGCCCGTTTTCAGCACGGTGTCTTCGGTCTCGAGCACAGATTGTCCATTGACGATGAACTCGAACGCCGGACCCTGGGCCACTACCTCGAGCAGGTTTGTTGCCTCTCCCTGGTGAATGGCGGGACTTGGAACCCAATCCGATCCCAAGACGGTCCAGGTACCCCCCTCGTAGCGAGCAATCCGTGCATAGCCGTCTCCGCTGATCGAGAAAGCGTAAAAAGCATCCGAACCGGAGCTGGTCTTACTCATACGAAGCAGAACCCCGTATTCGTTGTCGTCAGGACCGGAGACATGCGTCGCCTCAACTTTTAGGCGCAGATCACTCCACCTGCGTTCCGACATAGCCCAGGCGATCTGCCCAGGCGCGAACACGTGCACAACCAGCTCTCCATCCGCCACATTCACGTCCGCGACGGCATCAGCGCTGAGGTGCCAGCCGGCACCATCGTCGAAGGCATCTTCCCAGGGGCCACTCTCCTGGATGGAACTACATCCCACGGCAGTCGCGAGAAGCGCCAACGCCAACATCCAACCACGTAACCGGTGCCCAAGCTTCATCTGTCGTTTCATGGTCTCGTAGCCTCGAAGTCATCAAACCAGATACTGGCGCCTCCTTGTGACAACGCGCCAGCGGCCATCCCTACGTCTCCGCTTGTGTATGTCTCATCTTGCACTTGCGCCACCTGCTGACCATTCACATACAGCGTGAGGGTTGAACCCATACAGGAGGCCGCGATCCGATTGTCGGTGCCGTCAGTATGAATGACGGGGGAGCGAAGCATCGCGCGCGCGCCGAGAGGGTGTAGGTCGCCTTCCGCGTCCATCAGAAAGATCCCATAGTAGCCATCAGAGCTAATAGCGAAATAATAGAATTGTTCATCGCGATAACGGCAGACAAGACCAAAGTGATTATCAGGTTGACCTGCCGCCTTACCGATCACCTCCAGCTCGACATCCGTATAGGTACGCCCGCTCACGGCCCACACCAGCAACCGGGGGACATCGATCTGAAAGAGGTAACGACCTTGCTGATACCCGCGCACATAGGTCTCATGCGAAGAAGCCCCCCACCCGCTGGCAGGATCGGAGAAGTCATCGGTGAAGGGTGGCGATGCAGTGGCGCATCCGGCAAGGAGACTCGCAAGGATGAAGACGAACCAGATAGGTATCTTGGATCGAGATTGCATCGGCTCTCCCGCGGTCCTGTTCTGGGAATTCACAGAATCAATTATACATCAAACGCGCTTTGTTGACATTCGACCGGTGCTACCTATACTGGGCACAATCTCCCAGGTATATCAGAGGCAATATGAGCAGTGTGCGTATCGCGATGGCGCAGATCAACGTCCTGGTCGGCGACCTGGATGGCAATTTGCGGAAGATCGAAACCGGTCTCCGTCACGCCCGCAATCAGGGTGCAGACCTGGTCCTATTTCCCGAGCTTGCCGTCCCGGGGTACCCGCCCGAGGACCTGCTGCTAAAACCTGCGTTCCTTCAGGCCAACCTAGAGGCGACCCGTTCTATCGCGGCGCTCACTTACGGCCTAACGGCTATCGTGGGTTACGCAGATGTGGAGGACGACGTCTACAATGCCGCCGC
>SLDA01000053.1 GCA_007125545.1 Thermoflexales bacterium | reverse complement strand
TGGGCGTGGCGCCGGCTTCGGCATCCACACCGCTGAGATTAAGGCGGTTGGCGCCCCAGCTCGTGAGCTGGAGGTGCAAGCCCGGCAGACCGGCTTTGACGGACTGCTCCCGAAACCAGGCTAAGGCATCGGCGGTCTGATCGACGCCGCCCAGCCCGCGGGTGAGCTTGTCGAGGTCGTAGATCATAAAGACCGGCTTGCCGTCGATGGTGTAGTAGGAGGGATGGGAAAAATAGATATCGATCAGACGCCGGGCGATCGTCTCGAACGCGTGCCGGTCCACGGACGCCTGCCAGATGATGTTGTCCTCAATGTGCGCGATGCGCTTATCCCAGAGATGGGTAACGTCGTGGTTGGCCCACATAAGGTAAAACCTAACGCGGTCATTGTTTCGGGCCTTAAGGTAGCCATTGTTCAAGCACTGCTCAAGGAAGGGGCGTCCATCGTACCAGTACCAGTCGTAGATGAAGACGTTGACCCCGTGGTCAGCCGCGGCATTGATCTGCATCTCCATCACGTAGGGATCGGCTTCGTTGCAGTAGCCCCAGAGAGGACGGCGCGGCCAGGTGTGGCCAGGATACTTGGCCGTGGCCTTACGAACGGTCTCCCATTCACCATTGCCCTCGGGCCAGAACATACGGGTGCGCGGTTCATCGCCGGTGTAGGAGGGCCAGACGTAGGCGGCAACATCGTAACTTGATTGACGTTCATTCATCGGATATCTCCGCTTGGTTTCGAAAGGCATATGCTTGCAGTGCAACCGCCCACCGGCTCATTCCAACCACCAATGACAAACATTTGTCATGTCGTGCTTGTAGGCATGCGAAGCCTGAATGAGAAGGCGCGGAGACGAGCCGGCCTCCGGCCCATGGACGAGCACATTGTTCGAGTATGCGCCGCTGCCGGCAGTCCGCATCCTCAGATACCGTCCGGCATCCCAGTGTATACCGTCCCGCGAAGTGTAGAGCACGAAATGGCCCTTAACAGCGTCCTCACCCATACTGCCGCTGCGACCGTGCAAGACAAAGCCTTCCTTGAATGCGGTCATCTGTGGATTGCGGATTTGCTTGGCAAAGTACGCAGTCTGCACACCGCTCCAGGTATGCCCACCATCAGCGCTGACGACATACTCAAGATGTTTTTCATCTGTTTGGTTATAGACATAGGCGATCAAGCTGCCATCGGGCAGAATAGCCATAGTTCCATACCCGCGGTACTCAATTTCAAAAGGGAGTTCGCTGCGCTTGGAGAAGGTATGACCGCGGTCCGTACTGACGTAAAGCGAGTAATGATGGTCGGGCAGGTTACCGTACCAGGCAATTTCGCTGTCGTTGCAGAGCTCCAGCACGAAGATCGTGTCTTCGTGATAGAGCGCGTCCCAGATTCTGCCAGGTTCGTCGCTCACCGGTTTCGCCGGCTCCCAGGTAACGCCATCGTCTGCGCTGCGGAGGAACGTGGGCACACCGAGCGGCTGCCACTGCCAGCGCTTTTCCGCGATATTGACGCATTCCAGGTTGAACAGGATGAGAGTCCCGTCATCCGTTCTCACAGCCTTTTCGCACATAACCGACCGTCCGGTACCGGATTCGTATACCCGTTTCGAGTAGTCGAGCGGCTCCGATTGGCTCCAGGTTCGCCCCCCGTCCTCTGATCGCCGGACTTCCATCCAACCGTCCCCGTTGTGCCCACCACTGACGTCGGAGCAGTTCGGATAGAATGCCAGGACCTTGCCCGGCGCGGTCTCGACAAGTGCATGGCCGAGGTGACCACTGCGCCCGGCTTTCGCATGATCCACGAAGAGGATCCCTTCATTTGGCGGATTGGGCGGTTCGATCTCGAACGCTACGAAGTCTCTGTTTTGATTGCTCATCAAACTCTCCTTCTTGAGGTTAGGTTGTATTATCGCAGGCTGCACCCCGGGACTTGCTCGAAGAGGCAGCTGCAGGGAATTGGCTTGCGGCAAGCCACCATTCTGGCGTGGGTGGAATGATGGCACCGCGTTGTACAGCAATAGCGTAGAGGGGAGCGGAGTTGGGGCCGAAAGTGCCCTCATAGCCCGAGTCAGCACCGGTCCAGGTCATAAACTCCTTGCCGGTGCCGTAAGGGCCATGGAACATGCCGTCCGCAAAGCCCGCTTCGAGACGATCCACGAGAGCTTGGCACGCCTCCGCGAAGCCGTGCCGGGAGAGTGCCCGTATATAGTAGTTGCCGAAGATGGGTGAAAGCGCGCCATCGGTGTAATTCTCGTAGGTCGGCTTGAGCTGATAGCCCAGCTTTGGAAGCATATGGTCGCACGGCGCGATCGGCAAGAGGTTCAGCGGCAACCCCAGATAGCCGGACTCAGAGAAGACCTTCTGCCGCTTCACTTCGAGGTTCGCCAGCGCGCGCCGGGTGATCTCCGCATCCATTACGCCAAAAGCACAGGCCACGCCGTTGATCCAGAGAAAGCCGAAGTCGTGGAGTTGGCCATCCCGGCTGCGCCAACCGGAAACCCAACCGGTCTCGGGGTTGATCAGTTGCCGGGCATAATTTGCCGCAAGGGCAGCAGCGATATCCACACAACGAGTGGCCAACTCCGTTTCGCCGAGGATTGAAAAGAGGGCGGCGCCGTTCTTGAGTGCCCGGAAGGACCAGGCGTTCACATAGGCGTCAATGTGGCCGAACCCGATCACGTCCATCGCGTTACTGCTCCAGCGGTGACTGCCCGAATTTCCCGACAGCGCCCGGCACACGATCATACCCTCCCTATCGTCGTAGTTCTCCAGGATTCGTTGGGCCGCGGCGATGATGCCGGGGCGGACCTGTTCGAGCCAGGCGTGGTCGCCGGACACCTGCACAATTCGGCCTGCGCCCGACAGCAGGATCGGATCGGAGTCCAAATAGAGGCTGCGATGATAGCCGTAGCCGCCGCCGTCCAGCAGCGCCCGGCCCACGGAGAACTTGACCAGCGCCAGCGGGTCCGGGCCGATGGGCGGTCTCGCAGTGAAAGCGGCGAAGTCGAAAGTAACATGCTGGTTCACGTGACAGTTGGTGGAGATGGCGTTGTTTGAGAAGCCGCCGAACTCCGGACGAAATGCCGAAAAGCCCGCCGTCCAGCATTTCCTGACGCCTTCGGAGAGCATGGCTTCCCTGTCGCCCGCCACCGGCAGCAGAGCAGAGGGCTTAAGCTCGAAGACGGCCCGTTGCGTTCCTTGCGGAATGATCAGTGGCGTGTCCGCCGTGTCCGGCGCCGTCAAGACGAAACCAAGCGATCTTGTTTCCAAGTCCCGGTAGCTCTCGGTGTGCAAAGCGCCATTGCCCGAGACCAACCGAACGGCTAGACAGCCGCCCGCGTCGGCTGTGATAAGAGCGGGCAACTGCACAAAGCCGTTCCGTCCCGTTTTCTCGACCGGCACTGCCGCCACTCCGGTGAGGCCAGAGCGCATGTTCCAGAGAAGGCGCCAGGATTCGCCTTCGAGCACCGGAATATCACGCTCGGATCTCTGCTCGAGTTCAAGGGTGACGCCGCCGGCGACCACCGTAAACACAGCATTGACGACGACACCACAGCCGGTATCAATGTCAAGATACCGCACCTGGTTGTCCATCAACTCCACCGAGCCGGTCATGTTTTGTGGGATGAAATTCCCACCCGGCGTGATAAAGGATGGACCGTTTTGGCCGCCCAGGCTGTCCCCTGATCCCCAGCCCCCGTTAAACAAGAGCCGGTTGCCGCAGGGCTTCGCATCGCCGAAGTAATTCCAGTCCATACGGGTCAGCATCGGACGGATTAAGGAAAACCCGACCCGCAGCCTGTCGCTCGTGAAGACCATTTCCAACGGATTGCGCGCGTCGAGCGTCATCCCTGCCGGAGCGACAGGCGATACAACGCCCTTGTCGAGTTTACGCCGGTATGCCGGCGCACTGACGGTGTGGAGATTCTCACCAAACGCACGCATGCTCTGGAGCGTGCCGAACGGCACGTTAAAGGGCCCTCCGTTGCACTCACCGTGATTCGGCCAGACCGGGTGTTCGCGATCACATTCAATCCGCAGGCAGTCAGTCTCGATGCCGCCCAGCTCGATCCGGTACGGAGGGTGCTGTGCAACGGCGGCGGCGAAAAAGGCCTCCATCTCCTCGATAGATATGTCCTGGGATAGCCCACTTCCGACGAACTCCGGATTGGGCGGCAGTTCCACGTCCTTGATCAGGTGCCAGCCGTTCGTGTGCCGGTCCAGGATCGACACCGTGATGTGAGCCGGATGTGTGGGAACATTCGGCACCCAACGTCCGGAGGCTGTTTGCTCTGCCAGGGACCGCAATGTCAGGTGGTCTATCCGAACCTTTCGCAAGAACCGTAGGTAGCGCACCGCGGTCTGCGAATAGATATACCTCTGCAGCTCCGGATGCATCACCCATCTCCGACCGGCATGACTCACCGGATAGTCGTGCAGGTACGTCACCGTGCCGGATCGATCAACCGGTCGTTTCTCCGTCATAGACTCATCTCCGTTCTATCCGTCATTCCCGCAAGGCTATCAGGGGATCTCACTTCGTCGTAGATACTCTTCAACTGCCAGGCATCGAAAGAGCGCAGTTCTGCCTGGGCACCTGAAATCACCTAATCGTGGGTTCATATTCCTGCTTAGTGCTCACTGAGTCTGAAAGCCTTCAGAGCGTTGCGCCCCAGTATTTTCTCCTTCTGCGTGGTGCTGATCCTGGCGAACAGGATCCTTCCAAGCTGCCCTGGGCCATTGAGAAACGCGGCATCCGTCCCCCACAGGAGCTTATCCTCGAGGCCCTGACCAACGAACCACTCGATCGTTCCGCGCGGACAACGTGAGTAGGGGGTGTCGACATAGACGTTAGCGTAGCGCTTGCCGATCCGGACATACTCATCCGGGTCAGCCGCGCCACCATGTGCTGTAATCCACGTAAGGTCAGGATAGCGCTCGAAGCACGGTTCGATTTCGGCGATGTCTTTGCCCCAGGTGTGCACCAGCACGGTTAATCGATGGGCGTCCGCAAATTCCCATATCGGTGCATAGGCCGGGTTATCGTAGCGCGGGCCGAGTGCGTTGTGCACCTTCAGGCCGCGTAGACCCTCACGCCAACAGCGCGCCATTTCACGCTCGGCCTCACGTGGATAGAGCGGATTCACTACCAGATATCCGAAGAGGCGGTCGGGATACCGCCGGACAGCATCGATCACGATGTCATTGCCACGGACAATCGCTCCGTCAATGCAAGCCGGGAGCGCACTCGCCGCGGCCATATCCACGCCGAGCCGGTCCATCATGCGAACGAGGCTTTCTACTGAGCTGTCTATGATTCGCATCCGGCCCAGCGGCCCAAGATGGCAATGGCTGTCCATCACGAATGTGTGGGCCAGGGGAGCGCCGGTCAGCCCACACGCGGTAAAAACGTCCCGCTCGCTCATGGTAGCACCTCATCGAGTAGGCGCTGGAGATTGGCACCCCCAATCGCCTCACGGTCCACATCCGGCAGCGCCGCGTAGTTCAACGCAGCCACCGCCGCTCCGCCCTCACAGACCGGATAGCCCGTCCCGAAGAGCAACCGCTCAGCTCCAAACCGCCGCCAGACGTCCTCGATACCTTCATGCACACTGTAGAGCGGCGACAGCGACAGATGCAGGTTAGCGTGCAGGCCCATCAGCCGGTAGAGCGGCTGATTGCGCCCATAGCGTGGCACTTCGAGCAGGACGACCGGCATGCGCGGAAACGCTCCCAGCACTGCGTGCAGCGTG
>SLDA01000278.1 GCA_007125545.1 Thermoflexales bacterium | reverse complement strand
TCATCTTCACCTAGCTCCCGAGGCCGAAGAAGCCACGCAGCGCGCGCCCGACCTTCTGCCAGAACGTCTCGGGCTGCTCGACGACGGGCGGCATCTCCGGGCCAAAAGGACCATCGGGGCCACCCGGCCGATCCGATCCATCCGGACCTCCGGGCCATTCTGGTTCGCCCATCACGTCGATCGAGAGCGTGTCTGTAATCGTCTGGACCTGGTTGAACTCATCACGGTAACGAATGCTAATGATGAGTTCGGTGACGCCGGCTGCCTCCGGGATGAGAAGGAGGTCAAGCGGGGCGGACCCGCCGGGATCGAGCGGACCGATGAAGGGAATGCCCTCCGAGGTCACGGCCATGCCGGCAGCCAGCGCCGTCATTTCCGACACGTTGATGCTGCTGCGCCCGACGTTGACCACTTCGAGCGCCACGGGCATCGGCATTCCGACTGTCAGCAGGTCAGGTGGGCGGTAGAAGCTGGCCTGGATCTCGGGCCGTTTGCGCACGATGATACTGAGCCGTTGCACTTCTTCCTGGCGCGAGGCGCGTGGGTCATCGTAGGCCAGCGCGATCGGCAGGCTGTAGGCCTTGGCGTCTGCCGAGCCATCGACGATGAGTTCTCGTGAGAGGATGACGCTCTCACCCTTGAGCAGTTCGCTGACGAAGAGGACGTTGCCCGACTTGAGCGGGATGAAGGGGGCGAGCCCCATCCCCTCTTCGCCGCCGAGCGCGAGCGTCAAACGACCGGCATCCCCGCCGCCGACGTTGGCGACGTGTAATGTGAGCGTGAAGGTGTCGCCGGGCGAGAGGAAGTCGGGGGTGGTGCTGTAAGATTCGATGATGAGTTGGGGCTGGCGTATAAGGCTGGTGTTGATGTCGACGCCGATGTTCTGCGCGTCGCCGTAGCTACCGCCGGTGAGGTCGCTGTACTCCAGCTTGACGCCCATATTCTGCCGCCCGCCCGTCTGGATGTTACCCAGCATCAGGGGTAACGTGACGGTCATGGTCTGACCGACGGCGATCCGGGGTGTGGAGACGGTGTCGCTGCCGCTGGCAGGAACCGCCATGTCGGTGGAGGCGGAGGTCACGAAGACGCTGGCGGCGGTGCGGTTGCCCCGATTTGCCAGGGCCAGCGTAAGGGTGAAGGGCTCGCCGGGTACGAGGACGGCGGGATCGGTCCGGACGTCCTCGATCACGATTCGTGGTTTGCCGGTGGGACCGCTGCCACTGTCGGTCGGCTTACCGATGACCTCCAACGGCACGGCTCCCGGATAGCTGTAGTTGGTGCCCTCCCAGTCATTGGCGGTCAGCTCGATGGTGACGTTGTGGACGCCCGAGGAGAGGGAGTCCGGGGCGCGCATCCGCTGCGTGATGACGACGGTGTGGTTGATGTGGAGCTGCCCGACCATATGACCGGTCTCGCCCACGGGCAGGAAGGTGCCGCCAGGGAAGAGAACCATCGTGTTCTCACCGGCCCGGCTGCCGTTGTTGTAAATCTCGATGGTGACCACGAACTCCTGGCCTGCGTTGACCCGCGCGGGTTCGACGGCGTAGTTGCGGATGGTCAGCTTGGGCTGTCCGGCGGGCGGCGGGGCCGCGGGCGGCGCGACCGGCGCGGGCGCCTTCACAACCAGCGCCCCGGCCATTTCAGCGACGCGGTTCGCGAGGCCGGTGCCGTCGCTGATTCTGAGCAGGTAGGTGCCGGGCGGCACGCTCGCGGGCAGGCTGGCTGTCAGCGCTGTCGCGTTGACCAGGCTCGTGGGCAGCAGCCCGTAGCCGACCAGTTGTACGACGCAGTTCGCGTCAAAGCCGGACCCGTAGATGCTGAGGGTGGCGCCGCTGTCGTTGATGACCTGGCGCGGCTCCAGTCCTGTGATCTCCAGTCGCGGCAGCGGAGTAGGCGAGGATGGTGGCGCATCCTGTGCCATAGCGAGGCCGGGCACGAGCAGTAGCGCGATCAGCGATAGTAATATGAGCAAGATTAGTTTACGCACGCGAGCACTCCTTCCAGCGATGATCCGAGCGAGTGGGAGATGGGTCCTCTCGCTGCTTAAAGAGACGCGACGACGGGCCTGTCAAAGCCAGACGCCACTTGATATGACTCCTCGTGCACCAGCTTGCCGTCAAGAAGGTGCAGCGTTGAGGTTGTATATTGGGTTACCGCCTGGTCGTGAGAGACGACGACGATGGTGCGACCCTCGTCACGATTCAGACTGCTGAGCAGAGCCATGATCTCGCCACCAGTTGTAGTGTCGAGATTGCCGGTCGGTTCGTCCGCCAGAATGATGGCGGGATCGTTGACCAGGGCGCGGGCGACGGCGACGCGCTGCTGCTGTCCGCCGGAGAGCTCGGTGGGCTTGTGGTTCATCCGGTCGCCCAGTCCGACACGCTCCAGCAGGTCGATGGCGCGGGCGTGGCGCTCTTTGGGTGCCAAGCCGGCGAAGACCATCGGAAATTCGACGTTCTGCATTGCGGTCATGGTGGGCACCAGGTGAAAGGATTGAAAGATGAAGCCCACCTCCCGCTGACGATAGCGGGCGAGCGCGTTCTCGTCCAGGTCCGTGATGTCGATCTCGCGCACCCGAATCTGTCCCCCCGTGGGACGGTCGAGCCCACCCAGCAGGTAGAGCAGGGTCGACTTGCCGGATCCCGAGGGCCCCATGATAGCCAGAAATTCACCGGCAGCGACCCTGGCCGTGATGCCGTCAAGAGCGTGGACGGTTTGGTCGCCCATCACGAAGTCACGGCGGAGGTCGTCCACGCGGATCAGAGCAGCGCCGGCAGTTTCCATAGTGGGTCTCGCCCTCCCGCTAGAAGAGGCGTACTCCCTGGCCGAGGCCGATCAGCGTGGGCAGCAGGCTCACCAATACACCGAGTACCCAGATTGCGAGGGTCACGAGGAGGGCCTTACGCCGCGAGAGTCGCGCGAACGCCCAGACGCCGGCGACCATCAAGATCAGACTCCAGACTAGATAGATGTCAATGCGCCCGAGTAGGGCTGCGAGCACTTGCCGGCCCATACTGGGAGGGACGTAACGGGCGCCGCCCATCATACCGTTCATCACCGGGCCACTCATAAACGCGGCTGCGTTTGAGGCGGGCCGGTTGTCAATCACCAGGCCGGAAAGGCCCTGGTTGTAAATCAGCGTGCCGCTGAGTCCCATATAGATGGCCTGGACCAGGCTGCGCAGAGTGAGGGGCAGGCGTGCCCACGTGACCATCGCGAAGAAGCCGCTGAAGCTCGCGCCGTTCTGTCCGAAAAAGGTGCTAGCCAAGGCAAGCAGACCGGCCCACAAGAGCCAACTCACGACGGTTCCCAGCAGGCGGCCCCCGATGCTCAGCCCGATGGTGAGGGGGTGCGGTCCCACCTGGGAGGGCATCGTGCCGGGTCCATCGATATAGCCGCCGCCGTAGGGGTCCCGGATCAGCTCTTCTCGCAGTTGAGATTGCTGCTGCTGGGCGATGCGTTGGCTGCTACGGGCCTCCGTGAAGCCATAGAAGACGATCACGAACAGGGCCAGGAGCGCAGGCACAATCCACCAGCGCCGCTTGGCGTCCCGTAGCGCCGCAAAACTGCGGCTGGGGCGGAAGAGAACGCCCACGAGTACGCTGAATGGCCCTCGCGCGCGTGACGTGGCAGTCGGTTGCGCGTTACCGTTGGTGATGCTGGTCGTGGTTGCTGCACTCATATCTTTGCGCCATCCCTGGTTGGTTGGTTAATGTGAGTCGACTCCTCTATAGACGCTCAGTTAATGAGACTTGTTCCACGTTGGAGCCATGTTACATGATAGGGCAATTATGTGTCTATGTCTACTGGCAAGATGACCAGGATTGCGCGTCAGTTATTGCAGACCGCGGACAGGCGTCCGGGGGATGGCATCTTGGGCGGAGGCGTGCCGGCGCACTCCTCTTTGTTAGGGCGGGGTGGGTCTAGCGCAGCCCGTGACGCAGCGCCAGCACCGCGGCTTGGGTGCGGTCGGCGACGTCGAGCTTGGTAAGGATGCTGCTGACGTAGTTGCGGACGGTGCCCGCCGATAAGTAGAGGCGGCTCGCGATTTCGCTGTTGCTGAGACCCTGGGTGAGCAGTCGCAGGACCTCTCGCTCTCGCTCGGTCAGGTCGTCGAGGAGGGCGGAGTCGGCGGTGGGTGCGCCCTGGGTCGCGACGGCATCGAGCAGCTTGCCCGCGATCTTGGGGTCGAGATAAGTCTCGCCGGCGACGGTGCCCTTGACAGCGGCGACGAGTTGTTCGCGTGGGGTTCCCTTGAGCAAGTAACCGACGGCGCCAGCGCGCACGGCGTCGAAGACCCACTCGTCATCGCCGAAGGTGGTGAGCACGATGACCTTGACCTCAGGGAACTCGGCTTTGATTTTGCGGGTAGCCTGCACCCCGTTCATTTCCGGCATCTTGAGGTCCATTAGCACTACGTCGGGCTGCGTGTTGCGCACCTTCACCAGCGCGTCGACGCCGTCCGAGGCCAGGGCTACGACCTCGATCTCGGGATCGTGACCCAGGATCAGCTCCAGGCCCTCGCACACGATCCACTGATCGTCGCAAATCAGCACGCGAATCATCATCCCTCCCGCTGTAGTAGTGTGCGTGGTGGTCGGCTACAGAATAACATCAGGGTACCTCCGCTTGCAGAATGACTATCGTGCCCCCGCCCGGCCGGCTCTCGACGCTGAAGGAGCCGCCAATCAGGGCCGCCCGCTCCTTCATCCCCTGGATACCAAGTTTCTGCCACGCGGGCGAGCCGCCGTTGTGACTTGCCGTGGCGAGTTCGTAGCCCAGCCCATCATCGACGATGGTGAGCATCAGCATCCCGTGACGCGGGCTCAGTGGATCGTTCTCGATGTCTGCGCTTGCTTCCTGGAGGGCCAGGGTCAGGCTTACCGTCTCCGCCTCGGCGTGGCGGACGACGTTCTCCAGCGCTTCCTGGGCCACCCGGTAGACGACCTGTTCTACCTCCGGTGATAAGCCGGTGAGTTGCTCCGGCGCGGCGAAGGCGAGCGTGAGGGAGCCGCGTTCGGCGGCGCTCTCGGAGAGGTTGCGGAGTGCGGGCACGAGTCCCAGATCGTCCAGCGGCGAGGCGCGCAGCGCCTGCATCGCGCGGCGGGTTTCGTCGAGCCCCGAGCGGGTCGTTGCCAGCGCGTGATCGAGCAGGCTACGTGCTTTGGGTGAGTCGGGTCGCCATACCATAGTGAGGGCGTCCATCTCCACAGCCAGGCCGCTGAGCGTGTGCGCCAGGGTGTCGTGCAGTTCGCGCGCAAGGCGGCTGCGCTCGCGTACGGTAGCCAGGTGCTCGAGCGTGGCGGTGTATCGCACAAGCCTGCGGTGCGCGTCAGCCAGTTCGCGACGCTGGCGGCGCTGTGCCTCCATCAGAGTCCAGACGATGTAGCCGATCACCACGAAGAAGAGCGTGCGGCTGAGGATCGAACCGCCGCTGAGCACTGTGTCGAATTCGGTGCGCCCCGGCTGGAACAGCAGGACGAGGCTCAAGTCAAGGGCGGCGGTGCCGAGGCAGAAGAGCATGACCTCGCGCAGCGAGTATTGCCACGCACTGAGAATCAGAGGCACCGTGAGGAAGGGGAAGATAAGCCAGAATTCGCCGAGATAGTCGATGGGTGCCACGGAGAAAACCGCTCGCATTTCCACGATTGGGCCGAGCGTAGCGATGACGAGCCCCAGGGGCAGATATGCCGCGCCGAGGCGGCGGCGTATCCAGGGCGAGTACAGGTAGACGATGAGGAATCCCATCTCCAGTATGAAGAGTGTGGCCGTGGGCACGAACT
>SLDA01000064.1 GCA_007125545.1 Thermoflexales bacterium | reverse complement strand
TTACCGTGACCGTGCGGTCGATGTCGTTCGCCACGCGTGCGGGCGTGACGCCGGTCAGGAGCGGAGCCGGCAGGCTGACGGTGAGTGCATGCGTCAGCGTTGCCGACTGCGCGTCGGGATTCGTCACGGTGATGTCGTAGAGTCCGGCCGGCATGCCCGCCGGGACTACGACGGATAGGGATGTGGGGCTCAGGCGCGTGACGTCTGCCATCACCAGCGTACCCAGCTCGACCTCCGCACCGGCCCAGAAGTGGCTGCCGGTTAGTGTAATCGTTCGATTGACGTCGTTGACGACCCTGTCGGGGGTCGCGCTCACGAGGGTGGGGGCGGGCGTAGCGGTCAGGGTGACGGTTGCCACCCACGTGTTGACGGGCCTGGTTTCGGATTGCAGCACCGTGAAGAGGTAGGTCCCCTCTTCGAGTTGGACGTCGAACGCCATATAGGAGCCCGACAGCAGCTGTGCCCCCTGGGGGTGCGCGACTTGGCCCAGATCGATATTCGCGAACCCCTCGGTGACCGCCATTTCGACGCGATAGGTGCCCGGTGCCGGGGTGTCGATCCAGATGCGGGAATTCATCCCGTCGCCGCGAGAGAGCCCGCCCCAGGAGATGGGCGTGCTATAGGCCGCCGTGGGTACAGGGTGGATCGTCAGTTCGTAGGTGAGCGGCGCAGCGTTGCCGCTCACAGCAGCCACGCGCACCCAGTTGGTGCCCGTGGCCAGGTCTGCGGTCCACCAGACGGTCTCTCCGCTGTAGGCCAGCTCGCTCGTGTAGACAGGACCTGCCGTGATATCAGTGTAGAGGAAGACCCGGAGCCCGTCCGCTACGCCCGGCTCTCCCGGCGTGTCGAGCTTCAACTCAAAGTTCGCCGGGCCACCGCCGGTGAGCATCATCGGGAGCAGATCCTCGGAGAGGGGGTTGCCCGGTCCTCCCAGTTCACCACCCACCTGCGTATAGGGCAGGGTGTCTCCGGCGATCCCGGCGGGTGCAATCGCGATCTCCCACGCTGCGCCTGTCCCCGGATCCTGCTCGAGGGTGAGCGTGTGCGTGCCGGCGGCGAGATAGATGCGGATGCTTCCGTCCGTTCCCACCGTTTTGCGCGCCGTCTCGTTACCACCTGCGGTCAGCACCGCCTGGTAGCGCCCGCTGCCGGCCTCAAACTCGATATCGTATAGGCCGGCAGTGCCAACCTGGAAGCGAAGTTGTGAGTTATTGGCCCCGCCGAAGGAGACACCATCCCAGCTTTCGGGAAGCGCGGGCTGTGCCCGTACCTCAAGCTCGTACTCGACATATGCGCCGTCACTCGCGACCAGGTGCATCCGGTTGAGCCCTGCCTGCAGATCCTGTGTCCACCAGAGTCGCTCGCCGGCTTGAACGCCGGTCACCGTGTAGACAGGGACCGGATCGAGGCCGGCGTAGACGTAGATGTCAACGGTTGCGGAGGGAGGGGCTGCTGCCCCCGTCAGGGTCAGGATGAAGTTGGTGGGACGGCCCGACGTGAGGTTGAGGGGCAGCCACTCCTCGACGAAGGGCGCGCCCAGCACGCCGCCCGACCGTACATACGGCAGCGGATCGGCGGGGATGCCGGCCGCCGTGATCTCCATCGCCCAGACGGTGTCGGTATCCCGATCCGGTGTCACCGTGATGAGGTGTTGACCCGCGGGCACATAGTAGCGAACGGTGCCCGTGGCCTCGACCGTCTTACGAATGAGGGCTTCGCCAACGGTGAACTGGAAGCGACCCTGGGGGACCGTGTAGGTGAAGTCGTAAAGGCCCGAGCTGGGGAAATGGACCGTCGCGTGCGCGTCCCAGTCGCCATCCTCGTCCGATACGCTATCCCAGGAGAAGGGCGTGCCGGTGATCTCGTAGACCGTGAGTTCGTAGGAGAGGGCAACGGCGCCGTTCGTGAACTCAAAGGTGTTGTTCCCTGCTGTGAGGCGCGCCGTGCCCCAGAGGATCTCGCCGTCGAGCGCCGTACCCGTAAAGGCGACGGTGTCGGCGGCGTCGGTAAGGGTCAGGGTTACGTCGCCGTCTCCCACCACCTCGGGCAGCCGGAGTTCGAAGTTGACATACTTTTCGGCCTGTCCGATCACGGGTAGGAGTGGGTTGACGGTCTCATTCGGCGTTAGATTGCCCGTGAACTGGCCGATGATCGCACCGGCGGTCGTCGGGATAACGTCGAGCGCCCACGTCGTGGTGGGCTCTGTGGCAGCCTGCAGGATGGTAAAGGTGTGGTCACCGGCGGTGAGCGGAATGTCAAACTCGGTCCGATGACCGGCGGAGAATGCGGCGATCTGGTTCGAGACGGCGTCACCGTCGACGACGACCTGGGCAAAGCCAACCCCGGTGTCCAGCGTCACCTGGTAGGTTCCGGCAACCGGCACCTGCAGGCGGACGGCCGAGTGGCCGCTGCCCGCTTTGGCAACGCCGCTCCATGCTGCCGGCGGCGTGTTGACCTGCTCGACGGTCAGAACATAGCTGAGTGCGTCGGTATTGCCTGCTTCAGCACGTAGCTGGAGCTGATTGACGCCGGAGGCGAGATCCTGGGTCCACCAGAAGCTCTCACCACCGTAGACGACGGGACTGGTGTAGGAGGCGAGGCCGCTACCCCCGGCGGTCATGGTAGCCTGCATGCCGTCATCCAGGTCACCGATGACGTCCAGGCGAACGTTGACCGGGGTGCTCACGTGGGTGAAGATCGGCAGCCACTCCGCGACGAAGGCGTTGCCGGAACCGCCGAGCTGCCCGCCACTGCGTATGTAGGGCAGTGCATCGGGTGTAGGACCGGCATAAGCCACATCCAGCGACCAGGTCGTCTGTGCGGCAGCGGCATCCTGGATCACGGTCAGGGTATGCTCGCCGGCCGCGAGGTAGGCGCGCACAAGCCCGTCTTGCTCCGCCGTCTTCTGGAGGAGGGCGCCGGAGCCTGTCGTAAACTGGTAACGTCCGGCATCCACGCCATAGGTGAAGTTATACAGGCCGCCTGCTGTCGTTCGGAAGCGGACCTCGGCGGTGTTGGCGCTTGCGCCCCAGGCGGCGCCCTGCCAGGAGACAGCGCTTCCGCCCGCCACCGCGGGCAGGGACGTCGCTTCCAGCGTGTAGCCCAACGGCGCGCCGCCTGCCGCCACAACCCGGATGCGTGTGAGCCCGGTGGGCAGATTGGACGTCCACCAGAGCATCTCGCCACCAAAGATACCGGTTATCGTTTGGAAGGGGGTGGCGCTTGCCGATGCGTAGAGTTCGACGCTCAGGGTATCGGCGCTGTTCCCCTCGACTTCAATGCGGAAGTTGGCTTGTGTGCTGCTGGATAGGAAAAGAGGACTCCATTCCTCCGCGAAAGGATTGCCCACGCCACCGATATCGCCGCCGTGTGCGGAATAGGGCAGTGTGTCGGCGCCTGCGCCAGGCCCGGAGATGGCGAGCGACCAGAGGGTCGTGGGTGCCGCGGCGTCGGGCCAGATGTTCAGGTCGTGGACGCCAGCCATGACGTAGAAGGAAACCGAGCCTCCACTCTCGACCGTCTCCAGCGCGTAGTCGCTATTGACCGCGAACTGGTAGCGCCCCGCCGTCGCTGTGGAGGTGAAGGTGTAGATTCCCGATGTGGGGAAGAGGAGCCGGATGCCGGAGCGCCAGCTTCCAGCCCCTTGGGACTGCCCCTCCCAGAAGAAGGGCGCCGCGTCCACCGGGTAGACCCAAATCTCATATCCCAAGATCGACCCGCCGAGGTTTTCCAACGCGAAGGCATTTGATCCTGCTTTGAGGCTCGTGCTGGTCCAGAGTGTCTCGTCGCTGTGTGCGACATCAGTGAATGCGGTTGCGCCACTGCCGTCGGTGTAAGCGAGGTCCAGACTGCCTGCGCCGCCACTCGATGTGACGGACAGCTTGATATTGACGTCCCGGCTTGCCTGTCCGAAGAGCGGGCAGCGCGGGTCCTCCATCTCGCCGGGACCAAGACTGCCGGTGAAGTGGCAGATCCAGGATGCTGCAGCCGGCGCCTGTGAAAGTGCGCGCTCGGAATTGCCGAGTAAGCCGGATGCCGGGATGAGGAGAAGCAGTGCGAAAAGGAGCGACAGGAGATTGTGACACACGCGGTTGCAACTCATAGGGAACGCCCTCCAGTGATGAACGATGGTGAGTGAGTACGCTGAATGGAGTTGGCTCTGGGCCCGGAGGGGCTCTAACTCAATTCAAACTAATTATAGCCGGAGTGTGCGGCTGTGTCAATATGTTGCTGCGAACGGCCACTTCAGGGAACCAGGGGCAAGATCTTGAATGCGGCCACCTGATCGGTGATGGCGCGCTCGGTGGGCAACCGCTCAATGCTCGACGCGCCGAAGAAGCCGGTGATGCCGGGCATCCTGACGAGCGCCCTCCCGACGTTGGTCGGTTCGTCGAAGGGTCCGCCGTGACAGATGACCATCACGTCATCCCGCACCCGCCGGCCGGCCTCGGCGATCGCCAGCACTCTATCGATGGCTTCGTCGAGGGTCATAGCCACGCCGGCACCGATTGAGCCCGAGGTGGTCAGTCCGACGTGGGCTACCAGCAGATCGGCGCCTGCCTTGACCATCTCTCCGGCCTGCTCCTCATCGAAGACATAGGGGGTTGTGAGCATGTCGAGGTCGCGCGCGATGCGAATCGCTTCGATCTCCTTATCGTAGCCCATCCCGGTGGCCTCGATGTTGGCGCGAAAGTCACCATCGATGAGCCCTACGGTCGGAAAGTTCTGGATGCCGGTGAAGCCCATATCCTTGAGCTGTTTGATGAAGACAGGCATAAGCCGGAAGGGATCGGTGCCGCAGACCCCGGCCAGCACTGGTGTATCTTTGACCACGGGCAAGACCTCGGCTGCCATCTCCACGACGATGGCGTTAGCGTCGCCATAGGGCATAAGGCCCGCCAGCGAGCCGCGTCCTGCCATCCGATAGCGGCCCGAGTTGTAGATGATGATGAGGTCGGCGCCACCTTTCTCGGCGAACTTGGCCGATATCCCGGTTCCGGCGCCGCAGCCCACGATGGGTGTGCCCGCCTCGACCGTCTTGCGCAGTCGTCCTAACGCGTCTTCACGCGTAATGAATGCCATATCTATCCCTCCTGATCTTCCACTAGCATATCCAGCAACAGCGTGGCGCATGTGTCGGCGAACGCTTCGTCGTTGATGTTGGCCTCCATCTCGACCACCCGGATGCCGGGATTGAGATCGCGTCTGATGGCGTCGAAGCAGGCCCGATCCGCCTCGGGGTCCCAGAACTGATTGCCCTCGCTGTCAAGCATCGAGACACCTTTTAGCGGCAGCACGATGGTAACGGGTGCCGTTGCCGCATTGGCTGCCGCCGCGATCATCTCGCCGATGCGGGTGTTCTCGGCGACGTTGGTGCGAAGCAGCGTGACGTTGGGATTCCACTTGTAGAGCGTGCGGTCCCTGTATTTCTGCGGCATCGTTTCCACGCCCCCGAAGTTGGCCATATCGACACATCCCGGGACGATGACTGCCGGAATGCCGGCGCGCGAGGCTGCCATGCCACGGTCGGGACCGGCGCTGAAGACGCCGCCACAGACCTCATCCGCCAGCTCGGTGGTGGTGATATCCAGCGAGCCGTCGATATAGCCATCGGCAATGAGACTCTCCATCGTGCGCCCGCCCGTGCCCGTAGCGTGGAAGACCAGCACTTCGTAGCCGCGACCCTCCAAGAAGCGGCGCGCCCGGTTGACGCAGTCCGTGGTGTTGCCGAACATCGAGGCGGTAATCAGCGGCTTTTCCTCGCCCGCGGGTGCCTCGGTCAGCACCATGCCGGCGATGGCGCC
>SLDA01000237.1 GCA_007125545.1 Thermoflexales bacterium | reverse complement strand
GTCTCGAGGTAGAGCGAGTTCATCAGGTAAGCGTTGAGGTGCAGGGAGGCCGCTTGCAGCAGACCTGTGAGCCAAGCGTGCGGAGCGCAGTCGATCTGCATGCGGGTGGTCAGATCGGCGATCTGCCGCCCTATCGTGAGTCCTCCGCAGCGGCTGAGATCCGGCTGCAAGACATCTACCCGACCCGCGCGGGCCAGAGTCTCGAACTCCCCGAAGCCTGCCAGTTGTTCGCCCGCTGCGAGCCGCAGTGTCGTGCAATGCTCGGCGACGCGTGCGTAGCCGTCGATGTTGTCCGGGTGCAAAAAATCCTCCAACCACGTGATGCCCAACGCCTCCATGGCCGGTACCAGCGCGATCCAATCCTTAAGCGACCGAGGCCGATAGGGTGCGTCGTAAGCGGTCCCATACCACCCACCGTCGACCATCAGCTCCACATCGGGGCCTGCGGCTTCTCGCGCGGCGCGCATCAGGGCAATGTCACGATCCAAGCTGAGCCCGAAGACGCCCCAGCCGAACTTGATGGCACGGAATCCGGCATTGAGATAGCTTTCCACGGCCTGTTTCATCGCATCCGGGGTCGGGCGAAAGAGGGTGGATGCGTAAGCTTTGACCCGGTCCCGGTATTTTGCGCCCAGCAATGCCCAGATGGGTTGATCGGTGGCTTTGCCCGCAATGTCCCAGAGCGCGATGTCGGCTCCTGAGATCATTTGCATTCCAGCTCCCTGACGCCCGTAGTAGGCCAGGTAGCGCACCATCTTCTGCCAGAGGCGTTCCCGTTCCAACGGATTCTCGCCGAGGAGGGCTGCGCGCAGCGACTCGAAGCCGATTTGCCCGCCGGAGGGGGCCTCGACGATCGCCCGGCCGACGTGGGGTTGGGTCTCGATGTCGGACCAGCCGGTGATCCCAGCATCGGTCGTGATGCGGAGCAGCGACACAAACCGAACGCCGTGAGCTTCGGCGGCTTCTTGGGGGTTCGGGTAGTCCTTGCCGGTATCGAGGACCATGGCTTCAACACCGGTGATCTGCATGGCTATAGTCCTGCCTGGAACGCAAATGCCACTTTCAATGCCCGGTCGTGGCCGGTCTCGGCGAGTGCAAGCGCCTCTTCGTGCCGCGCCAGTGGGAAGGTGTGTGTGATCAACTCCTCCATCCGCAGTTCCGCGTCGCCGAGTCGCGCAACGGCATCGTCGAAGCGGTCCTCATCACTGCACGCTCCGACAATCGCCAGTTCATCCAGGTGCACACGGAAGAGGTCGACCGGCGTTTCTCCAGGAAGAGCTGAGAAGACGACGAAGCGCCCGCGCGGGCGCAGCAGGGATAACCCCAACCGCACGGCTGCGGCGCTGCCAACCGCAAGGATCACGGCGTCATATCCCAACTCGTCGGCTTCAGCCCGAAGCATGACGTAGGGGTCACGCACTCCGTAAGTGTTGAGCGTGACCGCATCACGGGCAAAGGCCAGCCGGAAGTCTTGCCAGCCTGCGAGTACAGTCTTTACCGGAGAGATGTTGCTGCTCGCGGAGGCTTCCAGGCGCGCCATCAGGACGCCGAAGGGTCCATCCCCAAGGATTAGCAGTGTGCCCTGAGCGGGCACACAGGCTTGTGCCAGAGCTTCCAGGCAGACGCTGATGGGTTCGGCCAAAGCCGCCGCCGTGAAGGGTATGTCGTCCGGGATGTGGCGCGCACGATCATGACGGACCGGGTAGTACTCGGCGAAGGTGCCGGGGCGATTGATGGCGAAGTGCTCCATCGCGGTACACAGGTGGCCCCAGCCCCGTCGGCAGGCGGCACAGGACCCACAGGGATGCACGGGATGGGTCGCGACGCGGTCTCCGATGCTGAAGCCCTGAACGAGGCTGCCGACTTGCACTACCGTGCCCGCGCCTTCATGGCCCATCGTGATGGGAAAGGCGATGTCGAAGGGGTTTTCCCGGATGTCATTGAGATCTGAGGTGCAGATGGTCGTTGCGCCTGTTCGGATGAGGAGTTCATCAGCTTTGATGTCAGGGACGGGTATCTCGAGCAGGGCTACCTGCCCCACGTCGAGGAGCTGCAATGCCTTCATCGGGACACCCCCAAGAGCCCCAGTGCGTCACGGTTCAGGATTCCCTCAATGGTCGCCTCCGTGACGCGCGGTAACCCGCTCTCGGCAGTGATTAGATTCACGTTTCTGAGCCCTTGAACCGACTCCTGTGCACCGGCGAACGGGTAGTCGGAGCCAAAGAGTAGCTTGTGGGTCACGTTGTACTCCTGGGCCGTGATCAGCATATTGTAGAACTGCCAGGGACGGTAGAAGAGCGCGGAGATGTCCGCGTACAGATGTGGATGTTTGCGAATGACGACCAGACACTCCTCGTAGAAGGGGTGGCCAAGATGAGCCATCACCATACGTAGTTCGGGGAAGCGAATCGCGATCTCGTCCAGGAGCCACGGTCGACTGACGCCCAGAGGAGCGGCGCGGTTGTAGGTGGTGCCCGTATGAAAGAGAATGGGCAGGCACCGCTGTTCGCAGTAGGCATAGATCGACTCACAGCCCAAGCTGCGCGGGTCGAAGCCCGCATAGATTGGGCCCAGCTTGAGCCCCTGCAGCCCCAGGTCTTCCACGGCATGAACGAGCTCCTCCATAGCGCCCTCCTGGGTGGGGTCGCAGGAGGCGAAACCGACCGCCTTGCCCGGTGCACGCGTGTTGACCTGGGCGACGAAATCGGCGACGTAGTCATCGGGCACCCAATAGCCGGTCAGCCGGCCTTTGAGACCGAAGGTGACCACTCTGTCGAAGGGGGCGATGTCCTCTATGTAGGCATCCACGAGTACGGTCAGGTCGAGGGGGCGACCACGTGAGAGGTCGGCTTCCCGAACCGTCTCGGGAGCCATGTGCAGCGCCTGGTTCCAGGTGTGAGTGTGGATATTCTGCATACGGCCTCCTCTTGAATGACTCCGGGCTCTGTCTGCTGGCAGGCGTCTATCTACCTCACGCCTTCAGGTCAGGGGAGCACGTTGTAGGGCTTGATCGCGCCGCGCCCGCGTTGTGGCACAAATGCTTCGGCGTAGTCGCAGCCAACTGCCTGTCCCCAATATCCGTCCAGGCGGCGGCACAGCCGATCGAAGCCGGCGCCTACAGCCTGGCGCATGGCTTCCTCCTGCGAGCGGTGACACGCCATCAACGCGACTTTCTCGTCTTCAACCTGGCTTATGTCCACAAAGTGGCTGGCTGGGAAGAGCACCGGACCGTGGGGGGCCACCATGAAGATCGCCGGATGCTCCTCCAAAGGCGGAGAGGATGTGGGCAGCACCGGCAGACAGGCCTGCATCGCGCAGTGGCGCACCACCGCGCAGACGGTCGTGTGGTCGAGGTTGTAGTCCTCGTGGAAGTGCGTGAAAATCAGGTCGGCGCGAGTCTGGCGGATGGCCTCGATCAGGGCAAGCCGCACCGGCGGCGTGTCGTAGAGAAACTCGTCCGGTTCGCGCAGATTGATATAGTGTGCATCCAGGCGTGATGCCAACTCGTCCATCTCCGTTTGCCGGATGCGAGCAGCCTCGGACGGGTCGATCTCAGGTTGCTGGACGAAACCCCTGGAACCATCGGTCAGCGTTACGAAGGCCAGCCGGTCGCCCCGCGCCCGGCAGCGAAGCAGCGTGCCCAAACACTGCATCTCATCATCTTGGTGGGCCATGATGGAGACCACGTTCATAGGGGGCACCTCTCCTTATTTTGTGCAGAGCGGGTCAAGGATCAGTGTAAGGGTGCCTCGTGCATCTGTCAAATAAGCGAAAGGTCGAGGTGTTCTGCGCTTGACATAGTCCGCTTTTGCGTTTATGATGAAATCGATTCCATATCCTAATCCGTTACCAGGAAGGGGCTGCCAGCAATGCCCACAATCTACGATGTCGCTGAGCGCGCCGGTGTTGCGCCGGTCACCGTGTCACGCGTACTCAACAACTCTGGCTATGCCAGCGAAGCGACGCGACAAAGGGTGGAGACAGCCGTCGCGGAACTGGGCTATACGCCTAACCGGCTGGCCCAGGGCTTGCGCTCAAAACAGACCCAGACGCTGGGTCTGGTGGTGACCGATATCACGAATCCCTTTTGGACCACCGTAGCACGTGGTGTAGAGGATGCTGCCCACCTCGAGGGCTTTAGTGTGGTGCTCTGCAACACGGACGAATCTGAGAGCAAGCAAAGTCAGTACGTCGACCTGCTCCTTCAGAAACAGGTCGACGGGTTTGTGCTGGTGCCTGCCGGCAACGATTTGAAGGCCCTGCTGCGTATCCAGAAGCGCGGTGTGCCTGTGGTGGTCGTGGACCGTCGAGTGCCGGTTCCCGCGGATTCGGTCCGCTGTGATTCCGAGACCGGTGCTTACCACCTTACCCAGCACCTCCTGGAGCGGGGTCATCGGCGAATCGCTGCATTGAGCGGCTCGCGGACGGTGTCTACGGCGACGGATCGAGTCACCGGCTACCGGCGGGCTCTCGAGGATGCCGGCGTGCCGGTCGACGAACGCCTCATCTTCCACCGTAGCTTTACGCAGCAAGCAGGGTATGAGATGACCACGGCGGTGGTGGAAGTAAGCCCACGGCCCACGGCGCTCTTTGCCGTCAACAACTTCATCGCAATAGGCGCCATTCGGGCGCTGCGTGCGGCCGGCCTACGTGTACCGGAAGATATGGCCCTGGTGGCGTTCGATGACCTGCCACTGACGCTGATCATCGAACCCTTCCTCACAGTGGCCTCACAGCCGGCCTATGAAATGGGCCAGAGGGCGACCGAGCTGCTCCTGTCGCGGCTCGCCGGCGGAGGCGAGGAGAACCCCGTAGAGATTGTGCTGCCTACGGTGCTAACCGTGCGTTCGTCCAGTGGATGACCTCTACCGCGGACTGGCGCGGGAACAGACTTTGCTATCAGGAGGACTATGTGGAGACCTATCGTTCTGTAATACTGGGCTGCGGGCCACGCGCACGTTGGCACGCGCAGGCCTATCGCCACGTGATGCACGGTGAGGTGGTTGCCTGCTGCGACACTGACCCTGCTCGTCGCGAGAGCTTCGCACGTGACTTTGAGTTGATGCCCTATGCCGATGCCGAGACTATGATTCGGGAGGTGCAGCCGGATCTGATCCACGTTGTCACGGCGCCCAGCACGCGCGTGCCCTTACTCACGATGATACACGAGTTGGGTGTGCCGGGCTGCTTGGTGGAGAAGCCGATAGCAACGGAGTCCCGGGATTGGCGCGCGCTGGTGGCACTCGAAGCGGCAAGCTCGACCAAGTTCGGGGTGGGGGCCCAGGTCCGCTACCATCCAAATCTTGTCCGGTGCCGTGAGGCAGTCACCTCGGGAGAGCTGGGAGAGGTCCGATTTGTTGACGCGTCAGCGGTTGGCACGATCTGTGATCAGGGCGTGCACGTCATCGATTGGACGATGTCGCTGATCGGCGATGCGCCGGTGGTGGAGGTCTTCGGTAGTGCGAGCGGCGACGGCAACTTGGACCACCACATGCACCCGAGCCCCGACACCACCGTTGCCAAGCTCTCCTTCGTAAATGGCGTTCGTGCCCTGTGGAACTTGGGCGCTACGGCGCCTCGCGTGTGCGACGATCCGGCATATTACAAGCACTGCCGGGTCGTGGCCTATGGGGATCGCGGCCACGTCACCTATGAGGAGTTTGGCCGGTGGGAGATTATGACGCCCAAAAGAAAGCTAGCCGGGCACGCCGAGGACCAGGGTTGGGCGGCCGGAAACGATCTGGCGCAGGCGGCTCTGACGGACGCGATGTTCGAATGGCTTGACGATAGCGGTAAGCCCGTGGGGACCAGCCTGGAGCGGTCGCTCGCACAGTGGAACGCCGTCTTGGGACTCTATG
>SLDA01000341.1 GCA_007125545.1 Thermoflexales bacterium | reverse complement strand
GAGTTGACGCAGGGCGATGTTCTGGCGATGCTCGGTGACAGCACGAATGCGGATTCGCCCGGTCGCACCGAGACCGAGAAGGTCGTCGGCGAGACGCTAGACCGCCTTTTCAAAGAAGCGAAGGGACGGCGCATCATCATCGCGACTTTCTCCTCGCTGCTCGCGCGCTTGCAGGAGATTATCACGTTGGCGGAGAAGCACGGGCGCAAGGTGATGCTTACCGGTCGTAGCCTGGTCGAGAACATTGAGTTGGCTCGCGACCTGGGCTATCTAGACGTGCCCGAAGGGCTGATCGTGGATACGCAGGCGCGTATCAAGCCCAGCAAGCTGGTCGTGCTCTCCACTGGATCGCAGGGTGAGCCGCGATCGGCGCTCAACCGGATGGCCGAGGGCACTCACCGCCAGGTCAAGGTTGGGTTGAACGATACGATTATTATCTCTGGCGGCACTATCCCCGGTAACGAGGAGGATGTGGGCCGGATGATCAATCATCTCTTCGAGCGTGGCGCTGATGTGGTTTATGGTGAGATGGCCAAGGTGCACGTCTCGGGTCATGGTGGGCGTGGCGACATGCGCGCGATGCTGGAGGCTGTTAGCCCCCAGTTCGTGATCCCGGCACACGGCGAGCCGCGTCATCTCTACCTCCACCGTCAGTTGGCGGGCGAGGCGGGGATTTCGGCAGACAGGGTCTTTATTCTGAAAGAAGGTCAACCCTGGGCCAGCGATGGCACGAAGGCGTGGACTGAGACACCTATGCCGATGGCCGATGTACTGGTAGATGGGCGCTTGGTCGGCGAGATCGGTGAGATCATTATGCGCGACCGGCACCGGCTCTCACAGGATGGCTTCATCGTCGCACTGATTCCGATCAATAAGGACCGCCAGTTGGTAGGCGAGCCCCAGATCGTCAGTCGGGGATTCGTCCATATGGAGGAGTCCAAGGAGCTGCTCGACGCGAGCCGCAAGATGATCAAGCGGCAGGTCAAGCAGGGTGGGGACGACCTGGGACGTAAGCTGGAGAATCTTTTCTACCAGATGACCAACTCGCGCCCGGTGGTGCTCCCGCAGTACATTCAGGTCTAGGGTCTCATTCGGTGTAAGCCGAGCGTGACCCTCACCTATAGATCAAGATACCATAACGCAGCCCCCAATTCGGGGGCTGCGTTATTTTAGTGTGAATGGTTGGCACTCCGCTCGGCGCTTTAATACACCTGGTCAACGTTAATCCCGAGAAAGCCTACCTCCGAGTTCACCGCCCTATACGAAGAAAGCCGCTAGATGCGACGATGGGCACAGTGGGCTTGGTTTTTGGTGAGTAGAGCAATCATCAGGATTGTGCAGCCTGGCGTATGCGCGTGCATGCAGCGGCGAGAACGCGCTCGAGCTCCTCGGCATCCCGGTAGAAGCTGACGCTTCTCGAGATCCCTTCTAGCGTCGTCGAGACGTCGGCCCCGGCTTCTGCGATGGTGACGATGGGTATACCTCGGGCATAGGCGTAACCAGCCTCGATGCCGATGCCGACGCCCTTCTCCGTCAGATCGACAACCACAAGCTCGCTGGCATCGAGAGCTTCGCAGGAGACCCGCATCAGCGTCGCCGCGTCCAGTGCGACCTGGCCCCAAGCCTCAACATCACGTACGATGCACAAGCTATCCAGTCCTATCCGTGCAAGGGCGGCGGTAATCTGCTCAATCCGTTCGCGGTTGCGCTGGTCGACATGGTACTTTATCGCGATGTAGGCTTTCCTGCCTACCGGATCATTAGTCTGGATGAAACACCTCATTCATCATAGTCCCTCACTCATCCTCTCCGCGGGTCGCCACGGGCACCTCTAAGGGCTGCACCGGCATTGTACCTCCAATTTCATTCGCTGGGCAGTGTGATAGCACTATCGCAGACTGGCCAGAACATCCTGTAGCTTTATCTCTGCATAGGCCATCACCGTGTCGGCAGCACCATACCAAATCCTCACGACCTGGTCATCCAGCAGCACGCCCTTCTCACAGAGCGTTCCGCAAGTGAACACCACATTGCTGAATACGCCATGAAGTTCGTAATCCTCCTCCGGCACCATTAACGGCTCCTTGCTGCGAGCCAGCACTTTCCACGGTTCGTCACGATCCAGCAATACTGCGCCCAGCGCGTAGCGACTCTGGGCATCAGCCCCGTGGAAAATCTCCAGCCATCCGTCGTCCGTCAGTAATGGGATTCCCCCGCCGCCGACCCGTCCACCGTCCCACATACCCGCGCGTGTCTCCAGGAGCAGCCGGTGTCGCCCCCAGCAGAGTAGGTCAGGAGATTCTGCAATCCAGATGTTGTGCCTTCCAAAGACGCCCGAGGTAGGCCGGTGCAGGGCGTAGTAGCGATCGTTGATCCGTGCCGGGAAAATCGTGACATCCTTGTTGTCGGGTGGAAAGATCACTCCATGCCGCTGGAAGCTCCGGAAGTCTTGCGTTGATACGAGCGAGGTGGTCACACCGGCGGTCGGCGACACGGAGGTGTAGTTGATATAGTAAGTCTCTCCCAACTTCGTGATTCTCGCGTCCTCGACCCCGTAGTTATCGTAGGCATCACCTGCAGAGAGGGCGGGCTGCTCGTCCACGGTGAAGTGGAGACCGTCCCGGCTGCGCGCCAACCGGAGATGGGAGATAGAAGACAAATAATCTTGGTCGGGCGTACTTACCCATCGTGGGTCGGATAAACCGATCCTGGGATCATCCCGGTTGAACTCCTTAATGTTCAGTACATGGGTTTGGGGATCAATGTAAGGCACGCGCAGGATATTGGGATCGTCGGACCGTGCTTGCTCGGCCACGCGCATCAGCAGGAGCACCTCATCGCCGAGGCGTGCGACCCCGGCATTGATAACGTACCAGACGGTTAGGGTGGGCTGCGAGGGTGGTACATCTTCCGGCTTGATGATCGGATTATGTTCATAGCGGGTGACCAACATAGTTATACTCCTTTCGTATTTCTATAGCTGTCCTTTCGCTTCGCCGGGTACCCAACTCACGACATAGCTGGTGAGGTCATTCGGTGTTTCGAAGGAAGGATCCGCCTGCTCCCAACGTCCTCCCAGTCCCAGTTCCTCTGCCGTGAGTTCCCAATGGCACATTGCGATTCCCATATCAATGCGCTGCATGTCGGCCACGCCCAGCAGCGCGTTCCGTGGCGCGTAGCCGCGTGTTCGTTGGAGATACAGGTGCCAGCACTCTCGATCGCGCACAACGCGCCAAGGTTGTTTATTCGAGGCCGAGGGCGCCTGTCGGACCATCTCCAGCACTTCGGCGTAGCGCCCGGCCCGGTCCTCAAGCAGTGGCTTGTGGAAGGCGTCCTTCTTGTTTTCGTCGGTGGGTGCTTCGTAGAATAACTGTGCCCACGGCAATCGGTGATCGCCCTTAGCGCGCCGGCGAATGAAAAGATCCAGGGCGTGCTTCTCGTCCGCCGGATAGCCAGTCGCGATGACGGCAGGCACCTGCTCTGAGGCATGCAGATCCATGAGCTGCGCAAAGCGGCTTTTCGTAAACGTTCCTCCCAGCCAAACGGTGCCCAAGCCCAGACCTGTTGCGTAGAGGACGATCTGTTCGAGAATCCAACCAAAGTCCTCCAGATTCCTCTCGGGCGTCTCTTCCATCGCTCCGATGATGAAGCCCATCGGATTCCTGATGAAGCCATAGGTCCCTAATCCTTTAAGCGCCAGACGATCTGCCTCAGTGGCTGCAATCAGCGCGAGACGTACGGTCGAACCGAAGGGGCCCGTGTTATGAGCTGCTAGGAACGTTTCCAAGGTGCGTTGTGTCTCGGCTGCAATCGGGGTGTCAGCATACGTCCGGCAAGAGTACCGCTTGTCGATTAAGTCGGTGACGGATGCTCCAGCTAACATAATCTGCCTCCGATCCGATTCCCATGTTGTGACGATAATACCTGACTTCTATGAGTCAGTATAGCAATTGTCTGAAATTGTGCATATAACCGTAAACTCTATCGGACCCGGGTGATTTCCGCACGATGATGGCCTCTCTTGCACCGGCCCATTTCATCTCTTGGTCTCCTTCTCAAGCAGCCAGACCATCTCGCCGTCCCCTGTGTAAGGCTCACGGTCGAACCCTGAATAGAGTGCGGCGATACGAAAGCCGGCGAGGCGCGCCAGCAACTCGAATTCGGGGCGATAGATCCAGCGGACACGCATCAAGCTGTCGTAGCTCTCAGCCCCAATCTGGAATCGCCAGGTGATATTCTGAATCTGCTCCGCTGGGTCGTTAATCTGTCTATAGGAAACCACAATCTCGCGGTCACTGTTAGGGTGGGGGTAGGTGCCATGGTAGACGAAGTCGGGCTGAGGGTCCAGCCGTTCGACCAAGAGCCGCAGGTTGGGCGTAAAGAAATTGAGAAGTAGTCGGCCGCCCGGACGCAGATGCCGGTGGATGTTGCGCAATGCTGCGATCTGTTCGTCCTGTGTTATCAAGTGCAGGAAGGAGCGTGCCGGGATTATGACGGCGTCGAACGTCAGATCGAGCTGAAAATCCACCATATTCTGTTGGCTGACACGTCGATGGAGGTCAGCCAGATCATCGGGATGCACTTTGGCAAAGAGCTGTGCGAGCATGCCGGCGGAGAGGTCAAAGCCGTAGATGTCAAGTCCCTGCGCCAGCAGTGGTAGCAGGATCATACCGGTTCCACAGGCTACCTCGAGGACCGGCCCCGAGAAGGCTGCTAGTTCACTGCTGTAGAAATCCAGTTCTTGGTCATGGTGCCCTCGATTGTAACGGTCGTAGATTAAAGGCCAAAGCTCGCTGCAGTAGTTGTTCATAGGATTTTGTCCCCTCTTTTTCCTGTGTGCATCACAGACCGGCCGGTTCGGGTTATTATAGTTCGCGATAAGTATAGACGACGCAGCTGTGACAGCTAACTGCAATGATAGCGAACAGAAAGCCCCCGGAGGTACGCCTCCGGGGGCCGGGGTAGCATTCATTCTACGCAGATCTGTCCACCTACATCCTACCTGACTCGCACCGGTCAAACGATTCCCGGACCGCGTCACGAACGACGACCCAGCTCTCGTCGTCATTGACCTCACGCCAGCGGCGACGGGCCTCCGCCTCAATCTCCTCCCAATCCCGGCTGCCGTATTGCTCGTGCTGCGCCAATTGGCATCCGTACCGGTAGGCGGGCTGATAGTATCCGAAGTCGTGACCGGTATCGGCGTAAGTGTCCCGGTAGTGTTCGATGAAGTCCTGCTGGTAGGCCTGCCAGGCTCGATCCGCATCGCTTTCGATGCTGCCCGCGCGGTAGCCGCGCTGGCGGACATCCCCACGCTGCTCTTGGCGCGTCCGTTCGGGTTCGTAGCGTTCTTGGCTAAACGCCTTCCGCTCCTGCTCCAGTTCGCGGTCGGACAAGGGAGCGGCCTCTTCACTGTAGCCTTCCCATCCCATCTCGCGCCAGCGCCGCTCGCTGCGCTCAATGTTGACAGGATTGTGCTGCTCCATAATGGACCGTGCGTTCTCCGCAGCGTTGTCTGGAGTCCGGACGATCACGAGGGTCCCACCACGGCGGACGCCTTCTGCATAGATCCGTGCATCCTCTTCCGGGATGCCCAGGCCAATCAGTCCACCCACCAATCCTCCCGCGAGGCCGCCTGCCAACGCCCCACCCAGCAGCCCGATCAGGGGGCCGGCGGCGACAATCGCGCCGGCCCCGGGGAATACGATGGTACCCAACCCCACAAGCAATCCTCCAAGTCCCCCCAGAATTGCTCCCACGCCACCGCCAATGGCAGCGCCTTCGCCGGCTTCGTTGCCGGCCTCGCGGGTGCGGGTCTTCTCGATCTCCGGGTCACCTTCCTCCTTGCGCGTGGCGATGCTAATCTCCTCTCGAGCGAATCCAGCATTTACCAAATCTTGGATGACATCTCGCGCGGTCTCTCTCGAATCATATAGCGCTACTACCGTTCTCATCTCACATCCTCCTTAAGCTTGATTTTCCTCTGAATCACGATGTTCCGATCGCGCGCCAGACGATTGACACCGCCGATAAGACTCGTGAACAGCGCTGTCGACTTCTGCCCAGCCAATATCGGGATTTGCGTCCAACCAACGACTGCGCGCTTCTCCCTCGATCTCGCTCCAATCGTTGTCTGCGCCCGCCTCGCGTTTCGCAAGACGACATCCGTAAATGTAGGCCGGACGATAGAAGGAGAAGTCACGCCCTTGCTCTGCCAGATTACGCCGGTAATGGCGCCGAAACGCCTCTTCATACTTCTCAAAGTCGCCGGGGTTATCTCTCTTCGTATCTCTGCGCTCGGATTCATGTGCTATCATCACATCTTTTCCACCCTCACCGCGCTCAACCTCGACTTCCTGGCGGTGAGAGACCTCGCGGACGATCTCTGTCTCTCCATCGACATCCGTTATGACGCGCACAAGGCCTACAACGCGCGGATATTTCTCGACGATGACCTCTTCTTGCGTCTCAAGTAACTCTATAACCTCTTCCCCGTCCGCATCAAACGCCGGATCCCCAATCTCTAGGTCGCGGTCCAACTCGATACGCTCTACGTCAATATGCTCTTGGTGTAGGAGGACTTTCTCCTCAATTGGCTGGCTGATCTCGTAGGTGCGAACGCGTACTCCGTGACGACCGCCGGGGTTTGCTGCTTCTTTGACGCCCTTCTGCTTGTCTTTGGCTGGCTGTCGCTCATCGGCGGTAGCCTCCGGCTGGGGGCGCACCTCTCGTTCATCTCCAGCCGACTGCCGTTGTTGTCGCTCCTCCCGTTCATACTCGGATTCACTCTTCCGATCAGATTCTCGTCCGCCTGTCTGACGCCAGCCGGCCGATCGTCGCTCGATGTCTATGGGGTTATAGTGGCCCATAAGGGTGCGCGCTTCCTCAACATCGCTCTCTTCAGACTGGACGAGGACCAGCGTGGCACTTCGGCGTACAGCCTCGCGATAGATCTCCGCTTCTTCCAGGGGAATGCCGAGGGCACCGAGGGCGCTTACCAGACTTTCGCCGGATCCGCCCGTGAGAAGCCCGGCAAGAGGCCCAGCCGCCGCGATCACACCCAGTTCGGGAATGGATACCGTGCCGAGACCAATCAGCAGACTGCCCAACCCGTCCAATACGACCGCATTCGTCTCGCGCGCAGGATCGGCTTCCACATCCTTCCGTTTCTTATGCTGTGTAGCCATACTGATTCTGTCTCGTGGAAAGCCGGCTTCGACAAGCGCCTCTATAGTCTCACGGGCATCCCGTCTCGCATCGTACAGGCCGACAACCGTTCTCATTGTTTTACTCCTCTGCTTATGATAGCAGATCAGCTACATCGACGGGTCCACGACCGGGCCGTGGTCGTACTTCAGTCCCTATCCTCTTCTTGTTCGTCGGGTTCCAGTCGCTCTACAGACACTTGCTGCTTATACAGTGTGACCTGTTGTGGTTCCTGTGTCTGTGTCCGTTGTTTGGTTACCCGGATTTCCTCTTTTAGCATCCAACGTTTCTCAACGACAACTTGCTCTTCTAAAACCGGGATGATCATCGTATCACCCTCGAAACGGACACCGACTGGGTTCTCCAGAATCTTGTTCATAGGAATACGTTCAACTTCGACGGTTTCGCGAAAAGCCGGCTCGTCGATCACTTCTTCTTGCTCCGATACGCTTCGTGTTAGCCGAACCCGGCCCGTGGTCACCTGGCGTTTATGGATTGCGACCTGCTCTTCGATAACCGGCACGACCAAGACCGACCGCTTCTCGTCGGAGAGGTCGATACCCTCTAGATCCTCGCGACTCAGGGGTATGTAGTAGCTGCCGTCTCCTTGCTTCTTAAGAGTGCGGAATGGCACGGTAATGGCTTCTCCCGGGCCCAACCAGATACGGATAGTTCCATCCGCCTCAGCTCTATCCAGGTCCTTGGCGTCTATATGTCCCCTTAGATCCCCGTCTCCGACAACTCTAGCTTCACCTTGTACGTTCACAGGCATCCCCTGACTCGGCCCAGCTTATACCAAAGCAGACATAGCCGGGCCCACTTTGCTAACACAAGACTTTATCTCTAACTATAGCTGACCGGGAGCTACACGCACGTCGGATTGAGTTTGTAAAGAATTGTTTGAGTTGGAGAAGCGGTGACAGATGATGAGGCCGGCAACGTAAAAGGCGCCGGGCCGAAAGCTATGCAGTGATCAAGGCTGGCCCAAAGATCCCGCCATGCAGAGAGGCTGGGCTTGTTCCCGATCTGGCCCTTCTTCACGGCGGGCACACACTACACGCGGATTCGGTCAGGCGAAGGCTATTTCTTCCACATAAGGGTTGGTGAGCATTCGCCCTTCTTCCAAGCTTTCGATCGGCTGCCCTTGAATCACCAGGTTCTCGAATAGAATCCGGCGAACGGGGTGCTCGGCGTCGTAGCCCTCCAGCCGCGACATCGGCCATCGCTCTCCCTGTGCCGTCACCTTCCGGAACGTGATGTCGTGGATCGCACCGCGTGCAGTGTCCTTGCTGTAAGCGTTAGCTGCAACGATCAGTTCGAGTAACAGTCCTACTTGAGACGGGTCGGAGACATACTCGGCGATGTCCTCACGGAACTCGCCTTCAACTATCGCCTCTTCGACGCGGATGTTTTCGAAGAGTACGTCATAGACGAGCGCCCGATCGCCGTTCTGGATGTCCATCGCCCGGTGCACGAAGTGGATGATGTCGCAGTCCGCAAACACGATGTCATGAATAGCGGTGCTCCTCGTTTCAGCACCAATCTCAAGCGCGCGTCCCCAGTCGTTCCAGAGAACACAGTGCCTGACGATGATGTCGTGAAGCGGGGCCATTTCGGTTGGCCGCCCATGCCACAGCTCGAAGCCCTTAAGCACGATATTATCATCGAAGGCGCGAACGAAGCAGTTCTCGATGATAACATCCCGGCTGTTGACCAAGTCGATCCCATCCGCGTTGTAGCGCCACAAGCCAATGAGCTTGATGTTGTTGATATGCACGCCGCTGCAGAGGGCGGGCACTACGGTCCAGACGTGCGGGTCCCGCAGGATGATGCCCTCGATCTTCACGTCACGACAGCCCAGCAGTGCAATCATCTGCGGCCCATCGGTGCGCCCGAAGCCGCTCGCATCGAGAATACCCCGGCCTGTGATCCGAATATCGCAGGCATCCGTAGCGGTGATGACACCGTGCACAATCGCGCCGCCTGCTAGGTATGCACTTTCGCCGTCACGTAATTCGATGATCCCGGCGTGGTGCACGCCGGGTCCAAAATAGCGGACTTTCGGGTCGTCAGGATCGGGCTGATCGCTCTCCTGGGGGTTGGCAAAGAGGTGCAGTGCGCCATGCCGGCCGTTGACCTCGACAACGACCTGGCAAGGCCGGGATAGCTTAAAGGTAAGCCGGTTATCTCCGACTTCTGGCACGATCTCGTAGGAAAGGGGGCGCACGACGACGGAGCCCACCGCCTCCCGCGTCTCCACCACGATGGTGACCGTTCCTTCGAAATCGAAGCTTGCAAAGGATGCGATCTCCGTTTGTTCCAGCGGTCGCTGATACCCCGGCCATACTTGATTGACCGGCACTGCTGACACGCGCGCCTGGTGCACGAAGACCGATTCCCCATTCACGCTGAGTGCGAAATCTTCAGATGCCGGCGTGCCCTCCGGCGCGCTATAGGTAATCACTCGCCCTCTCGCTCTCGGCCCTGACTCGTCTATGTTCATCACGATCTCCTTTTCGCCCTAGAGGTATCGGCCTATATCACCGCAACGGCGTTGCGGGCGATCTCATCCCAGTCAGGCTGTGGGCCGAGGCCTGGCTCGTCCGAAGCGGTCATGTAGCCGTCGATCACGCTGTTCGGACCTGGGTCTTTCAGCCCTTTGATCTGCTTCGTGTCGATGACCAGTACCTCGACGTAGTCGTTGTTGGGCACGGCGGCGCTGAGCTGAACGTCAGTTCCGTGGACTTGTGCCCGCATCCCAAAAGCCTCGGCCATATGGGCGATCTTGATCGCGCCCGTGTAGCCGCCCTTGCGCCGCGAGATGCGTACCATGTCCAACGCCCGGCTCTGGATCCAAGTCGCCGCGTTCCAGTGCGCTCCCTCCGAGCACTCGGCGCCGAGGATGGGGATATCCAGTGCCGCCGCCAGTTGCGTGTAACTGGGAAGGTCGTACTCCCGCATCGGCTCTTCATACCAGAGGAAGTCGCACTCCTCCAGAACTCGCCCGAACCAGAGCGACGTGACATAATCCCAGCCTGCGGAGCCGTCAAACATCAGATCCGCGTCGTCGCCCACCCAGCGGCGCAAGTTGCGCGACAGGGTCGCGTCCCACTTCGCATCGCCCGAGGCGTGGAGTTTGAAGGCGAAAAAGCCTTCGTCCCTACACACCTTGATATGCTGCTCGTATTCCTCCATCGTGTCCCAGGTAACCGTTGAGGCATAAGCGGGCACCTGGGGATTGTTACCGCCCAAGAGCAGGTAGAGCGGCAGCCCGGCTGCCTGCGACTTGATGTCCCAGGCGATAGCATCGATCAGGAGGATCGCCGCCTCGCCGGCGTTAAGCCGGTGGAGTTCCCATGCCCGGTGCCAGAGATCCTCGGTCAATAGCGGATTTCTCCCCAGCAACTCCGGTTTGAGAAAGCTGTGGACTAATTCAGCCATCCCATAGCCGTTGCCGCTCGAGGCGTGCCCGACGATGCCGCTGTCGGTCTCGACCTTAAGGTAACCCACGTACACGGTCTCGGGCGCCGTGGGGATGCGCAATCCTTTTCGCCAATGGAAGGGCGTCTGACGTCCTGGACGCGGCACGACATAGCAGGTGACGTTAGTGATTTCCATATAGGGTCTCCTTTGACCTGTGAATCGCGGTGGATGATAGAGGATCTAGCGGTAGGCGATCTCGTGGGCTAGATCCAGGTAGAGTTTGATTGCCTCTGGCGGCACGTTATAGGGGATATGGTTGCCGATGCACATCATAGCGCCGCCGGACATACGGGCGGTTTCGGTCATTCGCACGACCATGTCCCGGATCTCGTCCGGATCGTTGCGCATCAGCACGCGGCAGTCGCCCTCCCCGGCAACGAACGGGTTGTCATGGCGCTGGGCAATGGCTTTGTAATCCGTGAATGGTTCGCTGATGATGCCGCGTGCGCCACAAGCCATAACGTCATCCGCGAAGGCGTCAACGCAGCCATCGACCATAAAGATGATCTCTTTACCCGCCGCCTTGAGAATGGCCCAGAACTCCTCGTAGCGTGGGAAGATGTGACGACGCATCCAGCGAGGTGAGCAGATCGGCCCTTGCGTTGTCACGATGTCGTCGTGGCAGACGACGAAGTGGATGGGGAGCTGGGCGAAGGCGGTAAAGACACGGCGGTTAATCTCGGCGAACTCCGCCATAATGCGTTCGAATTCCGGCTCGAGGCAGAGCTCCAGGAAGTTCTGATAGCCGAAGACGAGCAGCGGCCACATAAATAGGGTATTGTAGAAGCCGACGCTGGCGTCGCTGCCCTCTGGCGCTTGGTCACCCCATACCGCAGGGTAATGAGCGCGATACCGGTCGTAGATCGCCTCGACGCTGGTGAAGTCGCCGCCGTCACTGTCTACGACGACATTCCAGCCGGTGAAGTCGCCCTGCGCGAGCGGACTAAAGGCGAGCATCGCCTCGCGCGTTGGGAAGCGGTCGCGTGCGTGGTCCTGTTGCCAGGAATCTCGCAGTTCATGGCCCCAACGGTCGCGCCCGATCTGCTGCGCGATGCGTGGCAGTGGATTGTCATCCGCCGGCTCGGGCAGACCCAGCGCGGGATATATCTCGTTGAGGCGATGGATACACTGGCGAGGATGGTCATAGTAGTCGATACCCGTGATGGTCGTTGCGGCGTCCGGATTTGACCAGTGCTCCCAGTGGATGACTTTATGAGGGCCGCGGCCCATAAATGTGTTATAGCGGTCGGTGGATCGAGAAGTCGTCATTGGCTACCTCTGTGCGGATGCAGGGATCTCCCCAACACCTAGAAGCTCGCGTGTTTGGTTCGTGCAATAATATGATCCTGAATCTCCTTGCTCAGCAAGCAGAAACGCTGGCTAAAGCCGGAGACGCGGACCGCAAGGTTGCGGTACTTCTCTGGTTCGGCCTGGGCTCGGCGCAGCGTCTCCGCATTGACGACGTTGAACTGCAGCTGGCCCACACCGATCTCGATGGCGGTCTGGAGCAGCGTGACCAGATGGTCGAGATTCTCCGGCGCAAAGAGCACCGGGTCCGCTTCCACGATGGCGCTCGTGCTGCCCGCTGCCAACCGCTGAGGCAGGTGCGCGAGTGAGTTAATCAGCGCCGTGAGCCCCTTGTAGTCACGACCCTGCATCGGCGATACGCTGTAGGCGAGGTTGTCGCCGCGGCGCCTGCCATCCGGTGTCGCCCCGGTCCGCTGCCCCGCATCAACGAGCCAGAGGAAGGTAAAGGGCTGGGCAAAGAACGGGATATTGAATGTCTCAGACATGTCGCGCAAGAGGTCACAGTAGTTGCGGAAGACGCGCGCAGCCAACGCATCCACGGTTGGGTGATCGTTGCCGAACTTGGGCGCACGGTTGAGCAGTGCCTGCCGCAGTGGCTCATCAGGGAAGTCTTGCTGCATTTGCCTCACCAGCTCCGGCAGGGTGAGCAAACCCTGCTCGAAAACCAGGGCTTGAAGCGCCGCCAGCGCATCCGCAACGTTCGGAATGCCCATAGGCATCGATTCGTGGAAGTCGTAACGGGCACCGCGGTTGTTGAAGTCGCGCCCACTCTCGATACAGCCTTCCGTCAGCAGCGATTTGTAGGGCATCGGTGCTACTAGTGCGGCTTCCATGCTCAACCGTAACGTTTCAAGACACATCGCCCGGGTAAAGTGCGCTACCTGATGCTCGTACGCGGTCCACACGTCTTCCAGGCCCGCCATCGTTTCGGGAGAGCCGGTGTGAGGCCCGAGTTGCATGTCTGTGGTGAGGCTTCGCCCGTTATTCAAGGCCAGTTCCAGGCACTTGAGCAGGTTGATGCGATTGCTCACGGCGTGCGGATTTGCCTTGCCGGGGATGGTAATCTCGACACAGCCGATCGCGGCGTAGTCGCGCGCGTCGACAGGTGCGATCCCCTGGTCAATCAAGGCGGGCACCAGGACCTCATCATTGAAAAAGAAGGGGATCCCGTTCCCTTTGCCGACGAGTTCCAGCGACTTGCGAATTAGGGTGGGTGGACTGCCCTTGTGCAGTCGCACGGAGAGGCAGCGAACAAAGTTGAGCGCGTCTGTAACATCGAGCATCAGATACGTGAGCTCGTTGGTCGCGTCGTTGCCGTCAGCATCCAGGCCGCCGACGGCAACTTGCTGTACGTCGTAGTCGCGGTAGAGTTTGATCCAGAGGCAAGCTAACAGCTCAAACGCTTCTTCATCGGTCAGATGCCCCGCTTCAATGTCGGCGCGGTAGTAAGGGTAGAGGATCTGATCGAGTCGCCCCAGGGAGTTGGCGTTGATCCCGTCCTCCCAGGTATTGAGAATGTGTGCGAACCAGAGGCTCTGCACCGCCTCATGGAAGGTGCGTGCCGGCTTCGCCGGAACGAGATCACAGACCTCGTACAGCCGCTCCAGATCCTGACGTACTGCGGAGTCGCAGCACTCGGATAGTCGTGTCTTCACGGCCTTCGCATAGCGCCGTCCCATCTCCGCGCCCGCCTCCGCCACGATCAAGGCGCTTTCCAAGAGCATCTGCGCTTCCCACCCGTCGGCGCTCGTGACTTCCAGCTCCGCCAGCCGCTGCCGGACTTCAGCGGCGAGTCCTTCGAAGCCCATCTCCAGTACCCGCCGGTACCCGATGATCGTATGATTGTACGGGGTCGCGTAGCACCAAAAAAGCCCTTCGGTATCGGCTCCGGCAACGGAATCAGCCCGCTCGGGCGTGAAGCTGACACAAGGCACGAGTCGCTCTGCCCTCCCCACGAACTCAACAGCGGCGTCGATGCGTGGTGCGGGCAGACTTCCCTGGGCCAGGTAGTCGCGCAGCAGTTCCTGCTGGGCTGCATTGGGTATGCTGGGTGCTACCCCCAGCGTCATCTCCAGCTGCTGGTGGTCATCCCCACCGGTGAAATTGTAGCCTAGTAGCAACTCGTCGGGATGGATGATGGGCTCAAAGCCGCGAATGGCGCCGGCAAGCATTTGGGCCTTACGCTTCATCCAGGGTGCATTACGGGGAGAAGCCGACAGCGCTTCAAGCGCTGGCGCCAATCGTTGCCCTATGTACCCTGTCTGTGTCTCCTGCCAGTTCAAGGCGCTCGTTCTCAGGCGTTGGACGCGCTCGGTCAACTCTACCACAGACTCACCTCCTAATGCGGTCGGTATATATCAATTCGGGCACCTCGCGACTGTTCGGTCCATGAAATCACACCGGCTGGGTGCGCCGAGCGTCTCCTGACGGTCGAGCGGGATAGCCTCACGGCGCGATCCGGCATTGGATGTATCTAGTTGCCGAGCTGTGGGTGACCCGGTGCCGGCATGCAAATGATCTCCACAAAGCGAAGGTCGAAGAAGGTCTGCGCGTGCGTGGGGAGGAGGATAGCGGCGGTATCCGCGCCCCGACCAGAGCCCCCCACCGCGATCAGAGCGCTGCCATCCGGCACCAGGCCGGCGTCGGAGGCCATCAGCGTGATCTCCGCTGCAACCTTCATCCCCTGGCCGAAGCACCGGAGGGTGTATGCCATAATCTCGTCGACCTGAAAGGTTCCCAGCTTCTTCCGTACCGCGCGGCCAACGCCGCCGAAGGCGTGCGTGGTGGTCAGGACGCGCGCGCCGGCAGCCTCCATCTTCTCGCAAATCTCCGGACTGTGCTCCGATACGAACGGCTCGTGGAATCCCGCGGAATGGGTCACGGCGATCACCTGATGACCCGCCAACATTTTCGCAGCCTGGAGGCCCGTCTCCCCACTCGTTGTCGCCACCACAATGGTATCAATGCTCAACAGCTCAGCGCGTTCCCGCACCAGGGTTAACGTGTCTTCGGTGTTGCCTGGGCCGGCCTTAGAAAAGTATGTCGTCGCAACCTGCAGCTTGCTCATCGGTATACACGCCTCCTCCTAAGTAAGGGACTGTGGCGCCGCAGACCACGCTCAAAGCAGGCAACTGGCCGCGCCCACGGTCCGTCATCTCCTATCGTTCTCTCGTGTCCATACTATACATCGGGACTGGGCTCTTTAGCAAGCACATGCGCTCCTGACACGACAGGTGCGGAGATGGGCCAGTGCCGGGCAGGGACCCAATTGACACAGCCGTCACCTACGCTAAAATCTGCACGATCGACCATAGGATATCGGTGGCTATCCCAGTCGTGACAGTTTCCACAGTACAGCCGGTCGAAGAGGTAGCGGATACCCATCCCACGAGTGTGAGTTCTTCAGCTCCCAGGGTGTCCTCCGTAACGGTGGTCGTTGTCCGTTACTATAGCAAGATCAATACGTAAGGAGAGAGTGTCGTGGCAAAATCTACAGAGGGTCACTTTGGAAATCTTGCGCTAGCGCTGGGCGCCGCTTTGATCGGATTCATCTTGGGTGCCCGGGTGAAGATTGGTAACCACGGCGCCAACATCATCATAATGCCCATTGGCGGCGACCTGGTCATCGTTCCTCCGCTATCTTCAGAGGCGACGTCCGCAAAGGCAGCGTCCGCGGAGGCATCAAACGCCGAGGTGGCGTCTGAGGAGCTCTAGACCAACGAGCGATGATACCGCTGCCCGCCGCTGTTTGAGGTAGAATCCTATTCACTGGAAATCCAAGGATGGTATGATCTTTTTCTGAGAGCAGACAAGACGGAGATGGCTTTGTGAAGAACCTATTCCGGAAATTCAAGATGCGGATCCACCGTATCGCGTCGGTGCTCTGGCCCGGTGAGCAGGCCTGGCGCGGAGCAGCTTGGGGGGTGATCGCGGTTTATACCCTGATGCTGCTCACCTTTGCCTTAAGCCAGGCCGGGGGTGGGTGGACCTTGCAGACGCTCGTAGCGATTATGGCTTTCGGCCTCGTACTGGGGGCGTTGACCATCGCTCTGGTCGATCTCGTCGTGATGGTGGTCCGCGCGCTGTTGGACCTCTTTGTCCGTGCTTTTCCCGGCCTCTACCGCGCAGTGGCGGTGGCCGCTGTGATTATGGTTATCGCGTTCTTTTTGTCAGGCGTTGGCCCGTTCGCGCAGGGTATCGGGGCCCTTGTCGTGTTGGTGGTGGGCTCTATGCTCGGGGCGGCTATATGGACGCTATCGCGCGGCGCGTGGTCTACGCTGACGCGGGTCCATCGTGTTCAGGTTGTAGTGGGGGGCGTCATCGGTGTGACTCTGCTCGCTGCTACCCTCGGTTGGTATCTCTGGCCCGGCCCGGATGTGTCACCCTTGCCCATTCACGCTGGTACGGAAAACGTGGCTTCTCTCCCGCTCGAGGATCCTTCACAGCCCGGCCCCTTCGAAGTCCGCACGCTTACCTACGGTGCAGGTACCGATCTTCGGCGTTCAGAGTTCGGTCCCGAAGCGGACCTGATTACCGAACCCGTCGATGGGTCGGCTTTCGTTGATCGTTGGGAAGGACTCCCCGGCCAACTGCGGACTGCTTATTGGGGATTTGACCTGACCAACCTGCCCGTGAACGGGCGAGTTTGGTATCCCGACGGTGACGGGCCTTTCCCGCTGGCACTAGTTGTGCACGGCAATCACAATATGATTCGCCATTCCGACCCCGGCTATGCCTACCTGGGCGAACTGCTTGCCAGCCGTGGCATGATCCTGGTCTCTGTGGATCAGAACTTCTTCAATGGCGGTTGGATGGATCGGATTCTGATATGGGAAAACTCGGGGTTAGTTGAGGAGAACGACGGACGTGGCTGGCTCTTGCTGGAGCATCTCGCCCAGTGGCAGCGCTGGCACGAGGCAGAGGGTAATCCCTTTACGGGCAAGGTGGACCTGAACCGCATCGCTGTGATGGGTCACTCGCGCGGCGGCGAGGCTGCTGCAATCGCAGCGGCTTTCAACCAGATGAACGCCTATCCTGGCGATCCCGCACGCCCTTGGGAATATGATTTCGGCATCCGTTCTGTCGCTGCTATCGCGCCTTCCGACGGGCAGTACATGCCTGCGGGACGCGGCACGGTGTTGCATGATATCAATTATCTGACAATCCACGGCGCCTATGATGGCGATGTGCGCGCTTTCCACGGCGCGCGGCAGTATAATCGGGTTACATTCAGCCCCGGCACGCAGGCCTTTAAGTCTGCGGTGTATATCGATCAGGCCAATCACGGGCAGTTCAATAGCCTGTGGGGCCGGGCCGATGCCGGCAGTTTTCCCCGTGACGGCATGCTAAATCTTGGCCCAATTATGGATGAGGCCGATCAACAACAGATTGCCATGGTTATGATCTCCGCCTTTCTTGAGGCGACGTTGAAGGATCAGGCGGGATATATCGCGCTCTTTCGCGACCTTCGCCGTGGGCAGGCGTGGCTACCTGAAGTCGCCTACCTTACCCGATATGATGACGCTCGCACCATCTATCTCGCAACCTTTGAGGAGGACGTAGATCCGATTACAGCCACCTTCCCCGGTGCTACACTGACCGGCGAGTCGCTCACGCGATGGCAGGAGGGCATAGTACCTCAGAAATGGGATAACCAGCAGACCAGCGCCGTGACCCTCGGCTGGCACAACGCCAGTGACACGAGTTTCTATGCTGTGAAGCTGGAGGAGGCCGATGCAGATGAGCTTCGTGCGCTTGGGAACTCCCTGGCCGAGGAAGACGCCTCCCTGATTTTCTCGTTGGCGGCTGGCGCCACGAACGACAGCGCACTGGACTTGACGGTCGAGGTGCTGGACGGGAACGGCGTCGCCGCCCGGCTGCCGTTGGGCCACATCGGCCTGCTTCCGCCGCAGCCTGAGTTCCGTACCCTCAAGCACCCGCTGCTCGAGCGGCAGAATATGCGTTGGGCCGAGCCCGTTTTTCGCACCTACGAGTTCCGCTTCGCAGACTTCCGCGCCGTAGCACCCGACTTCGATCCCACCGAGTTGATCGAGATCCGTTTCGTCTTCGATCGCAGCGCCAATGGGCTGGTTCTCCTCAACGATATCGGGGTGCGCTGGTAAACTCTGTCGCACTGCCGATCGACGGGGAGCGTTCTTTCTTCTCGACCCTGTCACTAGAAAGTGAGGATGATTAAAATGAGCAGATCGAAGCGCAGTAAGGCACGCACTACAGTGCGCATCGCGGGGGTTGCCCTGGGACTGGCGTCCGCTGGGTTCGGCATGCTGCATCGCTTTCGAGTGCGCAAGACGGACGAATCCGCTCTCAGCGCCCCCAAGATGATTGCGGGGGCAATTTCACCTTATGCTGCCGCAGCAGGTATAACCGGAGCGCTGCTCGGTCTTGTGACAGGCAGCCCCGTGGCGGTAGCCGCCGGTGTGTGGGGTGCAAAGCGTTCGTGGGACTATGTGTCGAGGATCTGCGCGACTCAGGGTGACTTTGCGCGTGCCTTCGGCCCGGAATGGCAGGCTCCTTTCGAGCTCCATCGGAATGCCTACACCCTGGCCGGGCGCTGGACCTGGCGGCCACCAGAGCCCCCTGAGCCCGTTTGGGAGCGCGACATGGTCTTTTGGACGCTACCGGCGACCGAGACGGCTCCGGAGCGCCCGCTGCTTTGCGATATCTGGCAGCCGCCCGAGACCATCACCCGCAGTGGCCTTGCCGTGATCTATTTCCACGGCAGCGGGTGGCACTTCCTCGACAAGGACGTGGGCACGCGACCTATGTTCCGCCATCTTGCGTCGCAGGGGCACGTGGTGATGGATGTTGCCTACCGCCTTTGTCCAGAGGTGGCCTGGCAGGAGATGGCGGGCGATCCCCGCCGCGCTGTGGCTTGGCTGAAGGACCACGCTGTCGACTATGGGGTGGATCCCGAGCGCATTGTGCTTGCCGGTGGCTCCGCCGGAGGTCAGCTGGCGCTGTTGACTGCCTATGCCCCGGTCCACTCT
>SLDA01000583.1 GCA_007125545.1 Thermoflexales bacterium | reverse complement strand
GGTGCATTTCACCGTGGGGGCAAGTCCTTCGGGGACTTGCCCCCACGGTGAAATGCACCCCGCTTCTGCCATTCTCTTGTACAGTTACCCCTTTGTGGTACAATATGCGGCGTACACACACGCCCCTGTAGCTCAGTTGGATAGAGCACTGGCCTCCGAAGCCAGTGGCCCGCGTTCAAGTCGCGGCAGGGGTATCGAAGCGGCCCGCCAATCTGGCGGGCCGCTTGCTCTATCTCGCAAGCATGCGCCTCCTCGGAGCGCGCGTGTTCCGACACGCAACGTCCCGTCCGCTCTGGCCGGGTGTGCGCAGTTCATGGATTCCTGCCCAAATCCCTCACACCACGATATTGACCAACCTTCCCGAGACAACAACGACGCGCTGCACCGGCGTGCCCTTCAGCGCGCGCACGATTCCCGGTGCTGCCAGCGCCAGCGCCTGTACCTGCGCCTCATCCGTGTCAACCTCGACTGTGATATGCTCCCGTGTCCGCCCGTTGATCTGAACTGCCAGCTCGACCTCCTCCGCACGGATCAGCGCCGGCTCCCACACGGGCCAGCGCGCGTGATGGATGCTGCCCGCCATCCCCAGTCTTTCCCACAGTGCCTCGGTGATGAAGGGAGCCGGCGGCGCCAGTAGCTTCAGCAGCACCAGACGCGCCTCCATAAAGCCCGGTGTGGCTCCGGATTGTTGGCAATGCCCCTCCAGCTCACTCAGAAACCGCATGAGGGCGCTGATTGCGGTATTGTAGTGCATCTCCTTGAACTGCTCCGTGACAGCCTTGATTGTGCGGTGGGCTGCACGCGTGATCTCTCGTTCGGCACCTTCACTCTCGTCCGGGTTGCCATCCGCGGCGAGCACATCGCACAGCATCCAGACGCGGTTCAGGAAGCGCCGTACACCCTCGATGTGCTGTGGGGTGACGCCGTCAGCTTCTACTTCCCATACCGTGTTGGCCTCGAACGGCCCCATAAAGAGCAGGTGCATGCGGGTGACATCGGCCCCATACCTATCGATGACGCTTTCCGGCGTGACGACGTTGCCCTTCGATTTCGACATACGCTCGATGGATCCCGTTTCCGGATCGCGTGCGTGTAACACGCCCTGGCTGCGCAGCACCGGGAACGGCTCGCGGAAATCGACCCATCCCTCGTCCGCCAGGGCCTTGGTCCAGAACCGTGAATAGAGTAGGTGACCTATTGCGTGCTCGGCGCCCCCGATGTAGAGATCGACAGGCAGCCATCGTCTGGCCTTCTCCCGACCGAAAGGCTCAGCCGCATTCCGGGGATCCGTGAAGCGCATGTAGTACCACGACGAGCACACGAAGCCGGTCAGCGTATCCGTTTCACGCTCCGCTGCTCCGCCGCAGCGCGGGCACGAGGTTTCGACGAAATCGCGCATATTCGCCAGCGGCGAGCGCCCATCTCCCCGAGGGCGGTAATCCGGCAATGGCGGCAGCATCACCGGTAGGTCAGCTTCCTCCACCGGCACCTCACCGCACACCGGACAGTGGACGATCGGGATCGGCGTGCCCCAGTAGCGCTGGCGAGAGACCAGCCAGTCGCGCAGCCGGTAGTGCACGGTTCGACAGGCGACGCCTTCCCCCTCCAGCCACGCCGTGATCGCCCCTTGCGCCTCCTCTGAGGCCATACCGTCGAACTCGCCCGAGGCGACCAGGATACCCGGGGCAGTGAAGGCCTCCGTCGAGACGTCGGGCCGCTGCGCCTGCCCTCCGGTCTCAGAAGTGGGCGGCGCGATGACCGGATGAATTGGTAGATCATACCGCTTTGCGAAGGCGTGGTCCCGCGTGTCGTGCGCGGGCACGCCCATCACGGCACCTGTACCGTAATCGGCCAATACGTAGGCAGCGACATACACCGGCACCTGCACCCCCTGTGGCAGCACCACGCGTGCCCCCGTGTAAACGCCCTCCGGTTCGCGCGTGTGGCGTTCCACTTCGCTGCGCTGCCCCACGCGCTCGATGTAGCTTCGCACCTCCTCCCGGCGGGATGGCGTCGCCAGGACCTCCGCCAGTGGATGCTCGGGCGCCAGCACCACAAAGGTGACGCCGAACAGGGTGTCCGCCCGGGTTGTGAACACGGTGATGGTGTCGTCTCCGGTCCCCCCGTCGCATCGGTCTGCTACCGGTAGGTCGATCTCCAAGCCCTCGTGGCGCCCGATCCAATGCTCCTGCATGGCCAGAATGTGCTCGGGCCAATCCAGCTCCGCCAGACACGTGGATAGCTCCTCCGCATACGCCGTCACGCGGATGTACCACTGCATCCTCCGGCGCCGGGCCACGGGCTGGTGGCAGCGCCAGCAGGCACCGGCCTCGATCTCCTCAGCCGCCAGAACGGTCTGGCAGCTCTCGCACCAGTTAACGGGCGCGGCAGCACGATACGCCAGCCCCCGCCGGTAGAGCGCCAGGAAAAAAGCTTGGTTCCAGCGGTAGTAGGCAAAGTCCGACGAGCTGAACTCGCGCTCCCAGTCATAGGAGCAACCCAGCAGGGTCAGTTGGCGCCGGTAGTTGGCGGCGTAGCGCGCCGTGCTTTCGGCGGGATGTACGCCCTGTTTCATTGCCTCATTCTCGGCAGGCAGCCCAAAGGCGTCCCAGCCCATTGGATGGAGCACTGCCTTGCCTTGCATTCTCTGATAGCGGGCGACCACGTCGGATGGAACGTAGTTCCGTCCATGACCGACGCTCAAGCCGGCACCCGAGGGGTAGGGGAAGAAGTCCAGGCAGTAGAAGGTTGGCTGTCCGCGCCCAGGTTCAGGCGTGCGATATGTGGCCTCCTCGGCCCAGCGCTTGTGCAACCGCGCCTCGATCCTCCAGGGATCATAGTCACTTTCCGGGTGTGACATAACAAGCCTCCTCCTCGAACTAACGTCATATCTATCGACTGGAGGGCCGGCCCATTGTGGTCGCGACCGTACCCTCTGTGTCTCTCTTTGGCGAACGCCTACTTCAGACAGACGTTGATTTCGACGAGGATGCCGGGAACCGGGCTCCTGGACGCCATCGCCAGGATGCCCGGCAACCGGTGCATCACCTCCCGCCCTTTAGTGCCGATCATCGCTCTGCTCCATAATCGTTTCATATCAGCATGCCTCTGAACAAAAAAACGCCTCCCTTGTGGGAGGCGCTCAAACGATCTGAGTTGGACACGCAGACCCTTGCTCCGGGCCTACCCACGCAATAAAGACTCCTTTCTCATAAGAAGGAGCTGCGTGGCAAGAAGACTGTGTCCAGACTGAATCGTGTACATCGAACCTCTTCGTTTGCTCATCCTATATCCATATTATACAGCGTGAATGGACCGGATGCAATCGTCTCCAGTCGTAGTTTCAGCCTCCTCATCTCTTATGGGGAGGGCACTATCGGTGTGAGGCCTATGCATCAGCCGGCACACGTGTATACTTAAAGGCCAAAGCATACGGGAAGGACAAAGTGACGATGCGATCTGAAGGCACAGCAGAGTGGGTAACGGATCTGATTTTGGATCTCTGGAACAGTCCCGAGAATGATATGCGGATGGCAGAGCCCGAGAAGGCGTGGGATGCGCCTCTGGTGGGGTTTGCCAACGGCGCAGATCCTATTTGGGCTCAATACAAGTCGGTCGTAGGCCCCTTCCACTGGACGCCCCTGGAAGCGTTTGCCCAGGCCTTTCCCGACGTAAGTGTCAGGCCCGAGGCGTTGACCGTTGTCTCGTGGATCCTACCGCAGACCGAGGCCACCAAACAAGATCAGCGAGTTGAACACGTCTACCCGGCGGAGAGATGGGCTCGTACCCGCATCTTCGGTGAGGAGTTTAACCATCAGTTACGCGTGCAGCTGGCAGAACAGTTCACCGTCGCGGGCTATCCGGCGGTGGCCCCCGTGGAGACCGTCCATTGGGGCACGCGGGAGTCGGAGCAGTATGTGTATGCCTCGACCTGGTCGGAGCGTCACGCGGCCTATGCCGCCGGGCTGGGTACCTTCGGCCTTTGCGACGGACTGATCACGCCCAAGGGTAAGGCCATGCGCGCCGGGTCGCTGGTCGTGCGGCTCTCACTTCCGGCCTCGCCGCGCCCCTATACAGATCACCGTGCTTACTATCTCTTTTACTCAGAAGGGACCTGCGGGGAGTGCATCGATCGCTGTCCCGTGGGTGCGCTCTCAGCGCAGGGTCACGACAAGGTAGCCTGCAAAGCGCATCTCGACCGAACCCGCACCTACGTCGGGGAGCACTACGGCTTTGAGGGATATGGGTGCGGTCTTTGTCAGGTAGACGTCCCATGCGAGTCCGCAATCCCTCAAAGGATGAAGGCCTGATACAGCCGGCGCTCTGCTCTTGGCCAGGACGCCCCACAACGTATCCCGCGCGCGTAGCAATGCTGCACACGGGTTGCAGGAGCCGGTCGCTGCACACCACCGCTCTGCCCTTGGCCAGGACGCCCCACAGCGTATTCCGCGCGCGTAGCAATACTGCACACGGGTTGCCGGAACCGGTCGCTGCATACCACGCTCGCGCTGGACGCCTGTCCGGCGCTCTGCCTTTGGCTAGGATCCCTCCACGGTGTATCCCGCGAACGCCCTGTGGGCTCAAAGCGCCGCGTGCTCTCCACCGATCCATCGTCCGCTAACCGGCCCATACTCGAGGCCTCGCAGGAATTGACGGTGTGCCCTTACGATTCCGTGAAATCTTGCGTCATCGGCAGGCGCCGATCCTTGCCGAAGGCGCGCACCGTGATCCGGACACCGGGCGGTGCCTGGCGGCGCTTGTACTCCGCGCGGTCGACCATCCGCACGATCCGCCTCACAACGCTCTCGGGCACATTCAGCCGTTCGACAATCTCCTCGGGGGATTGGTCGTCCTCGACGTAGGCTCGGAGGATAGGGTCCAACACCTCGTAGGGAGGTAGGGAGTCGCTGTCCTTCTGATCTGGGCGTAGTTCGGCGGAGGGTGCTCGCGTGAGCACCCTGTCGGGGATGACGGGTGTGTCCCCTTGCTCGTTACGCCATCGCGATAGGTCGTATACCAATTCCTTGAGCACGTCTTTGATCACGGCATAGCCTCCCGCCATATCCCCATACAGCGTGGCGTATCCGACGCTCATCTCGCTCTTGTTCCCCGTCGTCAACACCATCCACCCGAACTTGTTGGAGAGTGCCATGAGATAGTTCCCGCGAATGCGCGCCTGCAGATTCTCCTCCGTTACATCCGGCTCGACCTCTGCAAAAGGTTCCGCAAGCGCGGTAAGGTAACTCTCAAAGACGGACTCAATGGGTATGATCTGATAATCGATGCCGAGATTCCGAGACAGAATGGCAGCATCCTCGTTGCTCATATCCGCAGTATAGCGCGAGGGCATCAGCACGCCCGTTACGTGCTCGGGTCCCAGCGCATCAGCGGCGATGCAGGCTACCAAGCTGGAGTCAACGCCCCCTGAGAGCCCGATCACGACATGCTCGAAGCCATTCTTGCGGACATAATCCCGCGTGCCAAGGACGAGCGCCCCGTAGATCTCGGCCAGGCGTGGGAGTGGTGTCACCAGATGGGTGGTCAATTCGGGGCGATCTTCCACCGGCTGCTCGACAGGAAGCGGTAGACTCACTACGGGTAGCACGCCCGGTGCTGCCTTGCGCCTCCGTGGATCGTGCAGGCGCCAACGGAAGACTGCGGCGGTGTCGATGTCGGCGACGATGAAGTCCTCGGCGAACTGGGCACCGCGCGCAAGCACCTCGCCTCGCTCGTTGATCAGCAGGCTGCCGCCATCAAACACCAGCTCGTCCTGCCCGCCCACCAGATTACAGAAAGCGACGATGGCGGCGTTGTCCGCCGCACGTGTACACAACATCTGCTCCCGCGAACGCCCTTTCCCGGCATG
>SLDA01000642.1 GCA_007125545.1 Thermoflexales bacterium | reverse complement strand
GCGACTATCACGAGATGCGCGCGGCCGGCGTTCGGTTCGTGCGACAACCCAAGGTCGAGCCATACGGGACCGTAGCGGTCTTTGAGGACCTGTATGGCAATCGGTGGGACCTCATCGAGCCGGCCCGTAAGAAGTCGATTCCTTGTGGGGCAGACCCCGGACAGGCGTCCGGGGAAAGCTAGGGGTGGCGGCCGTGGCTGGTATGGCGTGGCTCGCCGGCGCTCGGGGCGCGTCCAGCGCTCCCGGTTGCGGTGGACGGCTGTCTGGTGCTCGCCGCAACACTCTACCCCACCCCCGCGCTTGCGGTGGGCGGCTGTCCGGTGCTCTGCGTCACGGCGGTCAGTGTGGGGCAGACCCCGGACAGGCGTCCGGGGAAAGCTAGGGGGTGCGGGCGTGGCTCGTATGGCGTGGCTCGCCGGCGCGTGCGGTGCGTCCAGCGCTCACGCTTGCGGTGGACGCCTGTCTGGTGCTCACCGCAACACTCTACCCCAGACGCACGCTTGCGGCGGGCGGCTGTCCGATGCTCTGTGTCACGGCGGTCAGTGTGCGGCAGACCACGGACAGGCGTCCGGGGAGAGCGACGGGGTAGTGACGGTCCTTGACACGGCTGTGCACGCTCCTATAACAGAGGTTGTAATGGGCGACGATATGATGGAGCTCCATACCTCCAGCGCCCTGGAACGGCTGTGGTTCGCGGGCCGGGAGGCCTGCCGCGATATCTGGCGCTTCAAACCGGACGTGGTGATTGTGCTCTATCACTCCGGTCAGTCAGTCCTGCGAGCAACGCAGGCGGTGTGGGACGTGGTCGGGATCGACCCGTTTCCGCCGGTCGTGGGCATCAACTTCGGTCGGGAGAAGGCCGCTGCATTCCGACGGCACGCCTCACAAGAAGAGATGGAGGAGGTGGCCCTATTCGGCGCTTTCCAGGACGCTGACCTGTTCTCGAGATGGGCCGGTGGCAAGAGAGGGTGGGAAGCGGCAGTGCACGACCGGGTTGCGGCGGCCTTGGGAAGCGCAGACCCGCCGGCTGGTGTCCTCGTACTCGACGACGTGCTCGGCACCGAGTTGACCCGGGTTCTGGTCCATGGCGTGCTGACCGCCCTCTATCCCTCCATCAGTATTCTGTACCAGGTGGCCGAGTCCGGGACGGCCGAGTTGGCGTGGCAGGTCGTGCTGGGCTTCTGGGTGCTGTTCACCTGCTTTCCCGAGCTGGGACTCACCGCCCACGACAACCCGTATGCGTCCGACTCCTGTTCGGCCCTGGGCTGCACGCTGGAGGAACACTTGGGGCGCATTGTCGTGGGCACCGAGGACGTCAGGGGGAGTTCGCTGGCGTGGCGGCCCCTGACAGCCGGGAACCCGCACGTCCGCGCACTGCGAGATCACATCCCCGAGGCAGTGCTGCTGGAGCTATCCGAGTGGGTCTACGCGGAGATCGAGGGGTACGCGCGCGACCGGACGCTGCAAGAGGGGGTCTGGGCGCAGTGAATGCACCGGAACCGCTGCGTGGGCAGCATACGCTTATGACAACGGGCCGTGCTTTGCGTCACGTAAGCGGTGGGCGGAATGGTATTCCGCCCACCGCCGCCGCTAGCCCACCTCCGCCTTCGCCGCATCGAGCAGCCGGATCAGGTGTCGGATCGTCCTGGCCCTGGCCGGTCCTATGGCTGGAGCGCCTCGATGATCCTATGGGCGCCGTCCATGAGCGGCTGGGCTGCTTCGGGGGTCAACCGCCCGCTCTTGACGGTGGCCTCCACCTGGTTGATGAACGCTCCCAGCACGTTGGCGGCCGCCGTGGTGTTGCCCTTGTCCAGCTGCAGTTACGCGGCTTCGAGCTTCGCCCTGAGCCCCTGGGCCCCACGCGCCTCCAGCCGGCCCTCAGCGACCAGGGCTTCCAGCTCTGCGACGAGGTTCGCGATCGATTGCTCTGGCGTCGGCGCCGGTGCCGACACCGTCCACAGCGTGGCGCGGTGCGGGCCGCCGGCGGGGTCGCTCCACCCCACGATCTGGCCCCGATCATTGATGCCGCGGCCGTAGCTGGAGCCCCCGCCGACGGTGCCCAGGTCGGTCATCACTCCGTCCTCCCAGCTGTCGTCGGTGCCTGCCTTCCCTTCAGCGGCATAGGTCACCCTGAGCGGAGGGGCACCGCTTTTGGGTGCCCCGGAGTCGAAGGGTCTCGTGGCGGCGAGCGCCTGGCCTCTACACGGCTTGAGATCCCTCGACTCCGCAGCCCCAAAAAGCGCGGCTGCTCCACTCGGGATGACACGCCTCGGGTAAGCGGGGATAGAGCGGCAGCCTGGCGCCATCGGTTACTCAGGGGAACCTCAGAACGGGAAGTTGTTCCTTTACGAATCCTTTGGCACTACAGTTTCTGGCAGAACCATATGCTAGGGACACCTACGTTAAAGCCCACCTTTTCATAGGCACGGCGGGCTGGTGCGTGGCTGGGGTCTCCGCCAGTCGAAACCGTTGCCACGCGCATCCCCGCCGCCCGCATGTCTGCCAGGGCGAACTCGTACATCGTCGTCCCAATGCCCGTTCCCGCCCAATCGGGATGCACAGCATTCAGGCCAATTTCCCCAATTAGCGTGCTGTGGTCAAGCTGAAATGAGACAAATCCTACGATAACGCCCTCACGTTCGGCTACGTACATCTCCCAACCGGAGTCGGGAGCAAGCAGTGAGGCCAAATACTCAGACTGAGCCGCGTCCTTACTGGCCTGTGCCAATTGATAGAGCTCCTCCCCGAGAATTGCCCGAAATGACGCAAACACAGGGGCAAACGCCGCCCGCCGCACCTCTTGCAAGCGCACTGCGTCATTCGTCTTTGCGCCCCGCATAGACACCTTCGACCGATCCGTCTTCATTTTTCCCCTCCTCTACATAAGCAGTTGAGTTCTACGCTCTACTTCCAGTTCGTCCCACTTCGCGCGCGGGTGAGCTTCCGCCCACCGCTGGCCCGCCTCCGCCCTCGCCCCCGGCCGAGAGTGCCGACGACGATCACTTTGGCGCCCTCAATGCTCTGGCGCTAATTCTTTAAGACCGACCGCAGGTATACCCTTGTCCCTGCTGGTGTGCCTCCGAACCAATAGCCACTGCTGACGACAAATCCGGCGCTGCCGGCCGCAGGCGGGCTGGTCACGCTTTGCCCAATTGTACCCCGGACCCGGTAACCGGCCGAACTGGATTCGCCGCCGCCGATGACGTGCCACTCCAGGTTGAACCCCGTCGACGTTTGCGCCGGCACCGCCGCGCCGAAGACCAGCAGTAGCAACATGGTCACAGCCGGAATAACGATGCGCGGTTTCTTCTGTTTCATCTGTGCCTCCTTACTACTGCAGCGTGACGTAGACGTAGATCATCGCCTGCGCCCCATCGAGCGGTTCCAACGCCTTGCCGAGGACGGTGCCGGGAACGCTGGATGTCACTGGCCAGCGCGCCGGCATTGACCAAAGCCGGCCCCTGTACCATCACCAGCAGAAACTCGCCCGGCGCGACCTCGCTCGCTGGTGTTACCTCCATATCTGCTAATCCCCCTTGCGCCGCACCCTCGGGGAACTGGAGAGCGGGATCAACGGCGTCCAGATTGAAGCGGCTGAAGACTACCCCGGCCACAGCCGTGCTGTTCGCTGTGTGGGCGCGGCTGACCTGCGCGATGGGGCCGTCAACGGCCGTTACCGACCGGTTAATGCCGCTGAAAACCACCACATCTCCCGGCGCCAGCGACTCCGTTCCGCCATTCTGCATCACCTGCATGACGGCTCCAGCCACGTTAATGTTGTTCGAGAAAAGGTTGTCCGGTGGTAAAAACCATAATTGTTGTCGGCGCGGCTGGTACGACCGGTCACGCCCAACCCGGTGGAACTCTGCCCCCACACGCCATAGTCAGAATTGCTCACGCCATAGAGGCCGATGCCGGCACTGCTGGACCCATAGGTTCCCCGATTTGCGCCAATACCCACCACCAACTGCATCCGCCCGCAATGCCGTGCCCGTTGCCGGCGCGAAGCCGGAGAGGGCGGCCTCGCCCTCACCCAGCGCGGCGCCAACGATCGTCGCGCCGGGGCGCAGGCTGAGGGCGTAGGGCGCGGGCAGGATTTCCTGAGCCCACGCAACACCCCGATTGCTCTCCCGCCGGTTGTGGCCTATACTGAGGCCAGTTGACACGCATCTTGGGGGAGGTCGGGATGTCCCAGTTGGGTAGTCGCCCATTGGACGAGGAGGCCCTGGCGCGCATCTTCGCCACGTATCCGGGGATTGAGGCTGTTTATCTCTTCGGATCCTGGGCTGCGGGGACCGCCCGCCAGTGCAGTGACCTGGATCTGGCGATTGTGCCGCGCGACGACCAGGTGCGCGACCGGCGCCTGGACCTCCTGACAGACCTGGCTCGCGAGGGGTTTACCCAGGTCGATCTGGTCTTCCTCGACGTCAAGGACATCGTCCTGCGCTACGAGGCCGTCCGTCTAAATCGGGTGATTTACCAGACTCCCGACTTCGACCGGGGCGCCTATTACTCCTACACGGTGCGCCTCTACCTTGACTTCCTGCCCTATCTGAAGGTCCAACGCGAGGCGCTCAAGGCGCGTATTCTGGCCAAGGAGACTCCCTATGGTCCGCAGTGAGGTCATCCGCAAACGGCTCGATAGACTGACGGAGTATCTCGAGATCTTGCGCGGTCAACAGGCCTACAGCTACGAGGAGTTGGCCGGGGATCCCGAGCGCTATGGCAGCACCGAACGCTTTCTACAGCTCTCTGTGGAAGTCCTCATCGATATGGGGAACCACGTGGTGGCCGACGAGCAGCTCGGCACCGTGAACTGGCACAGCGACATTCCCGATATCCTGGCCCGCCACGGCTACATTGATGACGCTCTGCGAGAAAGGTGGGTGCGGATGATCGGCTTTCGAAACATCCTGGTGCACGCCTACCTGGAGATCGACCGGCGCGTGGTCTACGAGGTGCTGCAGCACGGGCTTGACGATATCGCCGCGCTGGCCGGTGTCTTTGCAGGATTGATCTAGTTACCCCAACAAAAACCCGGGTGTTGGTGGACCACCCCTGATGGTGGTCCGCCAACGCCCGGGTAGAGCTTAACAGATTGTGCGAAAGGCGTGTGAGACGCCGCGTACGGCGTGCCCCAGGCCTATGCGAGGTTTACAGCTCGGCTTCCTCGTCTTCACGCTGCTTCTCGGCCTTACGCCGCTGGAACCACGCCACCCGCGCCAGTAAGATGCCGACTTCGTAGAGCACGATAAACGGGCCCATCGCCAGCAGCTTGGTCGTCGGATCGGGCGGGGTCAGGAGGGCAGCGATAATCGCCGACACAAACCACACGAAACGCCGTGCCTCTCCGAACTGTTTGGGTGTCCAGATACCCAGGCGCGCGACCAGGTAGACAACCAGCGGCACCTGGAAGAGCATGCCCATCGCGAGAACCAGCGTCGAGGCGAACTTGAGATAGTTCTCCAGCGAATAGGTCGGCTGTACGACGTCGCCCAGGAAGCTCATCAGCACCGGCAGGCTCAACGGGATCAGGAACTGCAGGGCGAAAATGGTGCCGATGGAGAAGAGAATGAGCACAGCCGGGATGGCGATGAGCAAGATCGAACGCTCTTTCGGATAGAGTCCCGGGGCCATAAAGCCGTAGATCTGGAACAGGATGAAGGGCAGTGCTATGGCCAAACCCGCGATCATCGCAATCTGGAAGTAGATGATCGGGGCTTCGGTCGGACTCAAGACGATGACGCTGACCGTACCGCCGGCCGCGGTGCGGACCGGCTCCACGAGCCAACCCACCATGACGTCCACGAAGTTCATCGCGATAATGGTGCCCAGGACCCAGGAGAGCGCCGACCGGAAAAGCCGCTGGCGTAACTCGGCAAGGTG
>SLDA01000633.1 GCA_007125545.1 Thermoflexales bacterium | reverse complement strand
TTATGCGCTACCCGGATCTCCCGGTTCCGGTGTCGATAGGACACGGCATTCTTAAGGGCGAGATGGACTGGCCCTATTTGATTCTCAGCTTCTTGCCGGGGGACGCCATTCGTGACGTACGAGCCGTGATTCCCCGTGCCAACCTGATCTCGATTGCGCACGAGCTTGGGCACTGCGTGAAGGTCCTGCACCGTATCCCACAGTCAAGCCGGCTCCCGCTGGAACCGCTTCTCGGCGAATGGGAGATCCTGGCTGAGCAGCTGTTGGTTAAGACCCTGGATGACCTGACCGCCAAGCGGATCCTTTCCCCGGAGCTGATCCGGAAGATTCCAGATTTGGTGGATTCGACACTGGAGGACCAAGCTCCATCTGAGCCGGTGCTGGTCAACGGAGACCTGACCGAGGACCACGTGTTGGTGCAGGAGCGGGACGGAACGTGGCACATGTCGGGCTTAATCGACTTTGCGGATAGCCTGATCGCGCCGCGTGACTACGAGTGGATTGCACTGTGGTTCGGAGCGCTAGACCAAGACCCGGTTGCTTTGAGAGCGTTTCTGCACGGCTACAAAGCCGACTTTTCCATCGATGAGACATTTCGTCGCAGAGCCATGGTGTTTACCTTCCTGCATGAGTTCGGAGCATTTATGATCGAGATGGCCCTGCGAAAGCTGGGAGCGCCGGACGTTAAGAGTCTGAAGCATCTAGAAACCTTGCTATGGTCACTGTGATAGTCCAAAGATAGGTCCCACAAGGAGAAGTCCGATGAAAATCACGATTCCCTGGCACGCCTGGTACGGTGACGAGTACTTGGAGCTGGCTTTCCCCGATGGATGGAGAGGCCAGGCTTACTGGCCCGTAGATGGCCCGGATATGGAAGACGATGAGATTATCGCGGCGTTCGACCACCCCATCGGTTCCCCGACGATCGAGGAGTTGGCGCGCAAGAAAAGTAGGAACGGCAGGTGCACTGTCGCTATCGCCGTCGACGATATCTCGCGCCCCACTCCTGCAGCCCGGCTGATGCCGGTGCTGATGCAGCGTCTGGAGACCGGCGGCGTGAACCTGGACGATGTGACGGTAGTGCTCGGCGTGGGTATGCACCGGCTGATGTCCAAGGAGGAGATGCTGAAGAAACTGGGGCAGGCCGCCTGTGACCGGCTGGACGTGCACAACAGCTTCCCCTACGATAACCTTGCAGACCTGGGCCTTTCGGACCGCGGCACCCCAATGAAGGTCTCCAGACACTTCGCCGGTGCCGACCTGAAGATCGGGGTCGGGTCGATCACGCCGCATGGAGGACCCGGGTTCGGCGGTGGAGCCAAGGTCGTCATTCCCGGCGTTTCGAGCTTCGAAACGGTTTCATCGATGCACGAGCCGGGTCGCTTGAAGACAGGACTGCTCAACGTGGATGACAATGAGCTGCGAGCGGATGTCGAGGATATGGCAGCCAAGATCGGGCTTGACGCGATCGCCAACGTGGTCGTCACCTCTCGTCGCGGCATCGCGGGTGTCTTTGTAGGTGACTTCGTCAAAGCGCACCGTGCCGGCGTTGCCCAGGCGCGGCGCATCTACGCCACGCCCATCCCGCCGGAACCGGTTGATATCGTGATTTGCAATGCCTATCCCAAGGACACGGACTTTCTCCAGGCGGGGCTTGGGCTTAACCCACTGAATTCGGCCTCGTTGGTGGGCAGGCAATTGGTCAAGGAGGATGGCACGGTCGTTATCCTAACCGCCAGCCCGGAAGGGCGCGGATACCACTCCTTGTACAGCCCGGGTATGATCTATGGTCGCAGCAACGGACATTGGCGCGAGAACCCACCCACCTACCAGGGCCGGCCCCTCCTCTACGTCTCCCCGCATATCACGCCCCAAGACGCACGCAGCACTTTGACCTTCGGCGACTGGGAGGGTGCCCGACGCTATTTGGACGAACGATACCGCGATCCAACCTTCGCCGTCTTTCCCTGCGGTGCGCTCCAGGTAGCAGAGGAGAGTGTCAGGGGATGAGCGAGATCTTGAGGTTGTCGGGGCAATAAAGCAAGCTAAAATCCAGGTATGCTCGAGCTAAGAACCAGTCCAGGGGAGGATGAATGGAAGAGCAACCCGTGATTCACACCATAGGTCACAGCAACCATACTCTCGAAACTCTCCTTTCCCTGCTTCACGACCGGGGCATCCAGGAGATTATCGACGTGCGGACCCAGCCCTACAGTCAATGGGCAACACAGTTCAACCGCGAGTTGCTGCAGCACGATTTGCTCGAGGCAGGACTGGCTTACCACTTTATGGGTGATGTGATCGGCGGACGCCCACAGGATCCCAGCCTCTATGACACCGGACAGGAGCGCCCAAACTATCAACGAATGGCGGAAACCGAGACCTACCAACAGGGTATCGAAGCGCTCCTGCTAAGAGCTAAGGAGCGGTCGGTTGCAGTTATGTGCAGCGAGGGCGACCCTCTCCGCTGCCACCGTCATCTGCTAATCACTCAGACTCTGCTCGAAGCGAACGTGCACGTCGTCCATATACTGCCCGACGGGTCCACGACTAGAGGCAGCGTCGAACCGCAGCAGCTTTCGCTCTTCGGCTGAGATCACTATGCCCTGCCTATATACAATCGGGTACCAGAAAACACCGCTCTCGGCCTTCATCAACAGCCTGCGAAAAGCAGGCGTCGATGCCGTCATTGATGTCCGGCTCAGAAATACCTCACACCTTGCCGGGTATACGAAAAAGGAAACGCTTGCCTTTCTACTCACCGAGGGATTCGGCATCGCGTACGAACACCTGCCCGAGCTGGCGCCGGCCGACGAACTCCTCGACGCGTACAAGGAGGGCAAGGACTGGGAGCGTTACCGCACCGAGTTTCTGGCACTTCTCGAGGCGCGGAGGGCGGAGTCGATAGGGCAGGTGGTGCTCTCGCGCTACCACAAGCCCTGCCTGCTTTGCGCCGAACCCAAGGCAGCGCATTGCCACCGGCGCGTCCTTGCCGAGTATTGGGCCGACCACGTCCCAGACCTGAGCATCACACATCTGGAGCCATAGTCAGCGCGTCATCGTCGCCGATCAATCACAGTTCCGTCAACAGGCAGCCCTTGAGGCCCAGGAAAATAGGAGGCGTAGGATGGCAACTGAGGAAGTCCTCATCCTGGCAGTGACCAAGATGCTGAGCGGGATCTGCACAGCCGGGTTTTCGTGTAAGCGCGCCCCTACCACAGGGCTTTGTTGGATACGTCCCGTCCGTGAGTTCGACACCCTACTCCCGGGCGATATGTGCGACGATGACGGCCACCTGATCCGTTGTGGCGACGTTGTAGAGTTAGCCCTCGTCAGGCCCCGCCCAGAGACTCCGCACACGGAGGATTGGATCGCCGACTTCGTCCGTCACCGCCCACGAGTGGTGCGGCGACTTCAGGGGCAGAAACGAGCGGAGTTCTTCCCCAAGTATCTGGATGGTGCCCCGGAGGAAGTATTGGTTGAGCACCGGCGTTCCCTCTGCCTCGTGCAACCTGCGGATATGTGGGTTCGTTTCTCCCTGGACGCCCGCACCGGGAGATACGAGGCACATATGGAACTAACGTTGCTTGGCGGGATGGAGCCGCCCGGCGCGCGGAGCCGCTATGGCCTCTCGATCACGGATCTCAAATTCCGAGCCCTGGGACGGGCCTGGCTGGGTGCACAGGGCGGAGTCCTGGAGTTGGGCCGGGACGAGCTGGCAGAGCGCCTTGAGGCCGAAGCTTTTTATCTAACTATGGGCCTCAGCCGTTCGTGGCAAGGCGAGTATTGGCCTCTGGTTCACGCTGTACACGTCGTGCCGGACTATGCGGCAGATATCCAGCTCAACTGCTTATGAGGATCGGACCATAATGGTGAAGACCTTTCTATCGGAACTTGGGCTCGCCCCTTCCCGCATCGCAATTCTAACCGGCCAAGAGCGCAGCCGGCTCCTCAGTTTCCTGGAGCGATGGGGCTATCTGGCGGATCTGCATGCATGCCTGGATCGCGTCTTGCAGGTACAGCCCGACCTGGTTTCTATGCTTGACCTGCGTACCAAGGCGTATGTGGCCGAGGAGCGGTATGATGCCGCGATCGAGATCGTGCAGCGCCGGATTGCGATACGGAGAAGCCTTACCGCCCAGTCGCTGTATGCCGAAGTCGCCATCGCACAGGGCGACCTGGACACGGCCGAAGCGCTTGTCGCGACCCTCGAAAAAGAGTCCCCCGACAGCACCACGGTATTGCGGCTTATGGGAGAAGTGGCTCTGGCACGCGGCGATACCGCTGCCGCAATGGTGGCTTATCCCAGACTGGGCGAGCTGACATCGCAGGGACGCAGTTATCTCCTGGGGATGATGGCCCTGTATCAAACACGGGACGACTGGGTGACCGCCAGCGGCTACGCCGTCCGCGTGTTGAACACCGCCGAGCAACCGGAGGAACTGCCGGCCAGTACGCTTCGCACGCTGCTGGATTACTTTGAGGCCAGCGAAGAGGAGACACGCGCACGACAGATCCGCGAGGCGTTAGAGACCCGATATACCCTGGAACTTGATGAGCTGAAAGCCGCCCTCGGTCCCCACCTCCACAGCGGAGAGTACCGTGCGACAGAAGCGCCCGAGACAGGTACGGGTCCCGTGCAGGCGGAGGAATCGCACTTCCCTCCCCAACCTATGCCCATTTCCGACGCAGAACGACACGCCGTCGCCGATGCCGTGCGTGGCACCTTCGGCTTCGAGAATTTGCTTCCCGGACAGCTCGAAACCATTGCAGCGGTCCAGCGCGGCGAAAACGTTCTCTCTGTGTTGCCAACCGGAGGTGGCAAATCATTGTGCTACCAGGTCCCGGCGATGATTGCAGAGTCGGGAACCACGCTTGTTATCTCGCCCTTGATCGCCCTCATGAAAGATCAAGTCGATTCTCTGCCGACCTCACTGCGCGCGCGCGCCGCCACCCTCAATAGCAGCCTTGATGGAGATGCCCTCCGTGAGCATCTGGCCAGGACCAGAGCGGGAGAGTTCCGCCTCGTCTATGCCGCACCCGAGCGGCTCCGCCAGCCAACCTTCCTGCACGCCCTGCGCAGCGCCGGTGTGAACCGCCTCGTCGTCGACGAAGCGCACTGCGTTAGCGTCTGGGGACACGACTTCCGACCGGATTACCTTAAGATTACAGAGGCCTGGGAGGGGTTGGGACGCCCACCCATCCTGGCGCTCACTGCTACCGCGCCTCCTCGCGTACGCCGTGACATCATCCAGCATCTGAGCCCTGGCCTACCCATGGCGACGGTCACCGGGGATCTTGTGCGTCCAAACCTCCAATTAGAGGTCCTCCACGCGGCTGACCTCGACGGCAAGCTCCAGCGGCTGGTCATCTTCTGCAAGTCCACTCCCGGCAGCGGTATTGTCTATGCCGATACTCGAGCACGCTGCGAAGAACTGGCGGCGCTGCTGCGCAATCAGGGTGTCGACGCGGCACACTACCACGCCGGCATTGAAGATCGGGCGCAAGTCCAGGACGCCTTTATGTCCGGACGTACCCGCGTCATCGTCGCAACTATTGCTTTTGGAATGGGCATCGATAAGCCGGATATCCGCTTCATCGTGCACTTTATGCCCCCGGCCTCACTCGAGTCCTATTATCAAGAAGCGGGACGCGCCGGACGAGATGGCCAGCGGGCGCGGTGCCTGCTGATGATGTCCCGATCTGACCATGCCCTGCTGACTCGACGTATGCGGCGAGACTTGCCCACCGTCGAATTCTTGCGCGATGTTTACGCGGCGGCGGTCCGATACCTGCGCAGCGGCGGGCAGACGGAGGAGTTTCAGGCCATCGCGAGCATCGCCCCTGGCGACCTGGAGCGCGACCTCCGGATGGATGACACCCGAATCCG
>SLDA01000122.1 GCA_007125545.1 Thermoflexales bacterium | reverse complement strand
CGATGCCGCGCTCGATCGGCCCGTGGCTGATCATCGACGTATACATCTCGGGCCAGAGCGAGCCCAGCAGCTCGTATTGGCTGTTCTTCCACACCCGCAGCGCCTGCGCCGTCACGGTGAGCTCCTCATCGAAGAGGGCATAGAAGGACTCGAAATCCGCGATCTCGCGCTCGATGGCGCCGGAAAGCGTGCGCTTCATCGGCGCGAGCAGGTTGATCGAGTTGACGTCCTGGTCGCAGTATTCCTTGCCGGGAATACAGAACCACTGGCAGCCGCTGTAGACCACCTTCCACGCGTCGTCCTCGGGAACCCCGGAGCGCAACTCGGCCTCACGCATCAGGTCGTAGTTGACAAGCACAGGGATGCTCTCGCCGTGGCGGGCCAGCACGTCGCAGGCGTAGGTGTAGAAGTCCCGGTTCATGTCGGGATGCCACATCACACCGAGGTTGTTGTAGTCGCCGACGAGGTCGTACGCCTCGAGCACCACAAAGCTCATCTCGTTGGTAGCGTCGTTGAGCGCGGCGTCCCGTCCGCCCACGCTGAAGAAGTGCCCGCGGAGCTTGAGGAACATCTCGGACAGATATTCGCGCGCCTCTTCGTCGGAGAGCTCGCCAGCGGCCCTGCTCTTGCGGTAGAGGTCGATCAGATAGAGATCGAGCCTGCCGTAGCCGTTGCCGTGACCGACCACACGGTCCATCATCACGGCGAAGTGGATCCACTGCACGCCCTCGTAGTAGGTACGCGGTGGGTGCAGCGCGATGTGGGCGCAGCACTCGGCGATGCGCAGATAGGTCTGCTTCTGCCAGGCGTCGGTCTCGTCTTCCGCCCGTTGGAGCGCAACCTCGGCGTGGCGCTGAATGAAGTCGATCACCGACTCGCAGATCATCTGCAAGCCGTGCAGGTAGGAGGCTTTCGCGGGGTTATCGAGTTCGATGTACTTGGCCCGGTTGCGCTTGATCCGCTCCAGTATCCCGCCCCACCCCTGGGTCAGGCCGATCTCCAGGTCCGGGCAGGTATGACCGCTGCTGTAACCGCTAGCACCCAATTCCGCGGCCCAACGGCCCACTTCCTTGACGCTTTCGGGCCAGACGTACTGCCGCACCATGTGCATCTCCCAATGGATCTCGCCCACGATGCGCTCGTCAGGATGGATCTCCACCGGGAAATGGTCCACGAGGAAACCGTAGTCGCGCCCCCAGCTCTCCCCGGTCGCCTCGTAGCCGTCGACCCGGGAGGGCAGCTCGTCGATCTGGGGGAACGGGCCGATATGGATCCAGCACGCGTGATCGCCCAACGGTTGTTCCTCGGTCCCCAGACGCCGCTTCCCGCTGATGGCCAGCTCGCGGCTGCGCTGCGCCAATCGCCGGATCCGCGGGGATTGTACGAACTTCGGCGGCGCGTTCACGACCACGCCGGTGCCTACCACGGGTGCGCGCGCGACACCGTCGCGGACGCCCTCAACCACCCTATCGTCGATCAGAAGATCCGTCATCGGTATCCGCCCCCTGTGAAGCCAGAACTATATGTGGTAAGCCTCATTATACGGGTTATAGGGGCCGCTACAAACCACCGCGGGCGGAGCAAGTGTCCACACGCTGCCGCATATGCAGCGGGCCTGGACCCACAGGTGCGGCGCTTGCCACAGCCGGCTATCTACCGGCAGCTCAGGGCTGCACATGCGCCGCCGGGGCTATCGCATTTGAACACGCCTCTGATGCCCGTCTACAATACAGTGGGATCGCGGGTAGCCTTCCTATAGTAGGGCGAACTTGCAGTTCGCCTCCGGCCCGTAGGGCCGGCGTATGCGCCGGCATGTCAGCCACGCGTCGTGGTGGCGCGCGTGGCCTGGCTCGCGTAGACGCTACGGAGCGGCGGCTGCGCCGCCGGGCGAACTACAAGTTCGCCCTACGTGTTGCCCCGTGATCGATCACGAAATGCGATAGCCCTGCACGCGCCGCACTCTGGAGTTGGCGGGGTGATGAGCTTGTGGTTAAATAACCACCGTGTGGTACAATCTAGATAAGATGCAAAATCTCACAATAACACGTAAAGGAGTCCATTAACCTGATGTTAGATAGTGACAGTACCAGCTCCCTCGCCCCGAGTGATGCGGGCGAGGAAGTTCCTACGGACGACAAGCCTCCCTCTAGTAACTGGTATGACCTTTCCCCTAATGAAGTTGAACGATCCCTCGATGCAAATCGCGACTATGGACTGAGTTCATTCGAAGCTGATAGGCGACGTCAGGAGTACGGCTCTAACGCGCTGATCTCAGCACCCCGCCGGTCTACGCTCTCGATTTTCATCACGCAGTTCCGCAGTCTGATTGTCCTTCTGCTGATTGCCGCGTCGACGCTGGCTTTTCTACTGAATGAGACGATAGAGGGCTTTGCCATTCTGATCGTCATCATTCTCAATGCCATCATCGGATTCCTAACCGAACTCCGCGCCGAACAGGCGATCACGGCTCTACAGAAGCAAACCGTGCCGACTGCACATGTGATTCGCGACGAAGACGAGCACAAGATACCGGCAGTTGACCTGGTGCCCGGAGACACGGTCGTGCTCTCAGCCGGAGAGCGCGTGCCGGCCGATGGACGCATCGTCGAGAGCGTGCAGTTGCAGATGCAGGAGGCATCCCTTACGGGAGAGTCGCAACCTGTGAGCAAGATCGAGGAGACCCTCTTCAGCCAGAACGGTGAGATCCCCCTGGGCGATAGGATCAACATGGCCTATATGGGCACCATCATCACGGATGGACGTGGCCTGATGCTGGTGACCTCCACCGGTATGCGGACCGAAGTCGGCAAGATCGGCACCCTGATTGACGAAGCGGTCACACAGGATACGCCGTTGGAGCGCCGTCTCGAGCAGCTTGGACGTACCTTGATTGCTGTCGTCGCGGTGCTCTGTACCGTGATCATCACCGCAGGTGTTCTGCGTGGTGAAGACCCCTTTCACATGCTAGAGGTGGGGATTTCGCTGGCGATTGCCGCGGTACCGGAGGGCTTACCCGCTGTCGCGACCATGACCCTGGCTCTGGGTGTACAACGAATGGCCAAGAAGCACGCGCTGGTGCGACGCCTAGCCGCCGTCGAAACTCTGGGCTCCACAACGGTGATCTGCACCGATAAGACCGGCACCCTGACGAAGAATGAGATGACCGTCACGCGCGTTGCGCTGAACGGCGATCAACTGGACGTCACAGGCGCCGGGCATGGACTACACGGCACCTTCCGCAACGGCAGAAACGCGATTGACGCGCGTAAGAACGAGCACCTGATGCTGGCCTTACGTATCGGCGCCCTATGTAACGACGCCGACCTTGAGGGCACGGAGAAGGGGATCGAGGTCCTGGGTGATCCCACCGAGGGCGCGCTGATCGTTGCCGCCGAGAAAGCGGGCCTGGATCACGATACGCTGGAAGAAGCTTACGGTCGTGTGGACGAAGTGGTGTTTGACAGCGAGACCAAACGTATGATCACCATCCACTCCACACCGGAAGGCAAGACCGTCGCCTACGTGAAGGGTGCCCCGGCGGCGGTTCTGGAGATCTCTGCGTACTTTATGGCGCATGGACAGACGCGGGTCATTACCGAACAGGATCGGGACTACATTCTCCAACTCAACGAAGATATGGCCCGCGATGCGCTGCGTGTGTTGGCCGTAGCTTACCGGGAACTGCCTGACCCGTACACACCTGAGGATCTGACGACTGATCTGACCTATGTGGGGCTATTCGGTATGATCGATCCGCTGCGGGACGAAGCAAAAGCGGCGATCAAGCAGTGCCACGAAGCCGGGATTCGCACGATTATGATTACCGGGGATCAGCCGGTGACCGCGAGCGAAATCGCGCGGCAGTTAGGTCTCGATCGAGACAGCCGGGGGCGGCACTACCGGACGGTACATGCCCGCGAACTGGAAGGGCTGGACGATGAGGGATGGCAACGCATCGTCGCGGAGACGAGTGTCTTTGCCCGTGTCTCGCCGGAGCACAAGCTCCGGATTGTCGAAGCCTTGCAGAAGCAGAACCAGATTGTCGCTATGACGGGTGATGGCGTGAACGACGCCCCTGCGCTGCGCAAAGCCGATATCGGCGTGGCGATGGGCGTCAAAGGAAGTGAAGTCGCCAAGGAAACTGCCGACATGATTATCGGCGACGATAACTTCGCGACGATCGTGCGAGCCATCGAGCAGGGAAGGATGATCTACTCCAACATCCAGCGCTTCATCCACTATCTGTTCTCGTGTAACTTCTCCGAGATTCTTACGGTGTTCGCGGCGATTATGATCGGCTGGCCCCTGCCGCTGGCCCCGCTGCAGATTCTGTGGTTGAACATCATCACGGATGTCTTCCCCGCGCTGGCGCTCGCGCTGGAACCGTCGGCGCCCAATATGATGAAACAACAACCCCGGGATCCGCAGGAACGTCTACTGAACAGGTCGTTTGCCGGGCTGATCGCCTGGCAGGGGTTACTGTTGGCAAGCGTAACGCTGGCCGCGTTTGCAGTGGGGATGATCTGGTACGGCAGCGAAGGACTTGGGCGGCGCCATGCTGTGACCATCTCCTTTATGACGCTGGCACTGACACAGACATTCCATGCCTTCAATGCCCGCTCGCAGAGGGAGTCGGCGCTCAATTCACGGTTATTCACCAATAGATGGCTGTGGGGCGCCATCGTGATGTGTGTTCTCTTACAGATCGCCGCCGTCTACGTGCCACTCCTGCAACGGGTGCTGCGTACGGTGCCGCTGAACCTAGCGGACTGGGGTGTGGTATTGGGCTTCTCACTGCTGCCGGTCGTGATTGTCGAGCTCGTGAAGTTGATGCGACGCATCCCGCCAAGACTAGAGCCTTACCGAGCTGCGGTTCATAGGTAGACTAGACTCATCGCCGCTCGCCGGTTGAAGCCGGCGAGCGGCGAGCGTTTCATTAGATTCGTTAGGGCGCGTTGGAGCGGGATCCACGCTTTTCCAACCCAGGTCAGAATTAACCATAGATCTATATGGTAAAATAATGCTGTGGTCATAGACGCCGAATTGGTGCAAAGTAGTTAGGTGACGGGCCGCATTGAGGCGCGTCACAAGGAGGATAACACCATGATATGCAGCAAATACCCAGCAGTCGCAACAGTACCGGTTACCAATCTGAACGAGGCCAAGCAATTCTACGGTGAGAAGCTGGGGCTCAATGTTTGTGAGAGAAGCCCCGACCGTGGCGAGTTGCTCTACGAAGCCGGACAGGGCAGCCACATCCTGGTCTACGAACGCCCCACCCCGCCGAAGTCGGATGCAACGGCTGTGGGCTTCCTGGTCGACGATCTGGAATCGACGATGGAGGAGCTCAAGAAGCAGGGCATCCGGTTCGAGGAGTACGATCTCCCGCACGTCAAGACTCACGAGGGGGTCGCGGAGAATAGCGGAGAGAAGACAGCCTGGTTCAAGGACCCCGACGGCAACATCATCGCGATTACCGAGAGCGACATGGCATCACGCGTTATGTCCGGGCAGTGCTCGGCAGTGGAAACGGGCTGATAAGAATCAGCTGAGCAGAATCAGCTCATAGAAAGACACAGCGTCCGCCGGTCTGTTTTGAGACCGGCGGACGTGCTGTGAGAGTGTAGGGTTGCATCCAGGAGGAGGTATTCGATCCGATGACACACGCCGACGATAAACGCGGTGTTCTAGTCGCCATGATCCTGGCAGCGGGCACCGTCTTCCTCAACGAGGCCGTAGTCAACGTTGCCTTGCCCGCCATCGCCCGGGGACTTGGCGCCACATTGGCCGATCTGCAGTGGACGGTCGACGCTTACACGCTGACCCTGGCTGCCCTGTTGATCCTCGGAGGGGCGTTGGGCGACCGTTACGGACGGCGGCGTCTGATGCTCGTGGGACTCGTTGG
>SLDA01000591.1 GCA_007125545.1 Thermoflexales bacterium | reverse complement strand
TTTACGAAGGCCATGACGTTTTCCGGCGGCGTGGGTAGACCATCCATCCAAGCGCCGGCTTCAGCAACCGACCTCACCAAAGGCACGCCCATTTCCCTCCGGGCAAGCAGTTCCTGAAGCTGCGGGGATACCATAGTCTTTACGTAGAAGTAGGCGACGTCCTGCAACTGAGTGCTAGCGTTAACCGCCAGACCCCAGGCGCCCACACCGGTGCGGTGCTTGCCATCGGGCATCTTGGGCATTACCTGTGCATCCCACTCGAACCTGTCCTCGATGTTCTCCCGGTTGCCGGTGCGCTGCCCGGGAATGTGGAACCAGGTAGCGGCACGCCCGAGATGGAAGGCGTTGCCGCCCACGTCCAAGCCGAGGGGCTGTGCGATGTTGTGCTCGGTCCACAACTCTGTGTAAGCTTTGAGACCTTCCAACGCCTTGCCTTCAGACCATGTCGACGTTGCACCATCGTCGGTCTTGATGTCACCACCATAGCCTACGATCCAGGGATAGACTGTGGCCCACCAGTTCCACGTCTGATTCGACATTGCATAGTACATCGGGTTGCCGGCGCCGTCCGTCTCGAGCGCTGTGATCTCCTTGCCTGCCTCAATGAAGTCATCCCACGTCCAGTCCTCGGTGGGCACGCCCGCGCTCGTTTGCTCGAACAGCGTCTTGTTGTAATACATCGTGACCACGTCGAGGGCGGAGGGGAACATGTGGACCTCTCCCCCGAACATCCCGAGCCCCAGCATCGCGGGAAAGATATCGTCGATGTCGAACTCATCATCAGCTTCAGCCAACGGCTTAAGATCGAGCGTGACTCCATTCTGAGCGAAGGGGACGACCCACAGATCAGCGCTGAACATCACGTCGGCCAGAGTTCCACCTGCAGCCTGCGTGTAGACGCCTTCAGCATGGTCTCCGGACACATACTCGAAGTTAACGTTGACATTTGGATACCTGGCTGCGGACGCCGTTGCCAGGAATTCGTTCACCGGCTCGACGGGTGGGCCCTGCAGAATGAGAACCCGCAACGTCCCGGTCACGTCAGCGGGTGAGGTGATCGTGTCAGCATCGGCCACCGGTTCAACAGGGGCCGGGCTCTGACATCCGGTCAATGTAACGGCCAATCCGGCACCGGCAAACGCGGCGGTGCGCAGAAAATCACGACGACTGAGCTTCTTCTTCAACATGAAAACTCCTCCTCTGGTGTACACGATACCAAACGGTTATGCCTATGCAGCTGAGTTCAAAGTAACACCTACCGCCGAAGAACGTCTTCTGCCTGCTCCGCTAGGGGATCGGGAGCGCTTACCTCCTTTCCACTGGTTTCGACTGACACTGTGGCTCTGCAGGACTGACGACCTCCGCCGCGCTTCCGGCCAAGGTCACAGCCTTTGGAATAGTGGGATCCGTAGAGCGACGAACGAGCAACTGCGTCGGTAGGATCTCGAGCACCGGATCTCCGTCCCTATCACCCAAGCGCCGCAACACGACCTCGGCAGATCTCTGACCGATCCGGCGTGCCGGGATCACAATCGTCGTCAGCGGCGGTGTCAGTTGCGCCGCAAGGGCGGTGCCGTCGCAGCCGGCGAGCGCTACATCTTCCGGAACCCGGAGGCCCATATCATCGATGGCCCGCCGCGCCCCGACCGCAAGCACATCATTGATCGTCCAGATCGCCGTAGGTGGATTGGCAAGAGAGAGTAATTGGGCCGCAGCCTGATATCCATCCACCATCGTCGTGCCACAGTGGACGGTCAACGCGGGGTCAAACGCTACCCCAGCTTCATCCAACTTCCTACGATACACATGCCGGCGATCTTCCGTCATAACAAGTCGCGCCACCCCGTTGATAAAACCAATGCGCTGGTGCCCGAGCGAAAGTAAGTGGTCCATCAGCGCCGCGGCGCCACCCCGGATATCGGAGGTGACGCGATCAGTGTTGCTCTCGCCGTGCATCAGGACCACAGCAGGGCGGCCCATCTCGGAAAGTGTCGCGACCTCATCGGGCATCTGATCCCAGAAAGTAGGCATAAGGATCAGCCCGTCCAACCGCTGCTGAAGGAGGGATCGATAGCAGCTTCTCTCTCGGTCCGGGTCGAAGTTTGTGACCACCAGCGCCAGATGATACCCTTGAGATGTCAGCACCTGCTCAATGCCCTCAAGAATCTCCAGATAGTGATGGTTGAAGAGATCGGGTACTAGCACGCCGATACTGCGACTCTGCCCAGAGCGCAAGCTCCGGGCCAGAGCATTGGGCTCATAACCCAGCCGCACGGCAGCAGCCCAGACCTTCTGACGTGTCTCCTCACTAATGCTGATCCGCCGGTTGGTGCGGTTATTTAGAACGATCGAGACGGTGGAGCGCGAAACCCCAGCCAGGCGCGCAACATCATCTTGGGTAGCCGGTCGTGTCATGCGTATCCTAGATTTTCGAGTGGAAAGCTCACACGGGTCAAGTATCGCGTACTACGTAACACCTTACACGTCACACGTGTTAATTGTATCACAGATCAAGGCTCCCTGTCAAGAAGCAATTTAGGCGAATATAACAACAATACCGCGAGGCGAGGCGCAAAGCACAAGATCAAGGAAATTGGGGAAACGACTACACTCCCGATGGCACTCCAGCAAGTAGACCCGACAACGTCTCGCCCAGAATCCACCGCTTGTCCGCATCAGGGACAAAACTGCAATGCGTGCGAAACTTCTCCAGCGCCTGGCGGTAGGTCGCAAAGAGCCGGACCACAGGATAGTCAGACCCCCAGCACATCCGATAGGGACCAAAATGCTCATACTCGGCGCGAACGAGCCAATGAACATCCGGATAGGGGTAGTTCCATTTTAGCGTACTGGCATAGTAAAATCCCGAAAGCTTGATGTAGATGTTGGGACAGCGCGCCGCAGCCAGAAGCGCCTTGAGGCCTTCGTGCGGCGGTGCTTCGTCAGCCCGTACGTGGCCCAGATGATGCAGTAGCACCGGAACGGAGGGGAACCGCTCTGCGACCCGACAGATCTCGCGCAGCTGGTGAGGATAGCAACTTAGGCTGGCCAGTAGCCCCAGAGACTCAGCTGCACGGAAAATCGCCAGGCCGTCTTCGGAAGCCAGCCAACTCCCATCCTCATTGCGGTCCAGATAATGTGTGAACCCCTTGATCGTCCCATCGCCTGCCATCCGGCGCAGCCGATCGGCTGCGCCGGATGTGTGATACGTCTCCGACCAGACACTGTCGAGATCTACGATCTGGTGCAGCCGGTCGGGGTAGCGCGTGACTTGTTCAGCGACGTAGGCGTTATTGTCGGGGTTCTCGTCGATTTGGGCACACACGATCAGCGCCTGGTCGACCTCGTTGGTGTCCATTTCGTGGAGTAATTGTTCCACCCTTCCACGTTGCTCGGGATCGGGCACCTCCGGCTTATAGGGCCACCGGGCCCACGCATGGCAATGACTATCGATGATCATACGAAGGGTGTGATCCATTCCTCGGAGATGTCCATGCCGAAGCCGGGCGCATCGCTGGGTACCAACCAACCGTCCCTGGCGATTGGCTGACCGGGTAGACGGGCAGCCTCTTCCAGCGGGACACCGGGCGGCGATCCCACAAAATACTCACACCATGGCGCCGAGGGCGTCGCGTAGGTGAAGTGCTGTCCGAAGGGTGTCACACCGCCGCCGTGTAGAATCACGCTCACGCCACCGGCATCCGCAGCATCGGCGATCCGGCGCACTGTGGTCATCCCGCCGCACCAGTTGATATCGGGTTGGAGAATATCCACCACACCGTGGCGGATGGCCCACTGGAATGGAACGTGTGTATACCAGTGCTCGCCCGTCGCGAGGCCCTGCCAGGGCAGCCGCTGCCGCAGCGCGACATGCGCGTCGAAGTCCTCCGGAATAAGACACTCCTCCATCCACTTGAGCTTATAGGGGCGCAGCATCTCCGCCAACCGAACCGTATATTCGACATCGAACGCCATCCAGCAGTCAAGCATCAACTCGGACTCGTCACCGATGATCTCACGCACTTCGGCAATGAAAGCTTCGTTCTTTTGTAGACCCTCAAGGCCATCCGCCGGACCGTAGGGGCAGGCCAACTTGAATGCGGTAAATCCCAGTTCCTTGTACCAATCTACGTCGTTGCCGGTGGCATAGCAGAAGATCCGATCTTTCTGCGGTCCCCCCAGCAGACTGTAAACGGGCTGTTCCAGGAGCTTGCCCTTAAGGTCCCAGAGCGCCAGATCGACCCCGCTAATAGCATAGGAAGCCAACCCTGTCGTGCCGTAGGCCTTGGTCATGCGGAACATAATATCGGCCAGCATCTCGATCGCCATGCACTCCTCACCGATCATTTGCGAGGCAAGATGCTCCACAACCGGCGCCAGGGCCGGCGCAAAGGCGAGTGTGCCCAATCCCCACGTCCCGTTCTCCGCCGTGACCTTGACCCATGCGCCCTCCCATCTGGGCAGCCACAGGCTGCGATGCGCCTTCACCTTGGCGTAACGCGACATTGGGTTCGCGACCTCTGCCTCCGCGGCCCAGCCCGCCCGGCGCGGCGTCGTGGGGCTTTCGTGCTTTGGAAGCTCCACGCGCACAACCTCGATATCCTTGATCTTCATAATTACCTCCCACTAAAGAAACCTAATAGAGCTCTGAAACTCGGACTCCGGCGCCATTGCACGCGGCGGAGCGATAGGCCGCATCCAGTAATTCAACCGTCCGCCAGCCAACCTCGCCCGGCGAGCCATTTTCAGCTCGCCCAAGGATCACGTCGACGAAATTGTGAGTGACGCCGCGCCGCATTTGCGGCCGCGGCAATGCGGTCAAATCCTCGGTGGAGCCATCTCTGCGGCGAATCAACGCAACGCCGGCAAGCGTGTCCGCCAGGAAGCAGCCATCCTCACAATAGACGGAGAGGGCCATGCGGTAGTTCAGCCCGGCGTTCCCGGTGCCTCCGACCATACCCACGGCCCCACCCTCGAACGCCACGGTGATGGCATCGACCAGATCCAGAGCCAGACCGTGATTTCGCATCAAGGCATGCACTTGCTCTGCCCGTAGTCCCGTGATGAAGAAGAGCAAACCGGCGGAGTGCGTGATCTGCAAGTGTCCCTGTCCCCCGCCTAGTAGGTCCGGGCTGTTGTACGCCGCACTGGGCCCCTGAATCGTGTAGCGGGTTGGAGAATACCCGTCCCCTACCTGTCCGCCCAGAAAACCCCTGACATTCGATGAGAAGGAGCAGGTCGCGTATTGCACCGCGCCCAACTCTCCGCTTAAAATGACGTCGCGCGCGCGCCGGCTGTGCGGCAGGTAGTTGTAGGGATAGCCAACGATCAGTTCAAGACCACGCCCATCGGGTCGCGTGCGGTCCGCGGCGAGATCCACGAGCGCCTTCGCGTCCTTTGCTAGAAGCGTCATGGGCTTCTCCAGAAGCACATGCAGGTTGTGCTCCAGACACGCCCGAGCCAGCGGATAGTGCGTCGCATGGGGCGTCACGATAATGACGCCATCCAGCTCCTCGTGAGCCAGCATCTGCTCGTACCCGGCATACGTGCGCTTCACGTTAAAAGCCTCCGCTGCGGTCCGCAATCGCGCCGGATCCATATCACAGATCGCGGCCAAGACCGCATCTTTATGGTCCAATAGGGCCGGCATATGTGCCTCGGTGGCCCACCATCCGGCTCCGATGAGTGCAATTCTGGCTTTCTCATCCATTGACGGCATCCGCTTCGCTATCAGTAACGACAAACGCACCCTCGAATGCCCCCAAGTTTATTGTGAGCGGCGTATCCAAGGAAATGCAGGCACCGGTTAGAGGCCGGTAGAGGGTGTAGGGTCCCGGCTCACGCAGCGTCAGATCAAGCGTGACGGGGTCTGGAGCATTGTTGATCACGAAGTAGACGTGCCGGTCTTCGAGCCACCG
>SLDA01000354.1 GCA_007125545.1 Thermoflexales bacterium | reverse complement strand
GGCCAGGTGCCGGCTTGCGGCGTGGTGCTGGACAAGGTGCGCTCGTGCAATGGGAGCAGGGGGGAGAGCCGGAGTGGCGACGACCAGGTGCCGGCTTGCGGCGTGGTGCTGGACACGTACGCCCGTGCAATGCGAGCAGGGGAGAGAGCCAGAGTGGCGACGGCCAGGTGCCGGCTTGCGGCGTGGTGCTGGACACGTACGCCCGTGCAATGGGAGCAGGGGGAGAGAGCCGGAGGCCGGCTACGTGAACGTCAACTGGCGGTCTGTGCCTCTGCCTCCTCCCCGTCGGGGAAGGCCGGGTGGGGGTCCGCTTCGGCCTGAGCCCCAAGACGTCAGGGGCGCTCGCCGAGCAGCACCGGCACTGTGTACACCTCACCGTCGCGGACGAATTCGACCTCGATCGTGTCGCCGGGCTGCGTGTAGGTCTCCATATAGGCCACGAAGTCGCGCTCGGTCGCGACTGGCGTGCCGTTGAGGGCTACAATGACGTCACCCCCGACGGGCACGCGCCCACGGTTGGTCCGCACCTCATGCTGCGCCCCGCGCAGCCCGGCGTGATCGGCTGCGAAGCCGGGCTCCACGGTCACGAGATAGACGCCGCGTTCGGGCACCTCATAGCCCGCCTGGCTCAGGATATCGGCCAAAATGGGCGTGATGGTGACGGGCGCCACACCCATCCATGGATGACGGTACCTGCCCGTGGCGATCAGCTCGGGCACGACGCGTTTGACAGTCTGCACCGGAATCGCGAAGCCGATGCCGGCGCTGGCCCGGCTAGGGCTGAGAATCTGCGCATTCACGCCGATCACCCGTCCCTCCAGGTCGAGGAGCGGCCCGCCGGAGTTGCCGGGATTGATCGCTGCATCCGTCTGAATCGCCTCGCCGATGTAGCGATTGTCAGGGCTGTCGATGATGCGCCCCAAGCTGCTGATCACGCCAAAGGTGAGTGACTGCTCGAGGCCAAAGGGCGCCCCGATCGCGACAACGAACTGGCCGATGCGGAGGGACTCGGAGTCGCCGAGCGTCACCGGGGTGAGGGCGTGCGCAGCAGGATCGACCCGGATCACCGCGAGGTCATAGGTCTGGGCCTCGCCCACTAACTCGGCCACCAGCGTGGTTCCGTCGGCGAAGGTCACATCGATCGCGCTCGCACCCTGCACAACGTGATAGTTCGTGACGATATGCCCGGCTTCGTCATACACGAAACCGGATCCGCTGCCCTCACGTGTGACCGGGTTCCGGAAAAAGTCATAGCCGATGGTGGTCACGGCGATATTGACCACCGAGTCACCGGTGGTCACATAGACCGCCTCGACCTGCGCCTGGAGGTCACGGACGCCCTCGTTCAGCGGCGCAGGGACTGTAGGCGTGACGAGGGGCGCCGCAGTCGCAGGAGACGAGGTGGGCTCGAGCTGAGGCCGGGCGAGTCGCTCCAGCCCACTCGATAGCGTGCCGCAGCCGAGTGAGAGCACAAAGAGCGCGCCCACGATAGCCCATAAGCGCCAAGATGCAGTCTGACCCGTCTTCATCTCCGCCAACTTAGGTCTCTCCAACTCGCTCAGCTCTTAGACCGATGGCACCTGCTTTGCCACTTCTAGCGGGGCCGTAGTGAGGCGGGCTGTAGGTCTGCAAACGTGTTCACCTGACCCTCTTCCTTTACGATCACGCGCACCCGGATAGAAGTAGTTCGTGCCGCGCTCAGCCCTTAAGCCCGCTGGTGACCACACCTTTCAGGATGTGCTGCTGCCCGAGGAAGAATATCAAGATGAGGGGCAGGGTGTAGATCACGCTGGCAGCCAGCGTCACGGTTACCAATGCCTGGCCTTGAGGATTGACGAAGGCGCTGGCGATGACCACGGGAAGCGTCGTGTTGCGGTGGCTGAGGTAGATGACGGGTGTGAACCAGTCGCCCCAGACCGCGCTGAACCCAAAGATGAAGGCGGTGGCCAACGCCGGCTTGGTGTTGGGTAGGAAGATCTGCCAGTAGATACGGAAGGGATTGCAGCCGTCAACCTCAGCGGCATCCTCGAGCTCCTTCGGGAACGAGAGGAAGAACTGCCGAAACAGGAAGATCGTGAAGGCACTACCTCCCACTCCCCAGAGGATCCAGGGCCAGTAGGTGTTCGTGATCCCGACCCGCGAGAAGACGATAAACTGGGGGATGATCGTGACCATCGCCGGCAGGATAAGCAGGGCGATGACGATGGAGAAGAGGCGATTGCGTCCCGGCACATCACGAAACCGGGCGAACGCATAGCCACCCATGGAGCTTGTCAGGATGCTCAGGCCTGTCTGGGCGAGCGCCAGGAAGAGAGTATTGCCGGCATACCGGAAGATTCTGTGGCGAGGGTGAAAGACCTCGGCATAGTTACCCCACTGGGGCGTGGCGGGAAAGAAGCGGATCGGCCACGACTGATATTCGATATCCAGCTTAAGCGACGTGACGATCAAGTAGATGAAGGGGATCGAGATAAGCACGGTCACCAAGGTGAGTATCGTGTAGGCAGGGACCTTGCGAAGCTTCTTGGACAGGGTCTGGCGACGTGTGGACTTCAGGGAAACTGTCGAGTCCATCTCTCACTTCCCTTCTTCATCGGCTTCCGAATACACCCAGAAGCGCTGCGTCTTGAAGACCGCGATCGTAATCACCACAATCGCCACAAAGAGGAGCCAGAGGAGGGCCGTGCCGTACCCGAACCGCTGGAATGCGAAGAATTGTAGGTTCACGTGTGTCAACGAGAGGTAGACGGATCGCGGCGGAACACCCGAGATCTGCGCCCCCGCGGTGAGGAGTTGCGGCAGCACGTACTGCTGGAAGCTGCTTACCAGCCCATTGATCAGAACAAAAAAGATCACGGGCGTCATCAGCGGCAACGTCACGTGACGGAAGATCCTGATGTTGCTGGCGCCGTCGATCCGGGCCGCCTCCACCAACTCGTCCGGGATCCCCTGCAGTGCCGCCAGAAAGATCACCATGCCCCATCCCAGCCCGGTCCACACCGCGATCATTGTCAGACCCGGCAGCGCATAGGTGGTGAGCCATGGTATGGCCGTATTGGGGCGGAAGAGACTGATGAACGCGTTGAGCAAGCCGACATTGCGGTCGAGAATAATGCGCCAGACCCACACCAGCGCCACGGCCGGCATCACCGAAGGCAGATAGTAGGCCGTGCGGAAGAAGCCGCGCCCCTTCACGTCCTGATTCAAGATCAGCGCCAGGATAAACGACAAGGTCATCCAGGCGGGCAGGTTCAGGGCAGTCCAGCGGAGCGTCTGCCGGAAGGAGAAGAGCGCGTCCTGGTCGACCGTGAACGCGCGGTTGTAGTTGCGCAGACCCACCCACCGGACAGTGGGTAGGTTGAGCCCGTCGTAGTTGGTAAATGACGTAAGGAGCCCGATGGCGACCGGGAAGATCGTGAGAAACACCAATCCCAGCAACCACGGACTCACGAAGACATAGAACCAGGCCGTCCTGCTCTGCCGCCTGGACAGTCTAAAAGGTGCTTTGCTCATCGTAGTTAGACTCCCTCTCCCATCTCAGGGGGCAGAGATGCATCCGTCCGCCCCCTGAAATGACAAGTCGTACTGACTGTGGAACACAGCAAACGTACCTTACTCCAGACGTTCGATACCATCCTGAATCGCGGCATTGACCTGTGATTCAACATTCGCCAACGCCTCGTCAAAGGTAAGTTCACCAGTCAAAGCCCGGTCCATCTGGGAGTTCCAGGTCGTAGCCACCGCCTCCTCCCCCAGGAAGGGGTTGAACTGCAGGGGTGACGTCTCCAACGCCAGTTCACCCATCAGAACTCGCAGCTTCTGCTGCTCGTACTCAGTTTCATTGGGGATCAGATCGTACATCGACTCCAGTCCCGGGACGCCCCAGCCGCTAGCAGCGCGCTCCCTAGCCGGTTCTTCGCCGTTGTAGTACTCGAAGACCCTCCACGCTGCGTGGGGCTCATCGGTCGGGCGGGAGATGATCATGCCGGTGGCGGTGACGGTGGGATTCCGGCGGACGCCGGTCCAGGTGGGTCCCGGGAGCATGATGACCTGGCCTTCGGTAATCTCGCTTTCGGCCATCGCGCCGAACCAGAAGCCATACTGGGCCATCGCCAGGTTACCCTGTTCAAAGTCACTACCAAACCAGTCGGTCGGGCTCGGGTTGATAACACTTATGGTGAGCCGCTCTCGCGCCAAGTCGTAGTAGTATCTGCCGACTTCGTACGCTGCCTCGTTGTCGCGAATGACCAGTTGGGTGAAGTCCTCGGAGAAGATGCTATCACCCGTCTCCTCCAGCTTATTCATCATAAAGCGATCTACCCAGCCGGTCTCGTAAGCGTAGCCGAGAACTTCCAAACGATCACCCACGAAGGTCGTGATCTGACGCGAGATGTTCTCAATCTCGTCATACGTGAGTGCTTCTGTGTCGTCGGGGACCGGAACGCCCGCATCTTCGAACAGGCGCACGTTGGCGAAGATGGTGTGATCAGGTGAGAAGTCCTTCACCATTCCATAGATGGGGCCCTGGCCCACGCTCAGAGGATCGCCGGCCCGATAGTAGTCATTGGCCGGTGCCAGATCATCCAGCCGGAGGACATCGCTTGCCTCGAAGAATGGGGTGAGATCCAACAGCATATTGCGGGCCAGATACTGGGGAATGGATGGTGCCTGGACACGGAGCAGATCCGGGGGTGAACCGGCAGCAAACATCGCGAAGAAACGGGTCAGGTCTGCCTCGATTACCTCCACCGAGATTCCGGGATTGTCTGCCTCGAATTCGTTAACGTGATCCTCGGTGAACTCGTGGAGGAAGTGCATAACCACTACGTCGCCTTCCGGTTCTCCGGGGGGTGGCGCGACCACATCGTTCGGGTCGTCCGGTTCTTCGTCATCAATAGGCGGGGTGTTCGGAGCACCACAGGCCGCCAGGAAGCCGCCGGCTGCCGCCAGCCCGGTCAGCTTTAACATCTCACGTCGCGTCATACGCTTAAACATGTCTTTCTCCTCTTATGTCTGAATCCAAGATGTAGCTCAAGAACGTACAGTGGGTGTCTGACACCCGATCAAGTTTTTGCAATCGCATACACACCTCCTTCTGTAAGTTAACTCCCGCCGGCGTGTCAGCCCGCCGATACCTGTTGGGATTTGCTCCCGCTCAGATCTACCATCCCGGCACCACAAGACTTGCGGATCACCAGCTCTGTGGGCAGGACGATCCGGTGTCTGGATGTAACAGGATGCTCGATCACGTCAATCAACATCTCGGTGGCAACGACACCCATCCGTCCGGTAGGTTGTCGGATCGTGGTAAGGGGGGGATTTGCTGCAGCCGCAGCGGGCACATCGTCAAAACCGACAACCGCCACATCCTCGGGCACACGCAGGCCGGCCTCTCTCAGTGCGCGTATCGCACCCAACGCCATCAGATCATTGCCGGCAAAGACGGCTTCCGGTCGCGCGGGTAGGAGGTCCAGCATCGCATCGTAGCCCGATGCTTCGGTGAAATCGCCATCCACGATCGGATGGGCATCAACCGCGTAACCGCCTGCCCGCATCACATCCAGGAATCCGTTCCGCCGGTGCCGGGCGCATATCGTATCCAAGGGTCCACAGATGTGAGCCACCCTCTTATAACCCAAGCCCAGTAGATGCTGGGTCATCTTCTGAGCGCCCTCATAGTTCTCGACGTCGACGTAGTGAGCCCCCACCTCTCGAATATGCTGCCCGATCAAGACGAAAGGCAGCGCCGTCCCCACCAGGGCATCGGTGATCTCATCGGGAAGGTGGATGGTCGAGACGATCAGGCCGTCGTGCAAGCCGTTGCCCAGGATCTGGGTGACCACACGCTGCTCATAGTCCGGCTCAGTCAACCAGAGCATCACCGAATAGTCACAGGCGTTGCAGGTAGAGGCCATGGCGGGGATGAAAATGGGGAAAAAGGGATCGCTGAAGGCGGTTGAGATGCCGCCAGGGACCAGCAGACCGATAATACGCGTGCGTCCCGCAGCCAAGCTGCGCGCGATAGCGTGGGGTTGATACCCGAGCCGGTGGACCTGAGCCAGCACGCGAGCACGGGTCGCATCGCTCACGTGGGGGTCGTTGTTGACGACCCGTGAGACGGTGGACCTTGAAACCTTGCTTAGCCGGGCAATCTCTTCAAGCGTCGACATTCGCTAGCCTTTGAGAGCGCTCTCAATGCTTAGCGTTTCGCACCTACTTTCGATGCGATGTGGTGACGGTGAACACGTGACGGGAGCGCTCCCAACTTAAGTATAGCTGAAAGCGCTCCCTTGGGCAACAGCAAACTATGAAACTATGGAACGAGAAAAACGGGACACGGAGCGTGCCGCAGCACCTCTGTGCTGACCTCTCCCAGAAGAATGTCTGCCATCTTGGAGGGGCCACGCGTTCCAAGCACGATCAACGAGACTTCTTCGTCGCGTGCCGTTTCCAGGATCGCGCGCGCTGCCGATGTGTCACTTTCAACGATCCCTACCGCCTGGAGCCCGGCCTTTTGCAGGTACTGAACGGTGTCATTTACCACCTCTTGCGCCACCATCTCCAGTTTTTCCAGCAGTTCATCATAGCCCGGGATCGCCAGGTACCGCTCCAGCGGCTCGTAGACGTGGAGCACAACCACCTCTGCCTCCTCGACACGGGCCAGGTGTTCCAGATAGATCAACGCGCGTTCCGCCGCCGGCGTCGCGTTATGGGCAAACAGAATCCTACGAAGCATAGACGACCTCCCAACTGCACAAACCTACACCTCTCCTTGTTTAGGTGAGCTAAGATTCCCCTTCGCCGCGCAACTGTTTCAGTTCCCGGTAGAGCTCGCGCTCCTTGTCGCTTAGCGCTTGCGGCAGGACCACATCGATCACGGCGTAGAGGTCGCCGCGCTCTTTCGATCGTCCCAGCACGGGCATTCCCTTGCCTCGCAGCCGGAACTTGGTACCGTTCTGCGTCTCAGGCGGGATGGTCAGGAAAACTGAACGACCATCAGGCAACGGCACCTCGACTTCCCCACCGAGTAGAGCTGTGTAGACCGAGGTCCGCGCCGCCGTCTCCAGGCGATCACCCTCCCGTTTGAAACGGGGATTTGGTGCGACATCAATCACCAGGAAGAGGTCTCCGGGTGGCCCACCGCCAACGCCCGGCGCGCCCTTTCCCGCCACACGCACGCGGGTACCCGAGCGAGCGCCGGCAGGGATGCTCACTTCGATGCGCTGGTCACCGATCTGAAAGAGGCGCTCTGTGCCATTGTAAGCCTCCTCCAGCGTGATCTGCACGGGCTGCTCGTAGTCACGGCCCCGGCGCTGCTGGGGCTGGCCGCGGGCACCACCGAACAGGTCCTCGAAGCCACCACCGCCATACTGCGGGCCGTAACCGCCACGCCCACGCTGTCCTCCCATACCAAAGAGCTGCTGGAAGAAGTCGGAGAAGACGTCCCCGCCCTCGCCGCCGGTCGACCAGGTGTAACGAGCACCGCCGGGCGCGCCGGGTTGTTGGCCCGCACCCCACTGCTGCCAGAAGTCATCGGCATTGCCACCGCCCTGCTGCTGCCAGGTCTTCCATTCGCTCCCGAACTGATCGTACATCTTACGCTTCTCGGGATCGGAGAGGACCTCATAAGCTTCGTTGACCTCTTTGAAACGGTCCTCGGCGGACTTATCGTCACGGTTCATATCCGGGTGATGCTTGCGCGCGAGCTTGCGATACGCCTGCTTGATCTCCTTCTCGGACGCATCCCTGGATATGCCCAGCACACCGTAATAATCTTTATAGTCCATTCGATTTCTCCAACACGCGGAACTCAGGCACCCGGCTTGGCCACGACGACCTTTGCAGGTCGCAGGACGCGGTTGCCGAATCGATAACCGGACGACGTCACCTCGACGACACGCAATTCATCACCCTGCCCACGAGCAGCAGGCACCATCGCGACGGCATCGTGATAGTTGGGGTCAAAGAGCTGACCCTTGGCGAAGATGCGCTCCACGCCCTCACGAAGCATCAGGTTGAGCAGACCGTCGTAGGCCAATTGCACGCCCTGATGGGCAGGGTCCTGAGGGTTAATATGCTGCAAGGCATACTCCAGGTTGTCGATGACCTCCAGGAACTTGCGCAACAGGTCAGCCTTCTCTCGTTCGACTTCATCCTCGGCCCAGCGTTTTTGGCGCTTCCGGTAGTTCTCCATTTCGGCCTTGAGGCGCAATGCAGCATCGCGTCAGTCAAGACCGGCATCGGTTTCTCCGGATGACTGCGCCTGCGACTCAACCTGGTCAACGTTGCTTGGCTGCTGGGGAGCGGCTTGCTCCCGGTTGTCATCGGAGCGCCGAATGGGCACACGTTGCTCTTTCTTGCGTCCAGACATACTCACTCACTTCCTAGTTGTAAAGAAGGGGTGGCCTGAGCCACCCCTTCACAGTTCCATCTCAGTTGCCGCCAGCGGCAACTCCCGTGGCTGTCCTATTCATCCCGGTCTCAACGATTCTGATCCGGTTCAAGAGCTTCAGGGCTCACGCCGCGGTCTCTAGCCGACCTCGCGGTACTCACCTTCAACCACATCCGGGCCCTCACCGGCCTCGTCGTCCGGCTGCTGTCCGGCGCCAGGACCGTGACCGAATCCCGGACCCACTTCAGGACCTGGGGCAGGACCAGCACCTGGTTCGCCACCATAGGCCTGCTGGCCCATCTTCATCGAGGCCTCGCGCAGTTGATCCATCTTCTGACGAATCACTTTCGGGTCCTCGCTGCTATCTTTCACCGTGCGGACCTCGTTCATCAGGCTCTCCAGCTCGGCGCGCAGCTCACCCGGGACCTTCTCGCCCAACTCATCAAGCGTGCGCTCGATCTGGTAGATCATACCATCCGCCTCGTTCCGCGCATCCACCAACTCCTGATACCGCTTGTCTTCTTCGGCATGTTGCTGGGCTTCCTCGACCAGGCGCTCAACATCCTCCTCGTTGAGGTTCGTGGTCGCGGTAATGGTAATGTGCTGCTCGCGTCCAGTCGCCTTGTCCTTGGCGCGCACGTTCAAAATACCGTTCGCATCGATGTCGAAGGTCACCTCGACCTGCGGCACACCGCGCCGCGCCGGGGGAATGCCGTCCAGCCGGAACTGACCGAGCAGCATATTGTTCCCCGCCATGGGGCGCTCGCCCTGGTAGACCTTGATATCGACGGCAGTCTGATTGTCCTCTGCCGTGGTAAAGGTCTCGCTCTTCTTCACCGGCACCGTGGTGTTCCGCGGAATCAGGGTCGTCATACGCCCACCCAATGTCTCCACACCCAGCGACAGCGGAGTCACGTCCAGGAGCAGAATGTCGGTGACGTCGCCCGCCAACACGCCGGCCTGAATCGCAGCACCGATCGAGACAACCTCATCGGGGTTGACACCCTTATGTGGTTCCTTGCGGTCGGTCAGAGACCGGACCAGCTCCTGGATCATAGGCATACGCGTCGCGCCGCCGACCAGGACGACCTGATCCAACGCCGAAGCCGAAATCTTGGCGTCCGCCAGGGCCCGCTCGAAGGGCCGCCGGCAGCGGTCGACCAGATCGTGTGTCAACTGCTCGAACTTCGAGCGTGTCACCCGAATCTGCAGGTGCTTCGGACCGGTCGCATCCGCCGTAATATAGGGCAAATTGACCTCAGTCTCCATCATCGTGGAGAGCTCGATCTTGGCTTTCTCGGCGGCCTCACGCAGACGCTGCATTGCCTGACGATCCTTCGACAGATCCACACCCTCTTGCTTCTTGAACTCATCCAACATCCAGCGGACGATGCGCTCGTCCCAGTCGTCACCACCCAGGTGGGTATCGCCGTTGGTGGCCTTAACTTCGATCAGGCCCTCACCGACCTCCAGAATCGAAACGTCGAACGTCCCACCACCCAGGTCGAATACCAAGATGGTCTCATCCTTGGCCTTGTCAAGACCATAGGCCAAGGCAGCGGCGGTCGGCTCGTTAATAATGCGCATCACTTCGAGACCCGCAATCTGCCCGGCGTCCTTGGTTGCCTGCCGCTGGCTGTCGTTGAAATAGGCCGGTACCGTGATCACAGCTTGATTCACGGGCTCGCCCAGATACGCCTCGGCATCCTTCTTAAGCTTTTGAAGGACCATAGCCGAGATCTCCTGCGGCGTATAGACTTTGTCCTGGATCGGAACACGGATCCGCGCGTCGCCCTGTGGTCCCGCAACGATATTGTATGAAACCATCTCGCGCGTGACATCGACTTCGCTCTCGTCAGCACGCCGTCCCATCAGACGCTTGACCGAGTACACCGTATTCTCAGCGTTAACCACTGCCTGCCGCTTGGCAGGATCACCCACTAACCGATCACCGCCCTTGGTAAAGGCAACCACCGACGGGCACAAGCGCCGCCCCTCAGCAGTCGGAATGACGGTGACTTGACCACCTTCCATAACGGAGACGGCGGAGTTTGTCGTCCCCAGGTCTATTCCTACAATTCGTGCCATGTTTAACCTCCATCGCATATCATCTTATATCATCCCTGCACTTATCATTCCGTGCCTTAGTATAAAGGCGAAGTATTGGAATGACATAAGAGTTATGTAGGAAATGTGTAAACTTAGCGCTGGATCAGCACGATACCATCCAGTGGAGGGAGCGTGAGCGTCAGCTTGCCTCCCTGGACATGCTCCGGCGCGCCGGACCAGGCATCGACGAAGAGAGCATCGGCGGCGAGCCGTCCCGGCAGCACTATGTCAAGATCCAGCGCCAGCTCCACTTCCTCTTCGCCCACGTTCAGCGCCACGAGCATCAGTGTATCTGCGTCGTGGCGTGCGAACGCGTAGGCCGTCGGCGTCACCTTCACGATCGTGTAGGCGCCGTGCCGCAGGACGGGGTGCTTATGGCGCAAGGCAATGAACCGGCGGAAATCGGCGTGCAAGCTCAGGTCCCACTGGCGCTCGTCCCAGACAAAAGCACCGCGACAGTCGGGATCACCCCCACCCGCCATACCGATCTCGTCTCCATAGTAGACGCACGGCGAGCCGGGGAAGGTCATCTGGAAGAGCGTCGCCAGGCGTAAGCGCCGGGTGTCCCCACGGACCATGGTCAGGAACCGCGGCTCATCGTGGCTGCTGAGCAGATTGAATTGGGCGCGTGTGACCTCCGGTTCGTAGAGATGCAAGAGGCGTGTAATTTCCGCCGCGAACGTGGGACCGTCAAGAGCCTGGATCTGAAATCCACCGGGGCGCTCAGACGTGTCGAGCCATTCGCCGCCAAAGAAGCCATAGCATGCACGGTTGAACCCATAGTTCATTGTCGCATCGAAGTGCTCGCCCTGAAGCCAGGGGTGCGCATCGTGCCAGATCTCGGCCAGAATGTATGCGTCGGGATTGATTGCCTTGACGCGCCGGCGGAACTCCTCCCAGAAGCCAGGGGTGTTAATCTCCAGAGGGACGTCCAGCCGCCAGCCATCAATGCCCTGCTGCAACCAGTGCTCGGCCACACCCATCAGGAACTCCGTCACTTGACGGTTATCGGTGTTGAGCTTGGGCAATTCGCGATTGTTCCACCAGGCCGAGTAATTGGGCTGACGGCGGGGATCGTACGCCCGCAACGGCCAGCCGGTCACGGTAAACCAGTCAACGTAGGGAGAGGCAATCCCGTTCTCCATCAGGTGATTGAACTGCAAAAAGCCACGGCTGGCGTGGTTGAAGACGCCGTCCAGCATGACCCGAATCCCTTTACGATGCGCCCCTTCCAGGAATGCAAAAAAGGCCGCATCTCCTCCGAGAATGGGATCGACGCGATAGTAGTCATGGGTGTGATAGCGATGATTCGCGGCGGACTGGAAGATAGGATTAAAGTAAATGGCAGTGATGCCGAGATCCACGAGGTAGTCGAGATGCTCCAATATACCCAGGAAATCACCGCCCTTGAAGCCACGGCGAGTAGGTGGAGACTCCCAGGCCTCCAGGTTGCCGGGCTTTTCCACCTCCTCGCTCAACGCGAAGCGGTCGGGGAAGATCTGGTACCAGACAGCGTCCTTGACCCAGTCGGGTGTTGCGATAGCCATCGTAAGGGTGCCTCCTGCTAAGATCCGGCTCCACAGCGTTGCCCACGCCAGACGCCAAGCGCGATCAGAAGCAGGGAGAGTGCGCTGACGCCTCCGGCAATGATGAGTCCGGCATCTTGCCAGAGAGGCAACGGAAAAAGACGGATCAATGTATCAGAATAGGAGAAGAGCCAGGTGCCCGGCTCAAAGAAGAGCTGGTGGAAGACCGTGAAGAAGAGATCAAAGGATATAAGCATCCAGACGCCGAGTGACACGATCAGCCCCAGCGTCATAATCGCGCCCTGGGTGAGAGAGGTCCAAATGGCGCGACAGCTCCCGTTTACCGCTCCGGGCTGGTGAAGCAGAGCCCACACGGCAATCAGCGCGGCCGCCCCCATCACCAAAGCCAGGAGGGTCAGGCCATTGTAGACGGCCTTGACATCATCCATATGCTCCAGCTCTCGCTCCTGGTAGGCCGGAGTACCGTCATCAAAGTGCAACTCGGCGAGCATATCGGTCGACCAGGGTATGTTGAGGAACCGGATGGAAGCCTGAGCCAGGCGGAGGCGTTCCTCTCTTGGCATACCCAGGGGGTCAGGGGGAAAGCCCGGACGCCCATATTGCCATGCCGGGTACCATGGCAGGGTCAGCAAACGCACCATCATCATCGTCAGGACGATGGGGACAGCCAACACGATGAGCAGACGCAGAAATGATCGCATGTAACCTCTACTTGAGTTATACCTTGAACTGGGTAGAATAGTAGCTTGATCCATGTTTTGTTACAAGCGCGGAGAATTCGACACGCTCTGGTAACGTTCGGGTTCCGACATCATGCTATAATGAGCTAGGTATGGAAGAAACTGCTATTTCTCTGAAGGGAACCGCCGAGGGTATTCTTCTCAAACCAAAGTCCTACGTCTGGGATACCGTCCTTGAGGCCTTGGAGCTTGCCCTGCAAGATGCCGAGGAGTTCTTCAGAGGAGGGCGGTTAATCCTGGATCTCGAGTCGCGGGAACTGACCCAAGAGCAGTTGAGCGCGATGCGTGCCCTGCTTATGCAGTTCGATATCGAGCTGTGCGCCGTCGTGGGTGAGAACGAGAAGACGATTCGGCTCGCCCGCTCCAACGGGATCTTGACTCGCATCCCGAGGGATGTCGATGCCAAGAAAGCCGCGACTGCCGAGACGGCCGAGCCGCAGGCGCTCTTCGTGCGGCAAACCCTTAGATCCGGTCAGAAGATTCAGTATCCCGGGCATGTCACGCTACTGGGTGATGTCAATCCAGGGGGTGAGATTGTCGCTGGAGGCAACATTGTGGTGTGGGGCGCTATGCGTGGTCTGGCCCACGCAGGTGCGTATGGGGATGAGGAGGCCGTCATCTGCGCTCTGGAGCTGCAGCCATCCCAGCTGCGCATCGCGGGCTACATTGGACGGGCGCCGGAGCAGCGACGGCGTTCAGCAGAACCCGAGATGGCACGCGTGGAGGAAGGCCGGATAGTAGCCGATACGTGGATGAAAAAAGGATAAATATGCCCGGTAAGATAATCACAATTTCTTCAGGCAAAGGTGGGGTGGGCAAAACCACCACCGCTGCAAATCTAAGCATCAGTCTCGCGATGCTCGGACATCGTGTTACATGCATCGACGCCGACATCGGGCTCCGCAACCTGGACGTCATGTTGGGATTAGAGAATCGCATCGTCTACGACATCGTGAACTACGTAGAGGGCAAGTGCCGGCTGCGCCAAGCGCTGGTGCGAGACAAGCGCTTCCCGGAGCTGTTTCTTCTGCCCGCAGCCCAGACACGTGACAAGAACGCCATTAGCATCGAAGATATGAACCGGGTCGCGCATGAGGCGGCAGAGCTATCGGAGTTTGTCGTGATCGATTCACCGGCCGGCATCGAGCACGGCTTTCGCTACGCTGTCACGCCCGCCGATCTGGTGCTGATCGTGACCAATCCGGAGGTCACCGCCGTTCGCGATGCCGACCGCGTCGTGGGGCTTTTGGAGGCCGAGGGATGGGCACCGGCGAAGCTGATCATCAATCGTTTCCAGCATGATTTGGTGCGGCGCAATCAGATGCTCGACTCCACCACGGTGGTCGATCTGCTGGCGATTGACCTGCTCGGCATTGTACCGGAGGACAACAAGATACTCTCGGCAAGTAACCAGGGACAGCCGGTCGCGCTCGACGATCGCTCGCCTGCCGGAAGGGCATTCCGCGATATAGCGGGGCGGCTGAACGGTGAGGACATTCCCTTTGAAGCCATACCCAGGCAGACGATCTTCCAGAGGATCTTCCGCTCCCGCTGAAAGGAGCAGGGCTAAGAACTATGAGACTACGCGACATATTCCGACGAAAAACGAACTCGCCACAAGATATAGCGGCTCAACGTCTGCGCCTCGTCTTGACGCATGATCGGGCCAATATTTCCCCCGGTATGTTGGAGATCCTCAAAGACGAGATCATCGCCGTGATATCCAGACACCTGGAAATCGAGACCGATAAGGTGATGGTGAGCTTCAGCGAGGACAATCGGGAGACACGTCTGATGGCGGATATTCCCATTTACACGGCCCGGACTCCACGCGCAGAAGCACGTGGGCGCGAGGAATCGCGGTTGCGTGAGGAGCCGCTCGACTAGGGAGGGCAGGCGCCGCGGCGTCACCCACCTGCTGTGACTGATGCGTAAGTCACCCTGGCAGTATTTCGATTGGACGCTCCTCATCCTCGCCATTGCCCTAAGCATAATCGGGCTGGCGATGATCTCTAGCGCCACCCAAGGCTCACCCGACCTTGCCGGTACGTGGCGCAGGCAGGCGGTGTACGCTGCTATCGGCGTCGGTTCGGTATTTGTGCTGGCGTCCATCGACTACCGCTTGCTGGAAAGCCTGGGATGGCCTCTCTACTTCGTCACAATCGGCGTCCTGGTGTTTACCCTCCTCTTCGGCACCAGTGAGATCGGCGCGGTCCGGAGGTTCATCTACATCGGAGGCATCTCCATACAACCCGCCTTTCCCGCGCTGATTCTGTTGATCGTGAGCCAGGCCAGTATGCTGGCGCGCAATGCACCTGCCCCGCCCGGCATACCCGAGTTCGTGGGATCGATGATCCTCACCGGCATAGCCGCCTTCCTGGTTTTCAGCCAACCCAACCTGAGCACAGCGACGCTCTATCTGGCGACGTGGGCGCTAATGGTCTATACATCGGGACTGTCCCTGGGCTTTATCGGCGGCCTTGGGGTTTTGGGGTTGCTCGCACTGCCGTTGCTGTGGGCCAATATGGATCCTTATATGCAGAACCGCATCAGCAACTTTCTCGATCCCGCCGCCGACCCGGGTGCTTACTATAACATCCAGCAGGCCCTCATTGGGATCGGGTCCGGCGGATGGTTCGGTAAGGGATTCGGCGCCGGAACGCAGAGCCAACTCCGCTTCCTGCGCGTGCGTCACACGGATTTCATCTTCTCGGTCATCGCCGAGGAATTGGGGTTTGTGGGCGCGGGCTTGATCCTGCTCATCTTTGTCGTGTTGCTTTGGCGTCTGCTCCGCATCGCCGGAAGCACCGAGGACGCGACCGGACGACTCATCGTCGTTGGGGTCACGATGTACATCTACTACCAATTGCTGATTAATCTGGGGATGAACCTCAACGTGATTCCGGTTGCCGGACTGCCTATGCCCTTCATCAGTAGCGGCGGCACTGCGCTGGTCGTGACCTTCTTCGGCCTCGGCCTGGTCGAAAGCGTGGCGATGCACCAACGGCGATTGGAGTTCTGACGAAAGCGCCGTATAATCGAGGCTGTAGTCGTTCAGTCGCTTTGTATGGAGGTCCGATGACAGTTCGCGTTCGCTTCGCCCCCAGCCCTACGGGTTATCCACATATCGGCAATATTCGTACCGTTGTGTTTAACTGGCTCTTTGCCAGACAACAAAACGGTAAGCTCATTCTGCGCATAGAGGACACAGATCGCAGTCGTTACGTAGCAGACGCGCTGAAGGTGATCGAGGATAGCCTCTCCTGGCTCGGGCTCGATTGGGATGAGGGCCTCAAGAGAGACGGAGGCTACGGACCTTACGTGCAGTCACAGCGATTACACATCTATCGTGAGAAGGCCGAAGAGCTCATCGCCAAGGGTCTGGCCTACCGCTGCAATTGCTCACCCGATAGGCTGGAAGAGGTGCGCGAGGCCATGCGTGCGCGCGGCGAGACACCGATGTACGACGGACGCTGCCGTATCAAGGCAGCGGGAGAGGTTCCCGCCGAGGAGCTTCACGTCATCCGATTGAAGGTGCCACACGAGGGCACCACAACGTTTCATGACCTCTTGCGCGGTGACATTAGCTTCGAGAACGCCCTGATCGACGACCAGGTCTTGCTCAAGAGCGATAGATACCCTACCTACCATCTGGCGGTTGTGGTTGACGACCATATGATGGGAATCACCCATGTACTGCGCGGCGATGATTGGATTCCCAGCACGCCGAAACGGATTCAACTCTACCAGGCCTTTGGCTGGACGCCCCCCATCTATATTCACGTACCGCTGGTGCTCGGACCCGACGGGAAGAAACTGGGTAAGCGGCACGGAGCTACTTCGGTCGACGAGTTTAGGCGACAGGGTTACTTGCCCGACGCTCTCTTCAACTTCCTGGCCCTGCTTGGCTGGGCCCCGGGTGAGGGTGACGAACAAGAGATCTTCACCCGTCAGGAGCTGATCGAGAAGTTCAATGTGCACCGTATCAATCTATCGCCGGCTGTCTTCTCCTACGACAAACTTGACTGGATGAACGGGGCGTATATCCGGCAGATGGATCCCCAGGAGCTTCTGGATTGCTTGATCCCGTTTTGGGTCGATGCCGGCCTCATCCCCAGTGAGATTCCAACAGAATTGCTGCCCACCCTTCGTCTGCTGGTTCCGCTGGTCCAGGAGCGGCTCAAGACGCTGCGCGATGTCATTCCGCTGACCGACTTCGTCTTCCAGGAGATCAAGATGCTGCCGGCGGAAGCTTTTGTCCCGAAGAAGATGACGGCTGAGGAGAGCATCAGGGCGATTCGCGAAACGCAGCGGCTGCTGAGTGGGTTAGTACAGTTCACAGCCGAGGAGATGGAGGGCCCCATGCGCGAGCTTGCCAAAGAGTTGGGCCTCAAAGCTGGGCAGTTGTTCGGAATCGTCCGCAACGCCGTGACAGGCAAGGAAGTTTCGCCACCGTTATTTGGCAGCCTCCAGGCTGTGGGCCGTGAGCGCACACTGAGACGATTGGAACAAGCGGAGCAAGTCCTGCTTGCGTCGATAGAGAGCGGCGAGGTCTAGAGCATTAGCGGCGCCAGCACGGCATAGACGCGTCCCCATTCGTTGAGAGCCAGCGTCTCGGCGCGGCGACGCGGGTCTATACCGGCAGCTTCGAGCGATTCGCCAATGGTGGGCGCATCCAGAGAGAGCGTGGCAGAGAGCGAGTTGCGCAGTTGCTTGCGGCGTTGTGCGAAACCGGCCTTCACGATCCGGAAGAAGCATTCGACGTCGCCAACCTCCACCGGCGGCGTGTCGTAGAGGTCTACCCGAACCACCGCTGAATCCACCTGGGGCACCGGGTGGAAAGCGCCACGCTTCAGGCGCAAACAGATTCGCGCCGCACCATAGAACTGGATACTGACTGCCAGGAGACTCATATCGTCCGGCACTGCCACCATGCGCCGCGCCACCTCCAGTTGAACGGTCACCACCATCCGCGCCGGGCGGACCGCAGCCTCCAGCAAATGGCGCATTACGGCGTTGGTGATGTAGTAGGGCAGATTTCCCACAACATGATAGTGCGGCAGCCTGGGCCCCCAAAGCTCCTGCTTGGCGCCGTGAACGTTCCGGTCGGAGCCGGCGACCAGGTCGCCCCCGGCTCCAGCTAACAGCGTCGCCGGATCAATCTCGAGGATGTCTGCGTGAACGATCTCCACGTTGGCGTATGCCTGCAATTCAGTATGGAGGATATCCACCAACTGGGGATCGGTCTCGACGGCGATAACACGCCGGGCGCGCCGGGAGAGTGCGGCAGTCAGAGTACCGAGACCGGCGCCGACCTCCAAGACCGTATCGGCGCTTGTTATGCCGGCGCATACAGCGATCTTATCAGGTGCAGAGGGATCGACCAGGAAGTTCTGGCCCAGGGATTTCCGCGGCCAGAGTTCGTATCGCTGAAGCAGCGTAAGCGGATCCTCAAGTGGGGCGGGATGATCCATCAGGCCCTCGACGACCGGTGTAGAGAGTAAGGGCAGAGCATCAGGGTCCCCGGTAGTTGATCACGTTGGGCACCGGGGTAAGCAAGTACACATCGACCCAACGATACCACAACTTGAGATTCTCGTCTGCGTAGCCCAAGTCAATCCGCTTTCCCTTGATTGCGCCACCGGTGTCGGCTGCCAGGCCAACACCATAGCCGGGGACGTAGACTTCACTGTTCAGGCGAATGACGCTCGGATCAACAGCAACGATGCCATCGCGCATCGGGATGCCGGTGCGGGTACGCCCGTAATGGGGTGAACTTGGTGACACCCCGGCCGTGCTGGCACTGTAAGAAGTGGCCAACATACGCACGACACGCCAGTAATCGACCGGACCGCTCCCAGTCTGCAACGTACGTACCACGATCTTGGTGCCGTAACCCATGACACGATTCTTCGGGGCCAGAATCATACTCTCGCCCTCCACGCGCCGCTCAACAACCTGGTTGTTCTCGTAGCGCAAGCGAATGCGCCGCTCCAACACGCCAGGCGCCCCTTCCTCGAGCAAACCGGTGGTATCGATCTCCGAGTTAGGATCACCCTGCCAGACTGTATCGAAGGGTACAGGACTCTGCTCCACGATGACACTCTCCGTGACCCGGAAGACCTGGATGTCCATCTCCTCGCTGAGAGAGGCATCGAGCGCGGGCATCGTGTAATCCTGCCCATTGATTGTCACGCCAAGGTCGGCGAGCACTTCGCCCACACGAGTACGATGCGTGCGGGTACGCAAGGTGTGTCCATCGAGGCGCACGTTCACCGGGATCGAACGTTCGAGCGCAATGTGCATACCGTGCTCCAACGGCGTCGTCCCGTCTGGCGTAAGGCGATCCGCCCGATAGACGCGTATTCCGGCCTCCAAGACGGCCTCTCCCACGGTATTGGCATGCGAATAGAGCGTGGTGCGGAT
>SLDA01000602.1 GCA_007125545.1 Thermoflexales bacterium | reverse complement strand
GTGCTCGAGCCGTTCTCTTCCGAAGAACTGGAGCAGGTTCACCTGGGATATCAGGTCGTCTCGGCAGGCGACCGGTGGGATGCGGGACGCTATCAGGTTACGGCAATTCCGGCGACCCACGGCGGGGGCCAGCTGGAACCGCTGCTCTATGTGATAGAGGCTGAAGGACGCCGGGTCTTCTATGCTACCGACACGGCCCCGCTCGAGGACCCCGCATGGAAGCTGCTGCGCGAGCTCGGTGCGATGGACGTGATCCTGCTGGACGCCACCACCGGTAGGCAGCCCGGTGGTAACGGACATCATAGCGTCGAGACCTTTTTTGAGACGCGCGCAAGGATGCTGGAGGAAGGTGTATTGGTGCCCGGTCGCACAACACTGGTAGCCCATCACTTCTCTCATAACGGTTGGCTGACCCACGGCGAGCTTGTGGAGGTCTATGGGGCGGTGGATGCCGATGTCTCGTACGACGGACTGGTGCTCTAGAACGGCTCGACACAGCGAGGTGCAATGAATTTGCAGACGAATCTCACCCTGACCCCGGCCCAGGCGGAACCTGTTCTCGCTGCCTGGTTGGGGCGTTCTGTGCGCTGTCTCGGCGTCGAACGGCTCCGGGGAGGGATGATCAACTCAGTTCTGCGCCTCGCTTTCGATCGCGATCCCTACACAGCGGTGATCAAGCTTAACGCCGCTGGGGAGGGATTTGGCGAGGAGGCACGGCAATTACGCTACCTGCGTGCACACAGTTTCCCCTGTCCCAATGTCTACCTTGAAGGGGATGCCGGCGCGATCTCTCAGGCCCCAATCAGTGAGGTCCCGCTACCCTATGCCTTCCTGCTCCTGGAGACGTTGCCTGGCGTCACGCTGGGTGATGCGCTTCTCGACCCCCGGGACCGGGTCCGCGTTGAGCGGGAGCTGGCCGAGGTATTGGCCGATCTACATGTGCACACGCGCGACACCTTCGGGCCTATCGATGCGGCAGGCTCTGAGCGGTGGGTCGATGTCTTTCTGCCGCGGCTACACGCCGTGCGCCAAGAGCCCGATGTAGAACGGCGGCTGCCTGCCTGGGTTCTGAAGGATGTCGATCATGCCATCGATCTGGCCCCGAGCTTGCTGGCAGACCAGGGCGAGCCCACCCTGATCCACGGCGATATCTGGTCCGCAAATGTGATGGTGGTCCAGGCAGATGACGGCTGGCATCTGTCGGGTCTGGTAGATCCGGGGGCGCAGTATGCCGACGTAGAGATGGAGCTGGCCTACCTGCGTGTTTTCCAGACGGTAGGCTCCGGCTTTTTCGACATCTATACCGCCTATACCCCACTCCGCCCGGGCCACGAGCTGCGTTGGCTCGTCTATTGGCTGCGGACTTACCTCGTGCATGTATGGCTTTTTGGCGATCAGCATTACCGGGATATGACCGCGTTAGTCGCCCGCGAGATCGTGACAGACAGGAGGGTGGAAAGATGAGTGGTACAGAAAGCCGGCCTATGCCGGACCATAATGCCTGGCCGGTATTTGCGGTGCCCTGGGACGATGTCTCTAGCGGCCCGACCGATATGAGTTTCCTTCTCGATAAGCCCGCCGGCGCCACCGGCTTCATCCAAATAGTGAACGGACATCTGGCCCTGGGCGATGGGCGACGCTGGCGCATCTGGGGCCAGAATCTGACATTTGGGGCAGCTGTGCTCCCCCGTGAGATGGCCCCGACCGTAGCGCGTCGCCTGGCCAAATTCGGCATCAACTGCATTCGGCTGCACCATATGGACCATCGATATCCCCGTGGCATTCTGATGCGCCACAGCGGTACGACACCGGTCTACGAGCCCGCGCAGAGCGGTATCGCCAGGCGCGACGTTGAGCCCACGCGCTCGCTTGATCCCGAGGCGATGGCGCGTCTCGACTATTTCGTTGCGTGCTGCAAGGACAATGGGGTCTACATCGATCTCAATCTGAACGTCTCTCGATCCTTTACCGTCGCCGACGGTGTGAAGGAGGTGGATTGGCTGGGTTACGGGAAGGCATTGACCTACTTTGACCCCCGCTTGATCTTCCTACAGAAAGAGTACGCACGCCAGTTATTGGATCACGTTAATCCCTTCACAGGCAATCGCTATGCGGAGGAACCCGCAGTTGCCATTGTTGAACTGGTGAACGAGAACAGTGTGCTTGAGTCGTGGGTTAAGGGCCGCCTGCGTGGAAAGCAGCAGGAGCCTGCGGGTACCTGGAGCGACATCCCGCCGAGCTACGCACAGGATCTCGACCGTCTTTGGAATGCCTGGCTGTCCCGCCATTATCCCGATCGAGAGGCATTGGTTGCTGCGTGGTCGGGAGATCTGCGCGCCTTTGAAGATCCCCGTCAGGAGTCGGTGCGCCGCCTGCAACCCGAGGACTTCGCAGAAGCCTCCACGGGGCGCTTTCACGACGAGGCCATGTTCTATGCTGGGTTGGAGCGCAGCTTCTTCGAAGACATGGGCGCTTATCTGCGTGGCGATCTCGGTGTGCGCCAGCTCATTCTGGGTACCTCCGATCATAATCACAGCATAAATCAGGTGTTGCACGTAGAGAACAATACGGTGCTTGATATCATCGACGGTCACGTCTATTGGCAACACCCACGTTTCCCGGGCAGCGCCTGGTCGCGCTCGAATTGGACGATTACCAACACGCCAATGGTAGACGCGCCCGATCACTCAGCGCCTGCGCAGCTCTCGCGCAGCGCCGTCAAGGACATGCCCTATATCGTCTCGGAGCTCAACGCACCCTTTCCCAACGACACGGCGGCGGAGTTCATCCCTGTGACGGCGGCTTACGCGGCACTTCAGGACTGGGATGGCCTCTTCTGGTTTGACTATGGTGGCGGATCGACAGAGGAGTCCTGGACCAGCGGCATGATCACCAGCTTCTTTTCTATGGCCAATGATCCGGTGAAGATGGCGCAGACCGCTGTTGGCGCATTGATGTTCCTGCGAGGCGATGTCCGTGCTGCCGAAACCCTTTTGGAGCAACACCTGACCCACGAGCGGGTTGTGGATAGTCTCCGCGACACCGAGCTGCCTGATGACCGGCGTCCCTATGTCCTGCCCTACCTTCCCGGACGCCTCGCGTTGGTCCACGCGACCGCAATCGCGGATTTCCGCGCGGAGACTCTGGTACCTCAGGAAGAGGAGGTCGCCCTACCCGAGGGCTTCATCCTAAGCGACACCGACGAATTGGCGTGGCTGGAAACCGACACTGGAGGCGCGGTTCTCATCGATACCCCCGCCGTTCAGGGCTATATTGGGCGAGCTATGAGTTGTGAGCTTCCGCACCTGCTCATCGAGCTGGAGACGCCGTTTGCAGCTGTCCAACTCATCAGCTTGGAGGACGCGCCCATCGCTGAGAGTGGGGCGCTGCTGCTGCTTGCTGCCGCGCGGGTCGCCAATACCGGCATGGTCTGGGAGGATGAGAGTCGCCAATCTCTTGCGGATCGCTGGGGTTCGGCCCCTACGCGCATCGAACCTGTTACCGGCAGAGTGACCGTACGCGGATTGACCGGGGCAGCGCGCCTGCTCCTTCAGCCTCTCGACGGATGCGGACAGCCCCTGGGTCAACCGGTGCCGATGCGCCGTAGAGCGGATGAGCATAGAGTTGACCTGACTGCAAATCCTGCCACCTTATGGTATAAAATAGAGATAGAAAGAGCAGAACCTAGTAAAAAGAATGGGGGACAATGATGGCGAATGTTCCGACTTTTGGCCGCTGGATGCGGACTTTTCCTTACCGGCAGCCAGTCGACCGCGTGGAGTTCCTGCCGGCCGGTGGAGAAGCGGAGATGCGTCCGACGTTTCTGCACCAACCGGCCGAGTTGTTCTACGACGATCATGGGTATGAGCACCTCCGCGTGGAGGGCAAGCCGGTCTATGCTGTGCGCTACACGCCGAAACAGGCAGGTCTGCATCGTTACCGCGCGTTTGCGGGAGAGAAGGTTATGGAGGAGGGTGGGTTCACCTGCGATCCTGCGGACCATGACGGCTATGTGATCACCAAGCCGGACTCACCCCGGTACCTGCTTACCACCAACGGGGGCTCTTATGTGCCGATTGGCCCCTGCATGGCTGGTCCCCCGCGTTACCCACTGCCGGCTGGGGCGGAGCATTTTGAGACAGGGGACGCAGTCGCCACTCTCGGCGCCGCCGAATACGAGCGCTGGTTCCGCCTGCTATCGGAGAATGGCGGCAATTTCGCGCGCATTTGGCTGTCGCATCCCTACTTCAATGTGGAGACTGCGGTTGCCGCCGAACTCGACCTCGCGGCTTTCGCGCGCCTTGATGCGGTCATCGAGCACGCGCGCACCTATGGCATCCGCCTCAAGCTCTGTTTCGAACATTTTCGGACTTTTGAGTCAGGCGGTCCCTTCTACAAGGAGTTGCGCCATCCGGAAGACGGGCGCGCACCTGAGAGCATCAACGCATGGCTTACAGAACCGACGTGGCGGGAGCTGTGGCTGAAAAAGGTGAAAGCCTACACCGACCGCTACGGGGACGACCCTGTCGTTATGGCCTGGGAACTCTGGAATGAGATGGATTGCGTCGCCGGAGACTTTGACCGCGTCGTTTCCTGGACAAAGGATATGCTCAAGGAGGTCCGCAAGCTCTCGTCGCACCACCTGGTTACGAACTCACTGGGCAGCTTTGATGATGAGGCCAAGATCCAAACGCATAACGCGTTCCGCCTGCCTGAAATGGACTTCGAACAGGTTCACCGCTATCTCGATCAGGGCGCGCCCTGGGAGATTTGTCGCGAAGATCCTGTAGCATTCAGCATCGATGCCATTCGGCGCATCGCCCGCCTTGATAGACCTTTGCTGTTAGCCGAGACCGGTGCAGTGAACGATCGCCACACCGGTCCCTTCCGCTACTACCGGATGGACAACCGGGGCATTATCTTTCACGATACGACCTTTCCCGCATTCTTCACCGGGGCCGCCGGGACGGGGCACATCTGGCACTGGGACTCTTACGTCGATCAGAAGAACCTCTGGCGTTTCTACAAGCCTTTCAGCGAGTTGATCGCGGGCCTGGATTTCGGCTTTGAGCGATTTATGCCCTTTGACCTCTCCAACGACGAAGTATGGTTCCGGGGTTTACGCGGGCGCCGTTCAATGGTGGCGTGGGTGCGCAACCGAGCTGATACCTGGCAGGCTGTCCTTCGAGATGGTCAGGACACGCCGTTAGTGGGCGAGCAGGTGTTCGACCTGACGAAGGTAAAGCTGCTGGAGGGCGATATTCGCCTCGCGTGGCCTTGGGGCGACGAACCTGATGAACTGGTATCCGGCAAAGCGTCTCTTAACGAGGGGCAGCTCCGTCTCCCCTCCTTTCGCTATGGTATCATGATTCGAATCGGGCCCAAGGGCCCGGCTGTGTAAAGGAGGTGTTACGTGTCTGAGGATCCGAATTCGGAACCGATCGGGGCTTCTCGTTTCGTCCTTCTTGCGGTGGGTTTCGTCATCCTGGTCTTGCTTCTGCTGCCACCGGTCAAGCAAACTCTGAACCGGATCCCTTACTTGTGGGAGGTGCTCTATCCGCTGACAATGGTTCTCTCCGGGTATCTTGCTCTGACTGCCGCTCTCGCCCGAGAGCCTCTCCTGTCTGTCGGAAAGTGGTCGCTACTCTTTGTAGCTGCAGCTTGTATGGCCGGCTTCGTGTACGGCGCGGCGCCGATCTTTTTCACCCTGGGGCGATGGGGCGCGCTGCTCTTCATTGCTGCCGAAGTCGTGCTTGCGGTGATGGATGCACGACGTGTTCCGGCCAAAACCTGAAGGGTTTAGATCATGAAGATAACCCGCATTGAGCCGGTCATCGTCCATGTTACCGAACGTGGCGATTGGGTCTTCGTTCAGGTGCATACCGATGCCGGCATTGTAGGACTGGGCGAAGCAAGCCACAGTCTAAATGACGCTCTGCTTCTGGCGAC
>SLDA01000432.1 GCA_007125545.1 Thermoflexales bacterium | reverse complement strand
TCACCAGCACGAATGCCGTTGTCCAGACCGCCTAGGCAAGCCCACACGGGCTTGTCCACGCGCCTGGGGGAGTTAGAGGGGGGAAGAAGCTCTTGCGACTCAGTGTCACTGAAGGTGACGCTCTCCGGTTCTCCCCCCTGGTCACAAGCACGAATGCTGTTGTCCAGACAACCTAGGCAAGCCCACACGAGCTTGTCCACGCGCCGGGGGGAGTTAGAGGGGGGAAGAAGGACTTGCAAGTCAGTGTTACTGGAAGCGACGCTCTCCGGTTCTCCCCCCTGGTCACAAGCACGAATGCCGTTGTCCAGACCACCTGGGCCAGTCAACCCGGCCTTGTCCACGCGCCGGGGGGAGTTAGAGGGGGGCAGAAGGTCCTGCGAGTCAGTGTTACTGGTGCACCTTTCCGTGTTGAGTTAACGCCTATGGGTGGCGTTCCCACCTTGGGCGTTCTCCTGGAATCCAAGAAGGACAGTGCTGAGCCGGTCGCTCCCGAAGCAGACAATCGAGGACGCGCAAGCCCCTATCTGAGTCTGGAACCAGGCAAGCTACCGACTACTCCAGCCGTCCGAACATAATGCGCTCTTTATGGCTATCGGAGCTGTCGCCTTGAGTCACCGTGAGGTAGATAGCATCTTCGTATTTACGGAAGGTTGGGTACTGGAAGGACTTGTCGCTCTCAAAGCGGTACTTGCGCACCCATTCCCGACCATCCCGCGAGACCTCGATGTTGAATACCGATCGGCGTACCTCATTGATGCGAGTTGCTTCTTGCCAGCCGAGATAGTAAACGCCGTCGAAGCAGTCAAATGTCGGCTTTGAGTTCGTGCTATGGCTCACGAGGGGCCGGTATTCGTGCGGCGTCCAGTGCACGCCATCTCCACTCTCGGCGAACATGTAGTTTTGGTCATCACCCTCCTGGCGCGAGATCGCACACCACGTGCCGTCGGGCAGACGCTGGCTCGCGGACTCGGTGAGCTTCGCTGCGTTGGGAAGGAAGTAGTCACCGATCACGGTAAACGTGTCGAGATCATCATTGAGGACGGCGAGTGCATTCTGCCCGCTGGCAAAGTTGTTCAAGACTGTGTAGACCCGCCCATCCCAGACTTTGAACCCATCGATCATATAGAGTCCATAGTCTCTTTGCTCTCCTTCGAACCCTTTGGCCGCGGCGTGACGATAGAAGTGTTGGGGCTGCATCGGAAACACGCCCAGGTCGGTCTCGATCTGAGCGCGGTGGATCTGCCATTTGAAGCCCTTCTGGATCAGATCAAAGTCGATATACCAGGTTTGGGATTCACGCACGCCGGGGTTTTCACTGGCGAAGAAGCAGCGCAGAGTCTGCTCGTCCTTCTGTAGAATGCGCGGTACGAAGCAGGCGCCCACGGGAAGCGTTGCGTTATCGTAGACCTTTTCGGAGGCGGCGAACGTTACAGTCTGTTCGACTGTGTTGGTTGCTACGTCCACGATCGACAGGGCGCTATAGATAAAGGGCCAGGTCGCGGCCTCGCCGGCCTGGACGTCATTCGCCATGTAAACGACGTAGGCCTTGCCGTCCACGACAACGAAATCCGAATCGTGCGCACCCTTAACGCCGGGCAAGCAGACGTTGACCAGATTGTCCATGACCTGATCCGCTGCATCTTTAGGGTCCCAGTCTGAAGGCACAAGTGTGGTTTGTGGCATAGAGGTCTTTCCATCACCGCCTGATTTGTTACGAGTAGACACTGGACTCTCATTGGGCGGTGCTGAGAACATCGCATCGATGGCGTCCAGCGTCGCCGCAACCCACTCGTGTCCGCCTTCGGGACCAACTGGCGCTACTACCGGGTGCGCGCCGTAGTGACCGCCGCGGACGGCGCGTTCGGTCGGAAGATAGAAGCCGGTTCCACCCGCTAACTGGACGACCAGTGTCTGGGCAGCAGGGCTTCGTGCCTTGATCTGCAGGCCGAAATCGAGGTAAAGTTCAAAAGGGTTGGTGGCGAGCACCGCATCTCCGAGACGCAGCACGTGCAACTCGGCCTCACAGACGGGCATCGGATCTCCCCGGTCGAAACGCTCCACGACATCCTGCAGGGCCCTTGGCCACCAGAGGTCCGGTTTTTCACCACGTTCGAGCGCCTCCCGGTGGGCCCCCTCAGCCCAATCTCGCTCTTCCTGCGTGATGGCGCGCGGTGATAGCGCCAGGCGCCGGCTGGTGCGGGACACCAGAGTGTCGCCACAGTCTGGATGCGTGCAAAGTAGGGCGCGTGCGACGGCATCGCCCACCCGCGCGGCGATCTCCTGGCGTTGGGTGAGGCCTCGTCGTTGCAGCATCTCGGCCTCCTGTCGCTCATAGAGAAGGAAGTGCGGCGACTGGTCACCTGCGGCGCCGCAGAGGGGCAAGACCTGTAGATGCTGGCCGAAGCGCTGTCGCAGTTCCATCCGGATATCGTGCCAGAAATCGGCGGTGAACTGTTCCAGGTGCTCCTCCACCTGCGACGGGCAGGGGATAGTCAGGGCCACACCCACTAGCTGCCCCTCGGGCTCCCAGACGAAGAGCATGTCCAGGCTGTGATCCTCGTAGCCCTCAACGTGGCTGAAGTCGGGCCGGTTGGTCGAACCGTACATCACTGCAGATCCGTCGGTATAGACGGCACGCCGGTTGTGGCCGACAACAGCGTGGCCGAATGCCCAGCCGATCCGCCGGGGTACCCGGTTCTTCCAGGCCTCTACCGACGTCTTCGCCGCGCGCTCGGCAATCCAAACCAGCACCTCGTCCGCCGTCATCACGTCGCCGCCGGGATGCGGATATGAATCATGATCGATCACGGGCCCGCCGTGGGTATGGGTAGCCGCCATAATGATGGCCTCGCGCGGCACGTCCGGTATCTCTTCCCCGATACGGGCGCGTACCGCGTCCTGAAGTTCGTCGGAGACCGCTGTGAGGTCGCAGGAGATAAGAATGGCTACGCTTGTGGGAGTCCCACCATCGATAGCCAGCGCTGTTGCTGTAAGCGGATCGGCGGCGTCTCGACCGATCCGAACGTACATCTGTCCCTGGATCAGGGCAGGGCTCCGGGGCGTGATGTCACAGGAAGACCACCCGATCTTTAGCATAGTCAATATCCTCTTTCGATCATAGATGAATGATCCCCGCACACCACTCGTACCACCGACATCGGCGGCATAGTGACGGAACCAGCCTGCACATCCGGCTCGAATTCGGAGACCGGTTCGAGGATCGCCTGGGCCGAGAGACCGCGCGTCTCGAGAATCTTACCCCAGCCCTGCAGGTCTACCTCTGCCGCATCGGTTGCGCTGAAGTTGATCAGGAACCCGTAGATTGACGATGCGGCGCGGATGAAAACGGCATCCACAATCAAGCGCTTCTCCGTCAAGGAGGGTGCTTCAATCTGAAGATCCATGACATCGCCGGGCAATGCATCTTTATAGAGGTTGAAAACCTTGACGAGGTCTGAGAGCTGTACCTCCCCGTCGTGGCTATGAATCATACCCATCGTGTTGACCAGCGAGTAATAGTTGGCGATCTCCATCATCTCGCCCATCCGGCAGAACGCGTTAAGAAAGCCGCCGGCGTAGAGGCAGTGGCGGATATCGTTCGGTTCGTAGAAGCCGGCGTGATCGTTGTGGCTGGCGCGCGTCCAGTAGTTCCATTCGACGACGCCCATCGTCCGGTCCAGACCCGCATCACGGATCGACTGTGCTTGCCGCTCGAGGTCAGCTTCCTTGTCTGCCAGGGCGTCCACAAGCGACGCCATAGTATCGGTGAGCGGCGGGCTGTCGAAGCCCCACGTGTAGCGGGTCACGGCGAGGAGATCAAAGAGGTCTGGAGCCTGATCGATAAGCAGGCTGCGCCACGGCGTCTGCGCTCCCTCTCGGACGCCCGCGGATTCATACTCACCGATGGCGACCATCCGTGCCTCGGGATAGGCTGCACGGACTGCCGGTACGAACTCCCGGAGCTGCGCCACGTACATCTCGCCGGTCATATGGCCGATTTCGTGGGTGCCGTAGTTCTCGTTACCGAACATAAAATAAGCAGAGGGAAGCACCAAGCTCCGTGACAGATACCAGTCTCGAATATAGGTTGCCCATCCGGCAGCCTGCTCCGGCGTCGCTGTCGTCGTGTTGAGCGTGATGAAGGGGCGGATCCCTTTTGCAGCACAGAGCTCCAAGTACTCGTCTGTACCGAAGTCGTAGTGCACCTTGTACTTGAAAACCGGATCGTCGACGACCGGGCGCAAATGCACGGCACCGGTCCCATGCTCCCAATGGTAAGTGCAGGAAACACAGCCGCCCGGAAAGCGCAGGACGGGGCATGGAAACTGTCCGAAAGCATCCAGCAGCGCCTGGCTCACGTGCCCCTCGTCCGCTGGTCGCAGGTGAACTTGGTCGATAATCAGCCGGCTATCGCCCGGGATCGTGATCTCGAAGAAGGCGTCGCCGTCACCGGGAGCCGCGATGTGACAGGTGCGCCGGTGCCAGTGCGCCAGATCGAAGGTCATCTCTCCCTTGCTCGCTGCAACGGCAGCATGGCCCGACTGGCGCAGGCCCACCGCGACCGTGATAGGCCGATGCTGTGCCCGCGCCCACATTTCCACCTCAAAGTTCTCGCCCGCGCGGACCTGGATCCCGGCCTGCAGGATACCGGCACGCCCCTGTTGCATCGTAGTGTGCACGAGTTGTGCTTCACGACCGGATAAGTACATGCCGGGAATCAGGCGGCAGGTCAATCCGCCCATCGTGTTACCGATGGGTTCCCACCCGGCGGCAATCCCCGTCTGCGGGTTCTCCGGTCCGGCGAACTTACCGTTGCGCAACCGGTCGGAGAGCATCGCGGGGATAGTGTTTTCGTAGGCCTCAATGTTGTTGGAGAGCACTTGTAGTCCGGTGCGGCCCAAGCTCGTACCAGTTGCTCGGACCTTGACTTGGGAGACGGGAGTCCGGGGTAGCTCGATCGTCGCGTTGGGACGTTCGCCGTCTGAAGTCGCACCCGTTCGCGTTCGTGTATGTGTTGGCATCAGGCACCTCACTTTGATGGTCGCTCAATCTGAAGGATAAAGGTCGCCGGCTTGTCCGATGTCAGCAGCGGTCGGCACGGTTATGGATTCTGAGATGGTCCCTGCCCAAAGGCCAGGGTGGCAATACTCTGTCCCTCAACGGTGAAGCTTACGCGTCCGTCGCAGACAGAGGCCTCTGATTGTGCCCGCTCCAGCGCATCACAGATCTCGAATCGCGTATACCCAGTGGGTGGGAGGAGCGATCCCGTTACTGGCTGCTCAAGCACGTTCCAGAGTCGTATGACCAGCCTTTCCCCGTCCTCCGCAACTTTCAGGGCTACAACCGGCCCGCCGGCGAAGTCGATCTGCCATTCGGACAGGCCGGGTAAAGCTGGGACGCTCCCTGGAACCTGTAGGTACGGTGGGACGGCGAAGCTCTGCACGTCTGCCAGAGTCTGCAGCGGATCGAAGGCGCCATCCTGTAGTACCAAGCGGTAGCGGAAAGTCCATGCACGCGCTCCCCCTTGATTGAATTGCCAGTCATTGCGGGTCAGGTTCAACATGGGGACGGAGGCGATCGCTGCCGGCAAAGAGCCGGATGTGGCCTGGTCAGGCCTCATATGGGCGATAGCGCGGTCGACTTCCTCACCGAACTGCACGAGCGGCGCGTCTGGGAGGATGAGCAGTGCGCCGCGGTCTACACCCCACGCTGCGGCAAACGTCTGCGCGGCATAGAGCGCAGGGTTTGCTCCCGGTAGGTCATGCCCGCCGTCTGCGATAGGCCCGGCGATCACGATAGCGCCCAGCGTGTCGTAACGGTAGACGGGATCAGTGAGCGCCAGCGGGAAGCAGAAGCGTACCGCTTGCGGCTCCTCGGTCCAACCTTCCTCCAGGTCGTACCGCACGTCGATCCAATCTCGGTCCTCGTGGAAGAACCAATGCGTGGTCCACC
>SLDA01000626.1 GCA_007125545.1 Thermoflexales bacterium | reverse complement strand
GTCGTCCGCCGGATGTTGTTACCCTGGAAGCCTCGATAGCGAATGTGCGTGACAAGGAAGCCATCGGCAGCACCGGAGAAGCCGGGCAGTTCTCGGGCTGCGGCAAAGAACGGAACGAGATCGATCTGCTTGAGCTGTTCGAGCGGCTTCTGAACGGTCGGGACTTCCTCTTCGGGGGGACGGTCGGCACTGCCGAGTCCGGGAAGGTGACGCGGGACGACGAGCAGCTGGCCTTCGCTGCCCTCGTGCAGACCGCGTATGTAAGCTGTTCCCATCTCACTGACCCAGAATGGATCGCCGCCAAAGACGTTGGTACCCAGATCAGCAACATCCCCAGGCCGAGGCGTATAGAGCACGTCCAGATCGGGGCCGAGATAGAGATTAATACCCAGCCGGGCAAGTTCGCGACCCAGGAAAGCGCCGGTCAACGCCGACAGCTCCAGCTCCCAGGTTGCGCCCAACGCCATCGGCGTCGGGAGTTGCGAAGCGCCGAGAACCATGGATGTGGGCGCGATCCCGCCATCATTGGCCTCAAGCGCAATCAGCAAAGGGATAAAGGGGGGGCGCGGTGGGTCGTCAATCTCACCACCGGGCAGCGTAAGTGGAGAAGCAGCGTCCCAGGCAGCAGTCTGGAGCTGGTTGGTCATCGAGATCAAACTGGTGGGGTCGATCCCCGCTTCACCGAAATTGCCGTTGTGTGGACTGAGGAGAATGCCGCCAATCCAGTAATCCCGTGCCAGCTGTAAAATCTCTGCGCGATCGGGCAGATTGGTGCCCGGAAAGCTCACAAGCACAAGTTGCCCGACTTTGGTTTCGGGCGACATTTGTGCCATTAGTTCCAACACGGGATCCGATGTGGGCTCTTGGGCATGAAGTGGCGGGACGACCACGACAAGCAGTAGAAAGAGCAACAGCCGAATCCCAAGTCGCAGCGGACGGGACTCCATGGGTCAATTCTCCTCCACCCCCATTGTAGCGCAGACAGGCCAGTTAGCAACTCGTTCTAGCGAGTTGCTAACCGATGATTGTCTGGTACACTTTCCCTGGCATGGAGCAAAAAACGACCATGATACAATCAACCACCACAAAACGAGATCCAAAAGGACGATGGCCTGTTGCAGTAGGTGCGCTTCTGCTCGGCCTGGCTATGACCCTGATGGTTGCGTGCGGCCCCAAGCCCCTCCTGGAGCGCGTAAGTGTCGAGCCGTCCGAGATCAGTCCCAACGCCGACGGTGTCGATGACGTTGCCCGTATCACGTTTAATCTCAACGAGAACGCGACGGTGGGCTTCTCGCTCACCGATGCCGAAGGGCGGGAGTTCATTTTCCGTCCACCGACACCCGTTAGCGTCAACCGCGACCCCTATGCTGTCTACTTCAGCGGTGTCGTGGAAGGGTACCGCCTGCCATCCGATGACAATGACCTCCCCTATACGATCCGGAAACGGGTGCTGCAGGATGGGATCTACACCTGGTCACTGCAAGCCATAGGAGAGAGCGGGCGGGAGAGCACGGTCACAGGCACCCTCACCATCCATGACGCCGATACAGAGCTACCGGGCATTCGCGGCTTCTCGGTATCCCCGGACAAATTCTCACCTAACCAGGATGGTATTGACGACCGCGTCACGATCAACCTCGTCCTGGAGAAAGACGTGGAGGAACTCCGGGTTTACCTGAAAGGCCAAACCGGCATCGAACACCCCATTGCTGAGGACGAGAGGCTGACCAGACGGAATCAGGCCGGTTGGCATACCTATGACTACGACGGCGGCATCGACGCCGGCGGCGAACCGCCACCCGACGGCACGTATACGGTTTTCGCCGAGGCGCGCGACGCCGTCGGGCAACATACCGTCACCAGTAACACGCTCACGCTGGTCGACGCGGGGTTGCCGCGCGCTTACATTCTCAACGGCGAGGTCGAGTACTCGGCCACCACCTTGGTGCTCTCCGATACCCTCTGCTTCACCCTCACAATAGAGAACGACAGCGACACGCACCTGCGCACGACGGGCCCCTGGCCCGGCACGGAGTATCGGAGCGACCAGAACTTCAACACCCTGGGTTGGTCCGAGGAATCGGGAGCCTTCCGGGTGGCGATGGACTTCGACACCAGTCTGCGCAACTACCCCTTCCGCTGGGCCATTGGCACGCCGGGTGTGGACCTTATCGAGATCGATGGAAACTATTATCTGCCACCACGAGCGCGCTCGCGCGTAACGGGATGCGTCCAGGTCGTCCAAGTGCCGGTGCGCAATCCACTCTACTATTGGATGGGCCTGATCCACGAGGATGTACAGATCGCCAACGTCAACAACCGTGTCGATCCGAACTTCGTGACCATCTGGGAACCGTAGCGTGCGACGATGAGCGGCGCGCACGTCGAGAACGATCGCAACGCAGTCCTGTCGTCGACAGCGAGTCTCGCCGTCATCATCGTCTCGTGGAATGTGCGCGAGCATTTGGACCGTTGCCTCCGGTCGCTCCGAGTCACACTTGAGGAGGATGGTGTAGACGCTCAGGTCTGGGTCATCGATAACGCCTCGACCGATGGCAGCGCCGATCTGGTCCGCGAGCACCACCCGTGGGTGCATTTGGAAGCGAGCGAGCGTAACTTGGGCTATGTACGGGGCAATAACCTCGCACTGGACCGCCTGTTGGGCGCCGTCCAGTATCTCTGGCTCCTCAACCCTGATACCATCGTCAATCCCGGCGATGTGAGGGCGCTGGTCGCTTTTATGGACGAGCATCCTCGGGCCGGCCTGGCCGGCCCGGTTCTTCTCAATGTCGATGGCAGCCTTCAGGAATGCGCGTTTCGCTTTCCCGGGCTCTCGCAAGCACTTTTTGCCCTGGGCCAGATGCCGAATCGGCTCTACCACACCGCCTTGAACGGACGCTACCCTACGGAAAGGTACACTCAGTCCGAACCGTCGCGCATCGATCATCCGCTGGGGGCCGCGATGATAGCGCGCGCCGATGCCGTCCGTGCCGTAGGCCTGCTCGACGAGCGCTTCTTTATGTACTGTGAGGAGATCGACTGGGCGTGGCGTATGCGCAAAGCCGGCTGGGAGAGCTGGATCGTGCCTGCCGTACGCATCACCCATGTGGGCGGCGCGAGCACACAACAAGCCCGCCCCGAGACAACCGCCCATCTGTGGGAGAGCCGCGCTCGTCTCTACCGCAAGCACCGAAGCCGACTCACCTGCTGGCTGACCGGCCTCGCCGTCCGTCGAGTTTTCAGCCGGCGACTGCAGCACGGCGAGGAGCCGGCTTGGGCGGCAGCGAGCACACGCGTCCTGAGAGCTTGGGAAGTACCAGACCGCGGTGGCCCATGACCACGTTAAAAGCCGTCATCCTAACCTTGAATGAGGCCGCCCACATCACGGCGTGCATTGAGAGCGTGGCGTGGGCTGACGACGTCGTCGTCTTGGACAGCTTTAGCACCGACGCAACCTGTGAGCTAGCACGCGCTGCCGGCGCGACGGTAGTGCAGCACCGGTTCGAGAACTATGCCCGGCAACGTAACATTGCCTTGCAGGAGGTAGAAGCCGATTGGATTCTGTTCGTGGACGCCGATGAGCGCGCCACACCCGAACTGGCTGCAGAAGCTCGCGACGTGATCGCTACGCGTCCGGAGTGCGGCTGGTGGATTCCCCGGCACAACGTTATCGTCGGACACCGGATGCGGGCCACAGGCTGGTACCCGGATTGCCAGATGCGGCTTCTGTGCCGTGACGCCGCCCACTACGATCCGGAGCGCGCCGTTCACGAATTGGTTATTCTCCAGGGTGACGCCGGCACCCTCACGTCCCACCTCATCCATTACAACTATGCGACGCTGCGCCAGTTCTGGGCCAAACAGCGTCGCTATCTCTCCTATGACATCAGCGTGCTCCTCGCCTCAGGCGTACCGGCGCACGCACACACCCCCTATTCTCAGGCCCTGCGGCACTTCTGGTGGCGGTTTGTCACGCTGCAGGGGTGGCGCGATACCGTATGGGGATTCTCACTCAGCGCACTGATGGCGATCTACGAGCTACTCAAATACCGCGGCGTCAGACAGGTCCGGCACCGCGGTACCGAACCCACCTAAACAGTCAGCATACGGGGAATCGAACTATGACATTCGGCCAGATCCTGCGAACGCGGCGCGGTATCCTCATCGCTCTTCTGCTAGTCCTGATAGGCGCCGGACTGCTCGTGCTCTCCGGACGTCGCCCCAATACGCCGGTGCACGCCTACCTACCCCCTGTGGTTCCGACCGTTCCCTGGGGATCAATGCCCACCCGCGAACACGAAGTGGTCACGCCTACCGCAACGCCGGAGCCCACTCTTGAGCCGGTGCCGACACCCGACGCTACATGGATTCAGCTACAGCAAGCAATCTTCTCCGGAGACCTGGCGGCAGGAGAGCGCGCGTGGGATGCGCTTCAGGGCGCTGAGCGTGCGGAGACGCGGGAGGTCCAGATGGCGGGGGCTCGTCTGGCGCTCTTGGGCCAGGATCTCGATGCAGCGCAGGTGCGCGCGCTGAGGGCCGTGGAATTGATGGGCACAGATCCGATGGAGGAGACTCCCACCGACAGTGCGTACGCTTGGTCGCTCCTGGGTGTCGTCCTCCACCGGAGAGGCGACTACGCAGCTTCTGAAGAGGCGTTTGCCACCGCCCGTGACCTTGACCCCGGCATCGAGCTCAACCTTTTGCCCGACCGCTGGCGCAATGCCGTGCGTGCGGGGGATACAAGCACGATGGCCCTGCTTGCCGGAAGCTACAGCGTGCACAACCCGGAGAGTGTGTGGGAATCCTACTATCGGGCTTCCGCGCTTCTGGCCGATCAAGAACCGCTCCTGGCCTTTGGTGTGCTGCTTCCCGCGCTGAGGGCACGACCGGACGCGCCTGCCCTGGTGTGGTACACACTGGGCGATATCTACGTGGCACTTGGGGGGTTTCGGGAAGCCGCGACCGTGCTGGAGGTTGTCGCTACGAAGGTCGCGCGGGGCGACCACAGCCTGTCGGTTGTCAGCGACACACCCCTGGAAGACCTCGACCTGAGACTGGCGCGAGCTTATCTGGCGACAGAACGGTGTGCGGAGGCGGAGGGCCTCTACCGCCGCCTTGCCGCCTCGCACCCCGAAGTCGCCGCAGCACTGCAGCAAGCGGTGATCTGTCAGACTCCCACCCCAACGCCGACGCCCTGGATACTCCGCCTCCAGACGCCCGCGCCCTAGGCGCCCCTTTCCCCAATCAGTCATCCCGAGCGAAGTCGAGGGATCTCTCGCCGTGTAGAGAGCTCGCCGTCGCCGCCACGAGACCCTTCGACTTCCGGGACACCAAAAAGCGCTGCCCCTCCGCTCAGGGCGACGTGTGCCACTGGGGGGGAATGCAGACACCGGCGACCGCCGCGCGCCACACTCCCCCCTTCCACAATCAGTCATCCCGAAGCGACCGGAGAACCTGAGTCCCTGCGCAGTCTCAGTCGCCGGCAGGGGCGCTGACGGGTGCCGCCGGGCGCGCCTCGGTCACACCGTAGGCGCGCTCGCGGTCGCGCCGGAACTGCCGCGTGTAAAGGCCATAGTAGTGCCCGCGCGCGGCGATTAGCGCTTCGTGGCTCCCCATCTCGGTGATGTGTCCACCGTCGATCACCAGAATACGATCGGACCGCTTGATCGTCGACAGCCGGTGCGCGATCACGAAACTGGTGCGACCGGCCATTGCGGCCTCCATCCCCATCTGAATACGAGCCTCCGTCAAGGTATCGACCGAACTGGTCGCCTCATCCAGAATCAGGATATCGGGATCTGCCAGGATCGCGCGCGCGATGCTGATCAACTGCTTCTGTCCAACCGAAAGCAGATTGCCGCCCTCACCCACCTCCTCGTCGTAGCCCTTCTCCATCTCTATGACAAAGTCGTGGGCGTGGGCGAGCGCAGCTGCGGCCTCAATCTCCTCATCCGTAGG
>SLDA01000350.1 GCA_007125545.1 Thermoflexales bacterium | reverse complement strand
ACATCGGCTGCGTTGGTGTAGTTGTACGGCGCCGCCGCCTGGTCGGGCGGCGCGAGGCAGACGTGCTGCAATGCCACAATGGGTCCGGAGTAGTCGTCGCGAGCCTGTCGGAATCGGTCGATATCTGTAGGGCGCCGCCTGGCGTTATAACCGGGTTGCTCGGGATCGACAAAGGGCAAGAAACGAACCCCAGCTATGTCGACCGTGTCGGGAGGACGGTCGAAGACACGATAGAAACTATCTACGTCGCCATCGTGGTTACCAGGGATCACCAGCCAGGGAGAGTACAGCTTGTCCAAAATCGTACGTAGGGTCCCCAGGCGCTGCGACGTCTCCGGAGAGACGCCATCGTCCACCAGATCGCCCAAAACCACTGTCACGTCGGGCCGGACCAGGCGGTTGAGGCGATGGACCGCGCGTTGCAGCAGGATATCGGCAATCTCAGAGCGTCGCACCCCATGGGTCGCAGGAGCGCCATAATGCACGTCCGTTAGCACCGCAAGGGTCACGCCCACCCTTTCACCCGGAGACGTCAACACGACTGCCGATCCCGCTGCAAGAAGAATAAGTCGGCCATGGCCCTGAAAGATGCCGGATCACTCCACATAAAAGGGTACTCAATGTGGGGGTGCCCGCAGGTGCTTGCCAGGTAGAGGCTACAGTCGGGCACCAGCGTTGCAACGCGTGCATACTCCTCGGCAAGGCGGGGACGTAGCGGATCCTGGAGGGTGCCGGTTAGCAGAACCGGGCAGGCGATCGAATTGAGCACAAATTCATGCAAGTGATAGCCCCCATGACCTGCAACCCGGCGCAGAAATGCCGTGTCCGCATCAACCACTTCTCGCCAGTCCTCGCCGTGCTCCTGCTGCAGTAAGCGCCACTGCCGGACATAGTAGTGCTCGCGCGTGTCCAGCGCACGGTGCATAGTTCTTGCGTCGAGCGTAGCGAGGAAGCTGTCGGCAATCACCCCCTTTGCGGTGAGTCGGTGTAGCCGCGAGTGCTGGCCTGCGAAAAAGAGGGCGGCGCGGGCACCGCCCCCTACTCCCATTGCGTAGGCACTCTCGATTCCCAACTCCATTAGCAGGTGCGTGCCGAAGTCCGACCAGTAGCTCCAGAGGTCAAACTGCTGCTCATCCTGGTATTTCACATCGCGCGTCGATTGTCCGGTTCCCGGATAGTCAAACGAGATCACGTGAAAGCGGTCCGCAAAGTAATCGATCTCCCGCTCATAGCCACGGGTAGCGTGCAAGTGATCGGGATAGATTAGCAGGGTCTCGCCAGTTCCCTTTTCAGTATAGAAGAGCTCCTGATTCCCCAAATCAAGCTTCGGCATAGAAACTCCTAAATGTAGCCAACGCGACAAGCCGGTACCGCGCTGTGTCAGAAGCGTCCGGCGTCGACATCGTGAATAAAGCGGGTAACGCCTTCAAAGAAAATCTCCTGATCGTCGTAGAGCGTCAGGTGACTGCCATTCGGGCAGTACAAGTAACGGCCTTTGGGCAACTCATCCGCCATCCATTCCATGTGAGCAGGATCCATCGTGTCATATCCGGCGCCGACAGTTAGCGCCGGTACCCGGATCTGGCCCAGGTCGGCAGTACGATCCCAGTTAGCAAGCTTTCCACTGGCGCCCAGCTCACTGGGACCCTGCATTGGGATGTAGATATCGGGATTGACGTGATTGAGCGCACGCATTACCGGATCGGGCCATTGCTCAGCCGGCATACGGAGCACGTGTTCCTCATAGTGATGAGGCATCAGAAGCTCCATATAGCGCGGATTTCCATAGTCTTCGGCGGCCTCCAGACGTTTGATCTCGGCAAGCACCGCTTGATCCATAGCCGGCATCAAGCTGCTCTCGGCATAGGCGTTATAAGACGGGATGCTGGCCATCATATTACAGATGACCAGCCCCTTGAGGTGCTGCTGATACTTGAGTGCATACTCCATGGCCAAAATCCCGCCCCAGGACTGACCCAGAAGATAGAAGTTGTCACGGTCAAGCCCGAGTGCCTGACGTACTTGCTCCACTTCTTCGACAAAGCGCTCGACTTCCCAGAGATCCGGATCATCCGGCTGGGCACTATAGTGGGATCCGAGCTGATCGTAGTAGTAGTACTCGATCTGTGCAACCGGAAAGTAACTGTCGCACGCCTCGTAATACTCGTGGGTCATCCCCGGTCCGCCGTGTAGTAGAAGCACTTTTCTGGTCGGGTGGTTGCCGACACGCTTGGTCCAGACGTTGAAGGTCCCCTTTGGAGTGTCTACGGGGATCATCTTGATACCACCGCTCAAGACATCATCCCGCCCCGTATAATCCAGGTAGTCCGCCGCGCTCCAAGTCTCGCTACCGCTCGGTGAGTGAGTCATATCCTCGCCTCTCTTTCGCTAAAGCACGCTCTGTGTCTTGTCAGTATAGTCCAAGGTGTCCGTTTTTTGGAGTCAGGTATGCCGGACATTGAGCCAAGATCGATAGGGCGTTCCAGCTTCACCCGCGCTGCCGAAATCACACAGGCGCACAGGCAGGCCGCCTTCAGCCTCAAATTCGAGAAGCAGCAGGGGCGGGAGCCAGTCGTTCCAGGCGACGAGCTTGCCGGTAGATTTCCGCGCATCGAGGACAGGCATCGACAGCAAGGGGCTCCTCTGGGGATTCCACTCATCATAGTGGTGGACCTGTGGGTCCGCGGCGGCAGCGATGGGCAGATTGTAGCGGTGGTCATAGACCAGAAGCAGGGGACCGCGGTAGATCGAGGTCAGTCCAGCGCACTCCCGCTCGCCAACCCAGAACCGCAGCGACATATCGACATCCAGGATGACTTCGTCACCGACTTGCCATCTTCTTGAGAGGGTTAGGTAGCGTCCCGGAGCTACGTCCCGGACCGGGGCGCCATTCACCGTGACCTGGGTACGTGCAGACCAGAACGGAATGCGCAGCTTGAGGGAGAACTCCGATGGCTTGGCAGGCTTCACGTGCAAGAGAATACGCCCTGATACAGGATAGTCCGTGGTCTGAGTCAACGTTACGTCAACGGACTCTTTTGCATCCCCTTTGGATTCGAGCACCGTCTTGAGGACAGAAGGCCCGTAGTAATTGAGGACGAGACCAGGCAAAGCCGCACCCACACCCCACTCGTGCATCAGCGCCCAATCACTGAGCATCCCGAAGCCTCTATTACTGTTGACCGAGCAGCAGTTCAGCTCTGGGCTGCCTTCCCGCGCTTGGAAAACGATGGAGTGGGCGCTTGCCCGGCGCGCGCCGTCCATGGGTGTATTGTAGGTAGCCCAGCGCCCCGATGAGCTGTGCATCCCAGCTACTGAGTTGAGCGTGGACAGTTCGATCTCATCGGCGACGGTCGATTCGCCCGTCATCCGCAGCATCTCCACGCTCAACGCGATCCAGGCAATAGTGCAGCAGGTTTCAATGGGCGCCCAATCGTAGGGGTTGCCCGAAGCCTTTTCCCCGGAGCTAAAGCCGCCGTTGTTGTGCCGGTCATGGCTGACAATCGAGTGCCAGATATGCTGGAACGCCTGCCGGTACTCAGTCTTTCCCGTAATGCTATAGAGCTCCGCGAGAGCCATGATCGGGTGCAGGCTTTCCCAGCGTGGCTTGGGCATCTCGAAGAATTCACGTCCTGCAAGCGCCTGTCGCAGATAGTCTCCGGCAAGCGGCCCCTCCGGGCCTGCAGCAGCGAACTCATCGACAAGTTGGAGCGCCAGATCCAGGTAGCGCTGCGTACCCGTTCGTCGATAGAGAATGCAGAGGCTGTGGACCGGTGCTAGATTCATCTCCGTCGAGCCCGTGTCTACCAGCCGCCGCTTTGGCTCGCCCAGGTACCCGTCACAGAGGAGGTCGGCGATATGGATGACAGCGTCGAGGGCCGCCTCATCGCCGGTCTCGTCATGCCAGAACAGCAGCCCGAGCATCACGTGATAGTGACCCCAGGTGTCCCACGTGAGCATCCCCGACTCCCCTTGAAGAGGATCGAAGTTGGTGAGGCGGTGCGCCTTGGGCCACGGCCCTAGATAGCCGTCCTCCGCTTGAAATCCGATCAATCGGGGCACGAAGTCTTCCAGCAAGGCACGCAGCCGCGGATCGCCGGTCACGCGCAGCACCTGTACTGCCGCCGTCAGGTACTTTCCGGCAAACTCACCCGCCCACGGCACCATCTGCCGGTAGGGCGGCGCGTCCCGATCACGAAACATCTCCAGCATCGCCGGATTTGCCCGAGGCGCCACCAGCAACCACTGCTCAGTGACCGCCTTAAGGTAGCCTCCGAGCCATCCTCCGAGATCAAGCCGTGTCTCTGTATGTCGATCCAGCGCTGGATCGAGTTCTCCCGTCGTGGGCTCGCGCGACTTGTCGTCAAAGACACTTTCCGCCATCATCCCTTCCTCTCTGTAGGTCTGCTAGTCGGCATCACTTCTAGGCAGCATAAGCGGTAACAACGTGTCAAAGTGCCGGCCTACCCGACTGCCTGAAGTCAGATTCCAGAGCGAGGTTGCCCTCTGGCGTAGCGCCAGCACCGCCGCGATCCAGGCCTGAGTCCAACCCGATTCGATGCTCCAGGCACCCCACCCTTCGTCGGCGTTGCTGGCCCAGTAATCCCAGCGTCCGAAGTCGAAGGCACGGAACCACCCACCTTCCAGTTCCGGGTGGTGGTCCGACCGGATCTGAATCCGGCAGAGAAAGGTTGAGAGCCGGTCCGCGGCATGTGCGTAGTCAGGGTCGCCAGTGGCAGCTGCAGCCTCATGTAGGCCCACCAGTGCGAAATTGCTGGTATAGAGCAGGTCGCAGAGGGGATCACCGTTTTGTTGAATCAGCGGGGCTTCCGATGTCCCGTAAGCCTCGTTGCTCTGCGGTGGGCCGTAGGCTCCCTTCCCGGCTGAGCCCACCTCTTCGCGGATTCCGCCACAGGGATCCTGAAGGGTCAGCAGCTCGCTCGCCATCCGGCGTAACCAAGCCCGGTGTGCCCCCGTATCCTCCACACGTACCAGCCACGCCAATGGAAGCAGCATCCGCGCCCGTTCCTGCTGGATGCCATTCGTCCAGCGCCAATCATGCGGATAGGCGTCGATCGTCATGCGAATAGCAGTCCTGGCGCGGTCGAGGAAGGGCGCAAACCCTGTCTTGTCATAGGCCCAGAGGAAGCAGGCCCAAAGCCAACCCTCGTAATGTGGTGCGAAGTGGACGCGCTCGGTCTCCCAAAAAGCCCGCCATCCCTGAGCCTGGAGCCTCTCCTCATCGAGCCGCCATCCACGGAACCCGAGCGGTCCGGTGGTACGCAGGTTCGCCATCAGGCAGCGGAGAAGTCCCTCATCCCAGCTGTCCTCGTCCAGAAGCGCCGCGACAGCCATCGTACCGAGCATCGAGCGCGCGTTGTCGTCGCCATAGTAGACGCCGTCTGCAGGCGGCAGTGTGGTCCAGGAGAGCAGTCCATACGAGGGGCTCCCGGGATCCGCCCGAGGTCCCTGCGCGAAGATGGAGTGGGTATAGATGAAATCGTTCAACCCCCGGGCGATCCGATCGACTCCCGCGAAAGCCATCGCCATCGAGACCTCGCCTATGCAGTCATTGCGCATATGATAGCGCCAGTCCTGGGTACCGTCGGGGTGAATTCGCGAGCTGGCTCCCTCGAGCATACCGCAGGAGCCATCGCCCGAGGGCCAGTCAGGCTCTGGCCCCGCACCTGTCCCATCCGGGAAATCGCGGAGGCGCCGTTCGGCTTCCGGTCGCCACTCAGGATGAACGAAGAGTCGTGCATTCTCAAACCACGCCGCCCCTCGCAGGAAAGCGTCTGCTTCCGCGTTGGGCGGCAAGAGATCCTCGGGGCCATAGGAGGGACGCACCGATGATAGGAAGTGCAACTCCGGAAAGTCGGTGTCAGGACACGCCCACTTCAGAATCCAGCTGACAATCGCCTTCCATGCTTCCGAAGGTGCGTAACGTCCTGTCACGAACTGGCTGAGTTT
>SLDA01000515.1 GCA_007125545.1 Thermoflexales bacterium | reverse complement strand
GCGTGAGCATCACGATGCAGGAAGAGGTCGTGGAGGAGAAGCGGAGCGGCACCGCCGCCTGGGTGCTCTCGAAGCCCGCCTCGCGCACCGCCTTCATCCTGGCGAAGCTGCTCGGCAACGGCGCCGGGGTGCTGGTGACGATGGTCCTGGCCCAGGGCGCCATCGCCTACCTGATCTCGGTCACGGTGCTGCGCTACGTCCCGCCACCGCTGGGCTTTCTGGGAGGCATGGCCGTGCACTTCGCCAATCTGCTCTTCTACATGACGCTCACCCTGATGTTGGGCGCCCTCCTCTCGCACCCCGCGCCCGTGATCGGCATTCCCATCGCCGTCCTATTCGGGCAGCAGTTCGTAGGGTCGGCAGTGCCGGCGCTCGCACGCGCGATCCCCTGGTCCCTCGCCGTGCCCATCGGGGACGCGGTGGAGACACCGCTTGCCATCGCGCTGATGACGGGCCGGCCTGTCGAGACGCTGCTACCCCTGATCGTGGTTCTGGCGCTGTCCGCCGTCTTCATCGTCGTGGCCATCCGCGGATTCGCGCAGCAGGAGCTGTAGCGGGCCAGACCTTCACGTGTCGCCGGTCACGGCCTTCAGGATCTCATATTCCTTCCTCAGCATAAAGCGGCCCAGGGGCTCGAGCAACAGGATGAAGATCCCGCCGCTCAGCAGCCCCGCCAGTGGCAGCGTGAGGATGAGCCCCGGGGGCCAGAAGAGGTAGGGGAGCCCGATGAGCAGCAGGGGCAGCGGGCTTGCAAGGGCGAAGGCGATGAAGCCCCAGAGGTTGCCCTGTTGGCGTGTGCCCGAGGTGAAGCTGAGCTGCGCCCGGTAGGGACCGATGAGAGAGGCGAATAGATAGGCCGGCGCGCCTCCGAGCTGGAGACAGAGCCCGAGGTAGAGGCCCAGGGGCAGCAAGCGCCAATCCCCCACCAGATAGCTGATCGCGCTGAGGATCAGGGCCTGCTGCACCAGGAGCGGGAGACTCGAGATCAGCGTCGCCGAGGCCAGAATGTAGCGCCGGTCCACGCCCGAACGAGCTAACGAGCCCAGGCCCTCGCGATCGATGGTGCCGAAGTAGTTGCCCAACACCCCCAGACTCGTCATAAAGGTCAGGAGCAACACGCTCCCCCCGGTCAGAAGCCCTTTGATCAGCCGGCCGGCGTCCGGTTGCACACCGACGTCGGGAATCTGCATCAGGGATAAAGCCATCAGGGCCACGATCAGCAGACCGGAAAGGAAGATGCGTCGCGGCATGGGGCTGCGCCAGAGGTAGATCCAGTCCTTCTGTAGGAGACCCCAGAGGGCCGGCGGACCCGGCAGGCTGCGGCGGCTCAACCGCCGGCGCACCCGCTGCGGGCCGATGGTGAGTGCTGCCCCATCCATCAGGCGCCGGGTCACGCGAGCGTGGACGAGCAGAAGCCCCAGCGTGAAGGCCAGGGAAAGGCCCAGAAAGGCCGGCCAGCGCCCCCACGCTCCCATGACCGGGAAGCCCATCGCCGCCGTGGCCCAGCCGGGTGGGAGCCAGAGGAGAATCCGAGAGGGCGCTACCGCCTCCACCGCCTCGCTCAGGCTCTCAGCCTGCTCCAGCGATTCCAGCAGCGGCACGATAAAGCCCGGCAGCTCATCGATGAGGTGCGGGGCGATCTGCACCAGGTACTGACTGAGCCAGAGGAGTACGAATGGCAGCCCCAGCACAAAGAGCAGCAGCGCGCGCAGCCGCCGGTCGGAGGCCACGAGGTCGAAGAGGTCTTCGATGACCCGACCGCTCAGCAGGAGCAGTGCGAACACGGGAAGCGCGCCGAAGAGGACCAAGGGAAATGCGAGCGGGCTGTGGTAGGCCAGGCCGACCACCTGCCCCAACAGGAGCGGCACCGTCCACAGGCCGGTCATCGTGAGCATCGAGATGAGCGTGCTGCCCACGACGATGCCCCGATAGCTGATCGGATGGTGGAAGAGCCGCGACATGTCGAAGCGCTCCACTAACTGCGAATTATGCGAAGCGGGCAGGAGAAGCCACATAAACAGCAGGAAGGTGTTCAGCGCCATCGCGGCCTCGACAGCGGCACGGGGCGAGAGCAGAAAGATCATCACCGCAGCAATGCCGGCGCCGATCAGGAGCGAGAATGGTCCGGTGAAGAGGACCTGGAAGGCCAGGAGCAGATAGCGCAGCACCCGCATCCGATCGCTCACGCGGGTACTGCGGAAGGTGGCCAGCGTCAGCCGCCATTGGAGCCAGAAGAGGGTCCGCAACTCCGATGCAATCGAGGGCTGCGCAGGTGACCGCGTCATCAGAGCCTCTTCAGACCGCATCGCCTGTTAGCCACTCGAGCAGGCCCGCCTCCGCGACATCGGCCCCGACGCTGCGGATGAAGACATCCTCCAGCGACGCATCCGGCGGCAGTCCGGACTGAGCCCGCAGCGCATCGATGGCGCCTTCGGTGATGAGCTGTCCCTTGTGGATGATGCCTACCCGGTGGCAGAAGCGCTCTGCCAGCTCCATGACGTGAGTGGAGAAGAAGATGGTCGTACCGCGGCGCGCCACCATGTCCTGAAGCACCGCCTTGATGGCGCGGGTGGAGATGGGATCGATGCTCTGAAAGGGCTCGTCGAGGAAGAGGATGTCGGGGGTGTGAATCAGTGCGCAGGCGATGGCCGTCTTCTTGCGCATCCCCTGAGAGTAGTCGACGATCATCTTGTTGCCGCTCTCCTCGAGTTCCAGCAGGGAGAGCAGCGACGGGATGCGGTCGGAGATCTGCGCCTGGGAAAGCCCCGCGAGCCGCCCCACCAGCTCGAGCTGCTCCGCAGCGGTGAGACGCTCGTACAGCCCCAGCTCCTCCGGTACCACGCCGCTGATCCGCTTTACCTGCAGAACGTCGCGGCGGATATCATAGCCGCCAACTGTGGCGCTGCCCTCCGACGGGGGTAGCAGCCCGGTGAGCATATGGATGGTGGTCGATTTACCTGCACCATTCGGGCCGAGGAAGCCGTAGATGACTCCCCGCGGCACGGTCAGCTCGAGGTGATCTACCGCGACGAGGTCGCCGAAACGGCGCGTGAGGCTGTGGGTCTGAAGAGCAATCTCCTCCATAGGTCCTTCCAATGATGGCACGCGGTGCACAGACGGCGCGGTGTTTCCTGGTGAGAGTATAGCCAGTTTCGAACATGGGGCAAGGGAGCCCTTCGGTAACACTACCTATTGGCTCAAGTGACCTGCCGTGATAGGATGGCAGGAGCAATCACGGCGGGAACCTATTACGTGACTCAAATTGGGATTCGTAAAGGAACAACTTCTCTTTCTGAGGTTCCTCCCGAGTAACCGAGTGCCCCAGGACTCCATTGTATCCCGCTTACCACAGCCTCGTCATCCCGAGTGGAGCAGCCGCGCTTTTTGCGGCTGCGGAATCGAGGGATCTCTGGCTGTGTAGAGGGCAGGCGGGTGCCGCGGCGAGACCCTTCGACTGCGGGGTACCAAAAAGCGGTGCCCCTCCGCTCAGGGCGACGTATGCCGCTGGGGGGAAGGCAAGCACCGAGCGCAAATCGTAGCACCTTCCTTGCTTGCAGGCGGCACTGAGTGTGCTAGAATGGTCGGCATGAATGGGTCCACAGACCGGGCGGACATCGGCATCGTCATTGTGAACTGGAACACGCGCGATCTCCTCAAGCGGTGTCTCGAAAGCGTGTTCGCCAGTGCCGGGGTGAGCGCCTGCGTGTGTGTGGTTGACAACGCATCCCATGACGGCAGTGCCGAGATGGTCGCCGCCGAGTTTCCTCAGGCCCGGCTTATCGCAAATCTCCGCAATATCGGCTATCCGGCTGCCAACAACCAGGGCCTGAGGCTGCTGGGTTTTGAGGGCGAGGCGCTCGACGCGCCCCGGTATGCGTTGCTGCTCAATCCGGATACGGAGGTGCCGCCGGATGCGCTGGCGGAGGTGATGGCGTTCGCGGATGTGCATTCCGATGCCGCCGTCGTGGGGCCGAAGCTGGTCCGGCTCGACGGGTCGCTGGATCTCGCCTGTCGCCGCTCCTTTCCTACACCCATCATCTCCTTCTACCGGATGATCGGTCTTTCGCGCCTTTTCCCGCGCAGCCGGCTGTTCGGGCGGTATAATCTCACCTATCTGGATGAGAACGAGACGGCAGAGGTGGATTCCGTCGTAGGCGCCTTTATGCTGGTGCGCCGTGAGGCGATCGCGGATATCGGGCTGCTCGATGAAGCCTTCTTTATGTACGGTGAGGACCTGGACTGGGCTTACAGGATGAAGGCCCGGGGATGGCGCATCCTCTACTATCCCCAGGTCACAGTGCTGCACGTCAAGCGCGCCTCCAGCCGCCAGAATCCGCGCGCCCGGATCGAGTTCTGGCGTGCAATGGAGATCTTCTACCGCAAGCATTACGCGCAGACAACGCTGCTGCCGCTCCACCTGGCGATTGTGAGCGCTCTCAGACTCCAGACCCGGTTTACGCAATGGCGCGCGAGACTACAAAGCTAAGGGCCGACGAGGCAACGCGGCTGTACGTCCTTTTCCTGGTCATCAGCGACGTGATGATGGCGGGATTGGCCTTTGCCCTTGCTTACCTGATTCGCGGCTGGATCCCCTTTCCTGACCCTGCCGAGGGCATGGGACCGTGGATGGTACACGTGCCCATGATGGTGGTGCACATTCTCTCGATCGTCGCTGTTTTCTTCTTCGCCAAGCTCTACGCACTCAGGCGGCCCTCCCGGGTCGACGAATTCTCGGGCGTCATCGTCGGTTCGACGATCGCCACGCTGATGGGTGTAGCGCTCGATTCTCTGATGCTGCGCAACTCCATTCTGGGACTCGAGTACTCCCGCGCGATGATCTTTTACGCCTGGATCCTCTCGATTATCCTGATCAGCTTCGGTCGCCTGGTGAACGATTGGTTGCGGCGGCGCCTGACACGCGCCGGGTGGGGGCGGCGCAACGTTTTGATCGTGGGCACGGGCGACGTGGCGCGGATGATTCTCCAGAAGATCTTGTGGTCGTCGGAACTTGGATACGATCCGGTTGGCATCATCTCGATGGTCGACCCGGCACCCGATGAGTTGTTGGGCGTGTGGGTTGTGGGCCAGGCTTCCGATCTCGGTCGCATTATCGAGGAGCAGTCGGTCGACGAGGTGATCATCGCGCTGCCCGAAGAAACCGCGCATCGCGACGTCCTCTGGCTGATCTCGCAATGCGAGCGCGGTCGCGTCACCATCCGCGTCTATCCGGACCTGTTCCAGATTATGGCGGGCGTGGTCAGCATCAGCGAGTTGGGCGGGCTGCCGATCCTGACCGTGCGTGACATTGCCCTCCAGGGATGGCGGCGTACGGCCAAGCGGGCCATGGACGTGGCGCTCTCCGCGGCAACCCTGATCGTCTTGTCTCCCATGATGCTCCTGATCTGCGCGTTGATCCGTCTGGAATCGGCGGGACAGGTGTTCTACGTCCAGGAGCGTATGGGCCTCGATGCGCATCCTTTCCCGATCATCAAGTTTCGCTCGATGCGCGTGGACGCGGAGAGGAGCGGCCCCGGCTGGACGATGCAGGACGACCCACGCCGGACCCGGGTCGGTACATTCCTGCGGCGCACGAACCTCGATGAGCTGCCGCAGTTCATCAATGTCCTGCTCGGGGATATGAGCCTTGTGGGACCGCGTCCCGAGCGTCCGGTGTATGTAGAGCAGTTCCGCCGCAGTATTCCCCGGTATATGGAGCGCCACCTGGAGAAAGCCGGCCTGACCGGATGGGCGCAAGTGAATGGTTACCGGGGCGACACGTCGATCATCGAACGAACGAAGTATGATCTCTGGTACATTGAGAACTGGTCGCTGCGACTGGATATCAGGATCATGATTCGAACCGTCCTTCAGTTCTTCCGTTCTCCGAATGCGTATTAACACGCGTGCATGCCGGCTGGGCTTTCAATATCCAGTCATCATCGCAGCGCGCAGAGAGGTGGCCATCTTTGACTGACCGTCCCGTAGGTTCGGTGCCCTCGGTGCTCTATGACGAGGAGTATTTCCTGCACGTCTGTGAGGGCTTCGAGGAGTTCGGCTCCAGCGAAGGCGCCTACCTCTCGCAGAGATTGGCGGAGGCGTTGGCGGTTGCCGGAATCGCACAGGATATGAGCGTTCTGGACATCGGATGCGGGCGTGGGGAGATTCTGCTCAGCACGGCGCACCTGGGTGCGCGCGCCTTCGGCATCGACTATGCCGCGGCTGCGGTGCAGCTCTCCCGGCAGGTCGCGCGGCGTCCCGGTCGGGAGGGGTTGCCCATCGGCGTCTATCAGGCTTCGGCCCTCTCCCTGCCCTTCGAGCCGGACTCCTTCGATCGCATCTTGATGTTGGATATCGTGGAGCATCTCTACCCCGATGAATTGGCCGTGGCCATACGCGAGGCCTATCGCGTGCTCAAGCCGGGAGGGCGCATCGTGATTCACACAGCACCCAACGTGTGGTATGATCGCTACGCGTATCCCTTCGTGCGCCGGGTGCGCTGCTGGATGGGACAGGGGCACGCCTATCCACGAAACCCGCGCGCGCTGATTCCGCAGAATCTTCACGTTCACGTCAACGAACAATCGATGCTGAGTCTGTGGCGCCTATTGCGCGAGCACCGGTTTGGCGGTGTGCGGGTGTGGTTGAGCACGCCGCCACAGGATCGCCGGGAGAATCTACTCTTCCGGTTCGCGCGTTGGCTCCTTTTCCGCGTGCCGCCTTTCCGCTGGTTCTTTGAGCGTGAGGTCTTTGCTGTAGGAGAGAAGTGAAAGATCACCGTTACGTCGACGAGCTGACGATCGAGGAGCTGGAAGCGGCACTCCGCCTGCGCCGGCGCCAGGAGCGGCTCAAGCGCGTGGGCAATCGGCCCGACGCGTCCGATCCCCTGGTGCGCGAGGCCGGAACGCCGTCCGTCGTCAGTGCCGGTCCGCCGGGCCCCTATCTTCCGGAGAACGCCGACCGGCTCGGGTCGGATGTCCGCTACAGTGCGATCGTACGCGAGCGGCGCGTGAAGCGCGAGCGCCAGCCGATCAAGTGGCGCTGGGTCCGCAACCAGCTGTTGTTGATGGTCGAGATTCTGGCGGTTCTGGGCCTCGTCTTCGTGATCGGTAGGATGGCATTGACCGTGAGAGAGATCAACGAGGAGAGCCGGAGCATCCAGACGTTGCCGACCGCCACACCCAAACCCATCATTGGCGCTTTCGTGTTGCCGGGCGGGCACACGCCGCCGGATGCTGCCCAACAGTCGAGCCCGATCCCTATCCCCGTCCACCTCCGCGATATGGTGGCAGCCGTCACCCCCGTGCCGGTGCCGACACCGGGACCCGAGCATGCCCAACGCATCGTGATCCCCGCTATCGGCGTCGATGCCCCGGTGGTGCTGGCACCGTTTCCGCCCGACGACTGGGAGCACCTCAAGAAGGGGGTCGTTCACTATGCCGCCACCGCCAATCCGGGGGAGCGGGGCAACGCCGTGATGGCGGGTCACAATGACATCTACGGCGAGATTTTCAGAGATCTACCGGATCTGAAGGTTGGGGATGAAGTCGAAGTACAGACGCAGTCCACGACCTACACCTACGTCGTCGAACAGACCCGGATTGTCGAGCCTACGGAGGTGAGCGTGATGGACCCGACGAGCACACCCGTGCTCACGCTGATCTCCTGCTATCCCTACAGGATCGACACCCATCGCATCATCGTGATTGCCTCGCTGCGCACTGGCGTTGGTCCTTAGCTGAACCCGTTCTACGACGGTTTCTGTGTCTCTGTGGTGAGCTCTGCTGTTTGTGCTGGCGTGGATGGTCCGCCACTATGGACGCTTAACGCCGGTTAGGGCCGGTATGGTCGGTGTGTCTGCGGGGGCCGGCACGGGTGCCGCCAGCGGCACGGGGAGCAGGATCCAACCCAGCGCCGCGTCGGCGACGAGCGCGACCCACAAGTTCTGAGTCTGGAGAAAGATGAGCGTGGTCGCGGCATAGAGTCCCCCGCGCACGACCACTTGCCGGGCATATACCCGGTCGTCGCCGCGCATCCTCTCCCACAGCATCGGGTTCAGGAGCGCTTCCAGCGCCACCGGCAGCGCGCCGAGCCAGCTTCCCGCCCGCATGCCCCACATCACCACAAAGCTCTCGCGGTAGAAAGCCCAGTGCACCTGGTAATAGACGGCTTCCCGGAGGCTGATCGCCAGATCGTGGCGCGAGCGCCTCTCCACCGGTGCGCCCTGGCGTGCCACCCGATCCCCGAACCCGACCAGGAGAAACGTGATCGCGGCTACGAGCACAGCCCATCCGATGTCTCCGGCCCATTCCGTCCATTGCACCGCGCTCCACCCGGCTAGATCGTCGAGCGGCGAGAAGGTGGGCAGCGGCTTGAGCCCCAGTCCGCGGGTCGTCAGCGCGCCCAGCGAGAAGAGGAGGACTGCCGGTAGTCCCACGGCATACACCAACCGCAGCGGCTGTGTGATCCACGGGCTATCGACGACGCGCTTCACCATCGCGACCGCCGCCGGCACGCGGGGGTGGGCAGCGGTATAGGCGAGCAGCCAGTACGCCAGTGACGCAAGCGTCGCGACCGCGACCGAGAGGAGTAGCCAGTCCCAGCGTCCTACATCCATTCCATTCATCTCAGAAATCCTCTTCCACAGCTTCCAGCGGTTGGGGTACATCAAAGGGTACCGTCACGGTCACCTTCGTGCCTGCGCCCGGCGTCGAACTGATAATAGTCTTGCCTTTGACGAGGATCGCGCGTTCGCGTAGATTGATCATGCCCAGGCTGTCGCGGTTGGCGTAATCCACTTCGAGTGCCGTCACGTCAAACCCTATGCCGTCGTCCTCAATCTCAGTGACGACATTCATCCCGCGCTTGTAGATCTGCACCCAGATGTTCCCCGCCTGTGCATGCTTGCGGGCGTTGGTGGTGGCCTCTTCGACGATGTAGAAGATCGCGCCCTTCGCGTCCTTACTCAATAGTCGATCTACCTCGCGATCCGCCTCAAGGTGCACCGGTACGGTGCTGGTCTCGCTGATCTTCTGGCGAAGCTGCTCCAGGGCGGGAACCAGGCCCTGCGATTCGAGGATCAACGGGCGCAGCGTGAAGAGCATCTGGCGGATCTCTTTGGTCGTCGTGCGGGCCAGCTCCTCCAGCTGGTGGAGTTCGCTGGTGGCCTCATCCGGGTTCTTCTCGACCAGCATCCGGATGTAGTTGAGGCGCATCGCGATGGCTGCGATGGTCTGCGTCGGGCCGTCGTGCAGGTCTCGCGCCAGCTTCTTCCGCGCATCCTCTTCCACCGTCACCAGCCGATCCTTGTCCTCCATCAGGTTTTGGTAAAGGCTTGCATTCTGAAGTGCCAGTACGGCCTGATTGCAGATCGCGATGAGCAGATCACGGAAGTCGGAGGTGTAGACGTCGGGCTCGGGGCTGGCGAGGAGGAGGAGCCCATAGCTCTCATAGCCGGCGCGCAGGGGAATCGCGATGGCCTGCTGGCACTCCCGCAGGTGCGCGATCTCGTTGAGTTCGGGGTCCTCTCCGGGGTTGTTGAGCACAGTCGGGTCCGACCGGCGTACCGCATCCGCGAGCAAACCGCGGGAGGCGGGAAAACGGAGACCTTCCTCACGCGGTGACAGTCCGCGCGCCTTCGCCACGTAGAGCGTTTCGTCCATGCTGAAGAGCAGAATCATGCCCACCTGCGACACATCCCGAGCCTCCCTGAAGAACTCGCGGAGGCCCACGTTACTGATGTCGAGGGCGGCCTCGAGCACGCGCTCGTAGTTGAGGGTCGCGCTCAAGGTGCTGGCCAACTCGAAGATGAGACTGGCGCGCTGGCGCGCGACGCGCAGCGCTTCATTGGTGCGGTACTCGCGCCGGTCGCGCTCGGCCAGCAATCCCTGCTTGATGCGGTCGGCAACGCGACCGGCGCTCAGCCCGGCGACCGTCAGCACGATGCCGTTCGCAATATCCGGCATCAGCCCCAGGTAGAGGGCTGGGGAGTCGTATATGCCCGGGAACCCGCCTCCTGACCACGAGAGCAACCAGTAGAACCCCACAACGCCGCCGGTGATGACCATACTGAACAGCCACGAGATCCGCAGGGCCGCCGTCGTGATAGGGACCAACGAGATGAAGAGGAGTTGGCTGCGCAGTCCCTGGGTGCTTGCCATAAACCCGATCGTCAGCAGAATGTCATGAAGCAGGAGGGCGCCCTGCAAGCTTCGGCTTGAGTTGTTCTGGAGCACCACCATCAGCGCGACCACGTTGGTGACACTGCCCACGATAAGGAGCACGAGTGCGACGCGCGGAAAAGGCGTGTCCCGCATCACCACGTCGATACTGATGACCATGGCGACGGCCAGGAGTAGAAACCAGCGTAAGTTGATGAACAGCCACTCAGTTTTTTGTTCGTCGCTATTCATAGTTCTCGGTTGCCCCTGCTATCCGGGACCAGAATCTGCATGGCCAGAAGCGGTGAGGGAACGTCTTCTGCCTCGGGCCGTCAAGCGCTCTCCGCTGTGCAAGGGAGGGATTCAGACGGAGAAGCGAATCTGGACGATATCACCATCCCGAACGCGATAGTCCTTGCCCTCCAGGCGCACCTGTGCAGCTTTGCGGGCCGCGGCCATACTGCCTGCCGCGACCAGGTCCTCACAGGTCACGACCTCGGCGCGGATGAAGCCGCGGGCCAGATCCGTGTGGATGGTGGCGGCAGCATCAAGGGCCGTGCCGTTCTCCGGCAGGGTCCAGGCGCGCACCTCGTCATCACCGATCGTGAAGAACGAGTGCAGGCCCAGCAGCTCATAGGAAGCCCGGATCACGCGATCGAGCGCCAGTTCGCCGATCCCATACTCGTCCATAAAGACCGCGACTTCCTCCTCCGAGAGCCGGCTCAGCTCCATCTCGAGTTGGCCCTGGAGCGCGAGCACCTGCGCGGCCTCGTGTTCGAAGCGGACGACGGAAGCAGCGTCCGCAGTCTCCTCGCCGGTGTTCACGACGACGAGAACCGGCTTGGCCGTCAGCAAGGCGGCGCCGCTCAGGATCACCTGCTCCTCGGCGGAGAGCTCCATATCGCGGAGGGGCATGCCCTCTCCCAGCGTCGCCTGCAGCCGCTCGAAGAGCACAAGCTGCTCCTGCAGCGCCTGCCGTTCCTCGCTCTTCGCCCCCTTGCTCAAGCGTTCTTGGATCCGCTCGATGCGCGTTTCGACGTGGATCATATCGGCGAGCAGGAATTCGCCCTCCAGGTGGTCCAGATCTCGTTGGGGATCGATCTCACCCATGGCGTGCGGAACCCGCTCATCTTCAAAGGCGCGGACGACGTGAACGAAGGCATCCATCGGGGCAATCTTGTTGCGCAACTGCCCGCTCAGGCCGGTCTTTCCGAGGTCCGGGTCGAGCCCGGCGATGTCGGTATAGGTCACTTTGGCGTAAATGGTCTTACGGGGCTTGTAGATCTCGCTGAGCCGGTCGACGCGCGGGTCGGGGACGTCCACGACACCGCTGACCAGCTCCAGTTTGCCGGTCGATGCCGCGGCTGTGGGGCGTTTCGAGCGCGTAAGCGCGTTGAAGAGGGTCGTTTTCCCGCTGGTGGGCAGCCCGATAATACCAAGTTCCATACGTCTCCCTAACTTTCCTATAACTTTCGGCCAAGTCTACCTGAGATATGCAGAAGGTCAACTTAAAAGGCGGCGTCGGTCTCGCCGGATGCGCGCGAGCCGACCGCCGCCTCTTGGAGAGTTAGCTCACGGTGTCGACCAGGGCCTCGAAGCGCTCGATATCCTCGGTGATGAGGCGCAGGCTGCCCTCCCAGAACGCCGGTCCGCTGATGTCGATGCCGAAGCGTTGCGCCAGCGTGTCGGCGCTCTCCATCCCCGTGGATGATAGGAGCGACTCGTAGCGCGAGACGAAGCTGCGGCTCTCCTCGCGATAGCGGGCATAGACCCCCAGGCCGAAGAGAAGCCCAAACATATACGGAAAGTTGTAGAAGATGGCGCCGTAATAGTGTGGCTTGGCGGCCCACATGTAGGGGTGCCGGTACCGGTCGTCGAGGCCGTCCCCGTAGGTCGCGCGCTGGCTTTCGAGCATAGTCCTTGAGAGCTCGTCCGCGGAGAGCTCTTGAGCCTCGCGCTGCTGGAAGACCTCCGATTCGAAGAGGAAGCGGCTCGTGATGTCGACGATGACCTGGGTTGAATCCTGCAGGTCGGCTTCGAGGATGGCCAACTGCTCCAGCTCGGAGGCTTCTTCGAGGGCCGCGTTGCGCACGATGATCTGGCAGAAGGTGCTGGCGGTCTCCGCCAGCGTCATGGGCGTGTCGTGCTGCAGGTAGGTGCGCTCCGCCAGGTTGAGGTTGTGATAGGCGTGACCCAACTCGTGGGCCAGCGTGCTCATACCGCCGTACGACTGCTGGAAGTTGGCCAGGATCCGGGATTCAGCGTCGCGCACCCACATACAGAAGGCGCCGCCCCGTTTCCCGTCACGCGGTTCGGCATCAATCCAACGCTCGGTGAAAGCACGCAAAGTCAGGCCGCGCAGCGAGTCGGAGAAGGAACCGAACTGCTCGACGATGAACTCGCGGGCCGCGTCGAAGGTCCAGGTGCGCTCGAACTGTCCCACGGGCGCGAAGAGGTCGTACCAGGCGCACTGCTCGATCTTCAGCGCGCGCGCCTTGGCCTTCAGATAGCGCCGGAAGTGCGGAAAATAGGCCTTCGCCGTGTCCAACATCGCGTCCAGCGTATCACCCGTGATGGCGTTGTTGAAGAGCGCGACGTCCCGGGGAGAATCCCAGCCGCGCCGTCGGTTGAGGGTATTGGCCTGTCCTTTGATGCTGTTCATCGCCGCCGCGATGGGCATCGCATGGGCTTCCCACGCCCCCAACTCCGCCTCATAGGCGCGGCGGCGCAGGTCGCGGTCCTGCTCGTAGGCGAGGTTGCGGATCGCCGTCATCGGCAGGGTCTGCTTCTCACCGTCGACCTCCACCTCGGCCGTGATCTGCGAGCTGACGTTGTTGTAGAACTTGTTCCAGGCCCGGCCTCCGGTCAGGTTCAGCTCTGCCGCCAGGCTCTCCTCCGCCGGTGTCATCAGATGGGCAGCCTGCGTCTGCGCACGTTCCAGCACATACGCGTGCTCGCGCGCCACCTCTGAGTGTTCGATCGCGCGTTCCAGGTCGAGCCCGCCCACCCACGCGACGAACCGCGGCTCGAGCTTCTCCAGCTCGGCCATCGCCATCTGCAGGCGGCTCATCCACGTCTGCGCCTGCACGTCGCGGGAATCCGTGCTCACGAACCCCGTGACATAGGCATACAGCACGTGCCCCTGTTGGTGGACCCGGTTCATCTGGCCGATCGCGGTCGTGAGCGTGTCGGCCTCCATGGAGGTCGCCGGTGTATCGGGGTCCTGGAGATCTATGTTGTGGGCATCGAAGTACTCGGTCAGGGCGCCAATGTCTGCCGTCCAGGCATCGAAATCTGCCTTGAAGACCTCTGAGTCCAACCCCGGGTAGACGTTCTCCAGTTGCCAGTGAGGGAGTGTCCCCTCCGTCTTTTCCTTATCCATCCTTGCCTCCATCCTCGTTTTCGACAAGCATACACCTTCCATCGATCAGGTCAAATTCTTTCTGGTGAGACGATGCGGTTTGTGCTCAAGCTCATTTGCCAATTGCACGATTTTGCTATACAATGATAGTATGAATGGCACCCCAAACGGGGGACCACTCGGTGCGTTCCTCAGTCTCAAAGTCAAAGCTTGCGCAGTATGTCTTGCTCTTTGAATAGGAGGTGTCGCATGAAAAAAGCGTTGGTTGCGTGCCTGCTGGTTACGCTGATCCTCGTATTCGCCCTTCCGATCCGTGCTTCGGGTGATGGTATCCACATTGTGCGCGCGGGACAGACCCTCTACAGCATTTCCCGTATGTATGGCGTCGACATCTGGACCCTGGCACGTCTGAATGGGATCACGAATCTGAATCATATCTACGTCGGCCAGCGTTTACGGCTTCCCACGACGACGCCCGTACTCCCAAGCGGTCTTTACGTGGTCCGTGCTGGGGATACGCTCTATAGCATCGCGCGCCGCTATGGCGTCACGGTCTGGGCGATTGCGCAGGCCAATGGAATCTACGACCTCGGACGCATCTACGTGGGGCAGAGATTGGTCATCCCAGGCCACACTGTCGTACCAACCCCGTCACCTGTGACGCCGGCACCGGTGACGCCGGCACCCGTGACGCCGGCACCCGCAGCGACCTGGCGGGGCGCGTACTTCGCGGGCACCACGCCTGTTGGGGGGCCGGTCTTCGTGCGTAACGATGCCGCGATCAACTTCCGCTGGGGAACCGGATCACCGGATCCCCGGTTGCCCGTCGACCGGTTCTCGGTGCGCTGGACCCGGACGATTGCTTTCGTGGGCGGGCTTTACCGTTTCACGGTCAGGACGGATGACGGCGCGCGCGTCTGGATCGACGGTCGTTTGATCCTCGACGGATGGAGGGTGCAGCCGGAAACCACGTATACGGCTGATGTGATACTGACGCCGGGCGATCACCTGGTCGCGGTGGAGTACTTCGAGGAGACCGGTGTGGCCGCGATCCAGTTCTCGTTTGAGCGGCTTGGTCCAGCGCCGCCCATTGTGGTCACGCCGGCGCCGCCGACTCCGACGCCTGTCCCCAGCGCGACGCCTACGCCGGCTCCTACCACCGCATGGCTGGGTCACTACTTCGATAATCCCAACTTGGCCGGGCAGCCGGCTGCCACTAGGATGGATCCCGCCATCAGTTTCGATTGGGGTTTACAGGCTCCGATGACCGGCCTGCCGCGCGACTACTTCAGCGTGCGCTGGACCCGCACCGCCACTTTCGAGCAGGGTACCTACGTCTTCTGTGCCACGTCCGATGACGGCGTTCGGATCTACGTGGGCGGCAAATTGGTGGTCGATGCCTGGCATGGCTCCAACAGCGTCACCTACTGCAACGAGCTCGCGATGACGGCGGGCACACATCCCGTGATCGTCGAGTACTACGATGCGCAGGCATTCGCTCTGATCCGTGTTTGGTGGGAGCGGCGCTAGCGGGAGCGAGTGCACCGTACCCGAATGGACGGGGGCGTGCGTCAGTCTGATGACGCACGCCCCCGTGGTTCGGTCCTGTCGGCGCCCTGGGGTGATATGGACGGGCAAAGGCGCGCCCATATCCACTTGGGCCGGATATCACGGACCGGTCAGCTAACGGGGTTCGGTGGGGCGAGCCGGCCCAAGTCGGGCGCTTCGAGGCGCGGGCCGGGATAGGCCATCACCTCGCCGAAGTGGCGGTGTGACTCCCAATTCGCCCGGGCGCCGGCGATCTCCTCGCGGGTCCGCGCCACGAAGTTCCACCACATCAGGATCTCTTCGGGAAACGGCGGCCCGCCGATCAGCAGCACGCGCCCACCCCCGCGACTCGTGAAGCTCGCGGACGTGCGATCACGCCCCAGGTCCACGAGCATCCCCGCCTCCACGGGCTGGTGCTCGAACGCGCAGTCCCCCTCCAGCAGGAAGAGGGCGTGCTCGTACTCGGGTTGCAGATCGAAGGACAACGCCGCTCCCGGGTGAACTGTCACGTCAGCCCCGAGGATGGCCGAGTAGTGCCGGGCGGGAGACGTGGCGCCGGCCAGGGTGCCGGAAAAGACCCGGATGATGCCGCCGGCTTGCACGACTGCCGGCGTCTCGGCCAGACTCTCAAATCCCGGGTCCGTCTCACGATCTGCGTCGGGCAGCGCCGCCCAGAGTTGGACCCCGCTCAGGCGCCCGCTGTTCTCCACCGGCGTCCGCTCCGCGTGGGCGATGCCGCGGCCCGCCGTCATCACGTTGACGCCGCCCGGGCGTACCACAGCCTCGTAACCCAGGCTGTCGTCGTGCCGTACCTCGCCTTCGAGCAGCCACGTGACCGTCTGCAGGCCGATGTGCGGGTGGGGCGGCACATCCATCGGCCTCTCCTCCCCGAACGAGACGGGGCCAAAGCGGTCGAAGAAACACCAGGGGCCTACCATCCGGCGTCGGCGGATGGGCAAGGCTCGCGCGATCTCCAGGGCGCCCAGATGTACCTCGCGGCTCGGATACGCCTGAATCCCGGAACTGTTCCTGTCGGTCATAGCCTTCTCCTTTGCTGCCATCAGGTGCCGTCAACCAAGAAACGTGCCCGCCTGGAGCTGCTCGAAGGCGCGGCGGAGTTCTTCCTGTGTATTCATCACAATGGGCCCATACCACGCGACCGGCTCGCGCAGCGGCTTGCCCGAGACCAACAGAAAGCGTATACCCTCGTCACCAGCATCGACCACGACCTCGTCGCCTCCGCCGAAGCGCACCAGGAAGCGGTTCGCGACCTCGCTGGGAGGCTCGGTGGTGTGCCAGCCGGCCGGCTCCGTGGGCACGGCCAGCGGCTCCGACGCGTCGCAGAAGGAGCCGGCCCCGGCGAAGACGTAGGCGAAGGCCTGTCGCGCCGCCTCGACCGGCAGGACCTTGCGCGTGCGGGGCGGCACCGACACGTCGAGGTAGATCGGCTCCGCCGCCACCCCGTCGACGGGCCCCTTCGTGCCCCAGAAGGTCCCGCAGACCACGCGCACCTCGGTGCCGTCATCGTCCGTGACGATGGGAATCTCGGACGCCGTCACGCCCTGGTAGCGGGGTGGGGTCATCTTGAGCGCAGCGGGCAGGTTGGCCCAGAGCTGGAAGCCGTGCATCCGCCCCGCGGCGTCGCCCTTGGGCATTTCCTGGTGGACGATGCCCCGGCCCGCCGTCATCCACTGGATGTCGCCGGGGCCGATTACGCCGCTGTTGCCCAGACTGTCGCCGTGCTCGACGGTGCCGGCGAGCACGTACGTGATCGTCTCGATGCCGCGATGCGGATGCCAGGGAAAGCCCGCGCGGTAGGCATCCGGGACATCGTTGCGGAAGTCGTCCAACAATAGAAAGGGGTCATACTCGGTGGTGTCGCCGAAGCCGAACGCGCGCCGGAGGTGCACGCCGGCTCCCTCCAGCGTCGGCTTGGCCTCGACCACCCGAGCGACAGATCGAACAGACATAGCATCCTCCTCGTAGGGTCCTGATAGCTCAACCGGGCATCGCTACACCGGCGGAGGGTACCCTGGATTTTCATTATAGCACGGCGGAGGGGTCGGGGGTAGGAATGATGCAGCCGGGTACTGATCCACGGCCCCCTTCTTGTCTGTAGGCTGCGCACCGGCGGGATACCGGAGTAGCTCGTTTCGGTGAAGACGGAGGGAGGCGCTGATCTCCACCTGGGTTCATTCCGGCTGTGGGATGGGTCCCAGGATAGACGCCAGGAACTGCCGAATCTGCCTGTCCCACAGGAACCAATCATGGTGCCCGTCTTCCTCGTGGTATTCGGATGCCACGCCCAGGGACTGGCACGCGTCGTGGAAGTAGCCACTGAGCGGGTAGAGATCCTCCTGACGTCCCACGGCAATGTACAGGTGCGGCTGGGCGGAGGGGTTGCGGGCGGCGCGCTCCAGCCAGACCATCGGGTCGTGCTCGCTGCCGGTGAGCTTGTCCAGATCGCCGAACAGCAGCGCGAACTCTCGCAGGCGCGCCTCGCTGGGATTGGCCTTCAGGATCTCCAGGGACAATACACCCGAAAAACTCGCCGCGACGGTATACAGCTCCGGGTGCAACAAGGCGGCCTTGAAGGCGCCGTAGCCGCCCATCGAGTTGCCCGCTATGAAGGTGTCTTCTCGTCGGGGCAGCAAGCCCATCAAATCGCCGAGATAGCGCGGCAGCTCCTCCGTCAGGTAGGAGAAGTAAGCCTGACCGTTGGGTTGATCCGTGTAGAAACTCCGCCCTGCCGAGGGCATAATCACCACCAACCCGTAGGCAGCCGCCAGGGTTTCGATCGCGGTGTAGCGCTGCCAGGCGCTGGCATCGTCGCTCAGACCGTGCAGCAGATAGAGGACCTTGCGCTGGGCAACAGGGACCCCGCCCATCTCGCCCGGATCGGGGACGATGATCGTCAACGGCGAGTTGACCTTTATGGTTCTGGGAACGTGATCGAGTCGTAAGAGTGCCATATCACACCTCCTCAGGCGATGAACGTTGCGAGTGCCGGCGGCTCAGCCGGGGCTTCCACCGGCTTCTGGAAGTCGCTGCAACACGAGCAGGCAAACGGGATTACCATCGATTTACCAGGACAACTCGGTGCGCGCGTATGCGACTATTATAGTACAGGTCGTATTTCGCATCGAACACCCACCGTAACGAGCGGAGGCTATGCGACTCCGTTCCGATTTTGTGCATTCCCATGTCTGGGTATACACTGATGCAGCCCAGGTATGCGAGGTTGTAAGTAGACGATTGCCTGGCTTATCTCAAACCTAACCCTTGCTCACGCAGCACGTGCCACACCGTCCCCCATTCTGGGCGCGTGCTCCGAGCAAGCTCAACTGAGGGATGAACCCAGTGACAGAAAGGACGTTCGCGTCCGGTAGTGAGACGGAGGGATGAGAAGCGGTATGGCGAGTTCCGGACGACGCGGAATCAGCGGGATGTCAGCGAGCCGGGGGGTAGGCGTATCGCTGATTTCGCTGATGAGGCGCTGATATCGCTGATTGGGCGCTGAGTGGTGCGGGGGCCGGGATGTGTGCCCGAGCTGGATTGGCGGCGTTAGCTCAGCGCAATCAGCGTGCCCTCAGCGAAATCAGCGATACGGAGACCCAGGAGCGACAATGAATGCAACGAACAGCGTGAAGCCGGAGCATCCTATGTCCGCGTTAACCGGGCAGATTATTGGCGCAGCGCAGGAGGTCCACCGCCGGCTCGGCCTGGGGTTTCGCGAGATTATCTACCAGCGGCCGCTGAGTGGTGCCAGGGCTTGGATGTGTGCCCGGGCTGGATTGGCGCCGCTAGCTCAGCGGAATCAGCGATACAGAGACCCAGGAGCGACAATGAATGCAACGAACTACGTGAAGCCGGAGTATCCTATGTCCGCGTTAACCGGGCAGATTATTGGCGCAGCGCAGGAGGTCCACCGCCAGCTCGGCCTGGGGTTTCGCGAGATTATCTACCAGCGGGCGCTGCACTGCGAGCTGATCCAACGAGGCCTCGATGCATCCCGTGAACAGTGGATTGACGTTCTGTACAAAGGCGAAAAGATCGGTAAGCAGCGCGTCGACTTCATCGTCGCCGACCTAACAGGCAGCGTCATCATCGAGATCAAGGCGAAGAAGCTGCTAGAGGACGTTGACTTCATCCAGACACTGTCCTATTTGAAGGCGGCCCGATACCAGGTCGGGCTGCTGATAAACTTTGGGGGTAAAGCGCTGGTGACGCGAAGGCTGATCAACACAAAAGG
>SLDA01000309.1 GCA_007125545.1 Thermoflexales bacterium | reverse complement strand
GACGCTCTTGGGCGCCATAGGGTGAGGCCTTCGTAGTCATACCCTCGGGACTGGTCGGCGAGGGCTGGCCCCTGGTCATCCCATAGATGCTATTGTCCATAATCACATAGACGATGTCCACGTTGCGCCGTGCGGCGTGGGGGATATGACCACCGCCAATGCTAAATCCATCGCCGTCGCCGCTCACGGCGACGACCGTCGTCTCGGGCCGGCTCAGTTTGATCCCCGTAGCCAACGGGAGGGCCCGCCCGTGGACGCCGTGGATGCCATACGTGTTCAGGAACGCTGGAAAGCGGCTTGAGCAGCCGATGCCGGAAGCTATGGTGATGTTTTCCTTCGCCAGCTCCAATTGCGCGAAGGCGCGCGTCATGGCGGTCAGAACGGCATAGTCGCCGCATCCGGGGCACCAGATCGGCTTGACGTCACTCTTATAGCCGCTGCCGCTCTTTCCCCTCTCTGCGTCAGTCACAGTATCCTCCTCCAATGCAATCGCACTCTTCATCTTCGCGCGCGCGGCGTGCGGCATCGAAGATCCTGGAGAGCTCTCCGTGTTGTTCGTCCCACAGCTGGCCCTCGTGGTCGATCATATTCATAATAGCCTCGCAGATCTCGCGCACCTTGAAAGGTATCCCCTGCTCTTTCTTGTGCTGGTAGATGTGCACGTTGAGTTCATCCAATTGGTGGTAATAGCGATGCTCGACCATCCGTCCGAATTGCCCCGAAAAGTTAAGCTCGGGTATGAGGATCGCCCGCTTCGTCGAGATGAAGTCGCTGATCGCGCTGTCGGGCATAGGCAGAAGTGTGTGAGGGTAGATCGCTTCAATGGCGATGCCCTGCTCGCGAATGCTTTGCATAGCTTCGCGGACGGCTCCGCGTGTGCTGCCCCAACCCATAATTCCAAAGGGAGCGTCCCGGTCGCCCCAACGGCGTGAGGTCATACGCCAATTTGCCAGCATGTGACGCGCAGTCTCAACCTTATTGGCCCGTTTCTGCATCATCCGCTGGTGATTTTCCGGCGTTTGGTCGGGATGCCCATACTCATTGTGTTCCAAGCTCTCCGCCAGGTACATCCCGCCGGGCATTCCCGGATGTGCCATCGGGGAGATACCTGTATCGGTATAGGCGTACCGGCGATAGGCCGGATCCAGGTCTTCAGGGTCCGGCTGCAGCCGCACCAGCGGTCCATTCCACGGTGCGCCGGGAAGGGGCGTTGTCTCCTGCCGCGAAGCCATCGCTTGATCGGAGAGCACGATGACCGGCATCTGGTAGTATTCAGCAAGACTGAAGGCGTAGATCATGGAGAAATAGCAGTCCTTGACCGAGTCGGGCGCAAGCACGAAACGTGGGGCATCCCCATGCCCGCCATAAAGTGCCAGGAATAAGTCGCCCTGAGACGTTTTTGTGGGCAGACCCGTCGAGGGGCCCGCGCGCTGGACATTGATCAATACCAGGGGAATCTCGGCCATGCTGGCAAATCCAAGTCCCTCAATCATCAACGATAACCCGGGGCCGGAGGTTGCCGTCATCGCCATCTGCCCGGCAAAAGAGGCCCCGATCGCCATATTGATCGCTGCGATCTCGTCCTCAACTTGGACCATCGTACCGTTGAAAGCGGGCAAATAGCGTGCCATCGATTCCATGACAGGCGTTGCCGGCGTAATGGGGTAACCGGCGTAGAATTTGCATCCCGCTGCCAGCGCACCCAAGGCCATCGCGTCTGCACCCGAGAGTAGGATTCTGTCTCCAGGCAGTTCCATACCTGCGGAGAGGGTGTCGCTGTCATAATATCCGGCAGCCGTGCCTGGGGGCTCGTCTCCCTCTTCCGTTGCTTCAGGTAAGGGTATGGTGAAGGGGAATGGGTCCGCGTGGGTCTCTCGGGCGTACTGATAGCCGCGCTTCATAGACGCAATATTCTTCTCGACCGACTCTGCGTGATGCTGCATGCGCCGACGAACGATTCTCTCGGCTAAAGCGATATCGAGCCGGAAGAACCAGATCAGAGTACCGAGGAAGACAAAGTTCTTGCCAAGTGGCCAATCGAGCTCATGACCAATCTGCGTCGCAGGGATTGGGTAGCGGCGGTGGGACCCTTCTGCGATGGCAAAAGCACTGTCGAGGATCAGGACCGCATTGGGGCAGAGGTCCTCGTGCTCTTCGATCCAGGCCTGAGGATTCATCGCTACAAGGACGTTGGCTTCGTCGCCCTCGGTTATAACGTGGTCGAGGCCCAGCCGCGTTTGGAACATAACCTGACCCCCTTTGATCTCGGCCGGATAGGTGCGGAAGCTGTAGATCTCCAGACCCGAGCTCGCTGCTATGCGCGTGAAGAGGTCACCGAGAGTGATGGTGCCTTCCCCACCCTCTCCGCCAACACGGACGACAACCGTCTCATCGCAAGTCGTCATACATAGTTTCCTGGACACAAGGTCTCCTGGAGGCAAGCCTCTCAAACTTGGTCATCATATCACAGTTGATACTAGACGTCCGGATCCTCCGGAGCGGCGACAACCGCAGTAATCTGACCCCCGCCCCACGTTACCACCTGGCCCTCCGGGCCAAGGGCGAGTGCCGTCCCGTCGGGAATGCCCAATCCCAGCAAGTTATTCCCGATCTGGGGCAACGCGCGTAAGATGGGTGAGGCTTCGGTCGTGGTGAAGTGCGGAACCACGACCGCATTCATCAGGAAGCCAAATCCCATGGCTTGCTGGTGAGGAGGATGCGGCGTGAATACCCACCGGCTCAGTGCAGCTGCTCCTGCTCCCATGCCTACAAGCGTGAGCCCTTGAAGCGTGCTATAGCCCTCGACAATGTAGCGGAGGGCGGGTGTGTTGTATAGATTGTTGACGAGAGGCAGCGGGTTCTCGCCACCCAGGTAGAGAATCCCTGCTTCCTGTATCAGGGTGATGAAGCTCTCCGTCTCTAGCTGGTCCCGTGTCATATTGGCGAGGCTGAAAGCCTCCCCGCCTGGTCCACCCAGTAGCGTGAAGTGCTCCAGAAGGTCGTCGGCATCCGCGCGACTTCCCTCGGCGAGCAAGATCACCATAGGCCGGTCCAGATTCGCCAGAGTAAGGATCTGTGCATCGATCGGGTCAGTTTCGCTGCGGCGCCAATCCCCGCCGCCCGCGAGTATCAACCACCCCTCGCCATCCAACCATTGCAGCGGCCCCTGCTGTGGCATACGCGTCTAGTCTCCTCTGTAGGGCATCAGCCGGAGGAGTGACTCCACCACGACAGCGACGCCGTTGACTAACGCGCGCTCTTCGATGTCAAACCTCGAGCTATGATGTGGACGATCCTGATAATCCTCGGGTCCCGATGCGACAAAGAAGTAGCAGCCGGGCACTTCCTGAAGAAAGAAGGCTGCGTCCTCGCTGCCCATTGTGCGCTCGCCGATCTCCAGCGCATCCTCTCCCAGCAGATCGACGACAACTTCCTGGACGAGGCTGGTCACAGACCGGTCATTGACCAGAGCCGGCGTGAGGGGCATGAGTTCCAGCTCGGCTGTCGCGCCCATCATCTCGGCCGTGCCCTCGATCACGGTGACCATCCGCTTGAGAACCCGCTCCCGAACTCCCGTGTCGTAGGTTCGAATGGTCCCGCGGAGCTCTGCCGTCTCGGGAATGACGTTAAAAGCATCCCCGGCGTGTAATGCGCCGATGCTAATAACGGCAGTCTCCAGGGCACTGATGTTGCGGCTAATGATGGTCTGGAGGTTCATAATAGCCATCGCCGCGGTCACAACCGGGTCAATAGATTTTTCCGGCAGCGCGCCATGCCCCCCCTTGCCGTGGAAGACAACCCGGAAGGCTTCGGCGGCAGCCATCACCGGACCTGGAGCAGCTGCAACCTTGCCGAAGGGCATATGGTTCCAGATGTGCGTGGCCAGGATGACGAGCGGGCGAGGATTCTCGAGTACGCCTTCTTGGACCATAATCTCTGCGCCATTCTCTCCCTCTTCGCCCGGCTGGAAGATCAGCTTCAGCGTGCCACTCCAATTCTCCCGGCCCTCTGCCATAATCTTCGCGACTCCGAGACCGATGGCCGTGTGAGCGTCGTGCCCGCATGCGTGCATGCACTCCGGAACCTCGGATGCGTAATCAGCGGGGTTCTCTTCCTGGATTGGCAGCGCATCCATATCCACCCGGTTCATAATCACCGGCCCTTCGCCATTCTCGAGGAGCCCCACGACACCGCTCTGGGCCACGCCCTCTTGTACGGTGTATCCAAGCTCGCGCAGTGTGCTGGCGACAAGCCCTGCGGTCCGGTACGTTTCCAAACCCATCTCGGGGTGCTGGTGAAAGTCACGTCGCCATGCGACCAACTGGTCGTAGATGCGCTCTGCTTCTTCCACGGCGTGTATCGTGTTTAGTTTCACGTTGCTTTCTCCGCTATGTGTCATTAGTCTATCCTCCTCGTATTCGCCGGCAAGTATGGATTGCACTGTTTGAGCAAGATAGTCCTCCCAGACTTTGTGATCTGGGAGGACGTGTCGTCTGGAGTCGAGCCTGTAGCGCCCGTAGGGCCGTAGTCAGCTGCTAATGCGGAGACGCCTGGCTTCCATGGCTCACACGGCAGGTTCTTTGTAGCGTCACCACGCGCGACTCAGAACCCCAGGGTCTCCAGAGCAAGCTTCTCCTTGCGGTCAATTAGTGAGGCTCCTCTCTCGGAACGAGTCCTAGAGTGCGTACAGTGTCGTGTATTTGTCGCGCAGATAAGCAAGGAGGGGTTGCGCGGTCATCTCTTGCCCAAACTCGCGCTGCATCAGTTCTGGTGCCGTGAACTTGGCACCATAAGTGTGGATCCGCTCGCGAAGCCATTCGAGCAACGGTGTAAACTCACCCTGGCTATACTGAGCTTCAAGCTCGGGTAGCTCCGCTTGTGCCTGTGCGTAGATTTGGGCCGACATAAGGTTGCCCAGCGTGTAGGTTGGAAAGTATCCGATTGTACCGTGCGACCAGTGGATATCTTGCAGGCATCCGAGAGCGTTGCTGGGTGGCGTGATGCCAAGGTAGTCCTTATACTTTGCGTTCCATGCATCCGGCACATCCGCGACTTTTAGGTCGCCCGTCATTAACGCTTGCTCGAGCTCAAAGCGAATCAGAATATGGAGATTGTAGGTGACCTCGTCGGCTTCGACCCGGATCAGGCTCGGCTTGACCTTGTTGATGACTCGATGGAAGTCTTCCAAGGCGATCTGCCCTAATTGATCGGGGAAGAAAGCGCGCAGGATGGGATAGTAATAGCGCCAGAAGGGCAGGCTGCGCGCGACTTGATTCTCCCACAGCCGCGACTGAGACTCATGTAAGCCCAGGGTCGCACCTCCCGCGAGCAAGGTGCGTTCGAACTTATCAGGGCTACCCAGCTCATAAAGGGCGTGCCCACATTCGTGAACGCTGCCGAAAATGGCAGTTTGGGGATGGTTATCAGAGAGCCGCGTCGTCACGCGCACGTCCGAGTTGCCGAAGTTGACGGTGAACGGGTGGGGCGCCTTGTCCTGCCGTCCGCGCGTGAAGTCGTAACCCAAGTCGCGCAACAGCAGCATAGTGAAATCCCACTGCCTTTGTTGCTCGTACGTTTGCTCAGTGATAAAGCTGTCGTCCACCTCGGGCTTGCTCGCGATCTCCTGAACCAGTGGCAGCAGCCCGGCCTTCAACTCGTCGAACAGGGCGGTGATCTGTGCCGTGGTCATACCAGGCTCGAACGGATCGAGCAGGGCGTCATAAGGGTGATCCTCGTACCCGAGGTGCTCCGCTTTCTCAATCTGAATCGCGACAATCTCCTCCAGGTGGGGTTCGAAAAGCGCGAAATCGTCCGTCTCACGGGCTTTGCGCCAGGCGACGAAACCCTGCGACGTCGCGTGACTCTCTCGCGCCACCAATTCGGTGGGGATTTTCGTCTGTTGATCGAAGAGCCGGCGTGTCACGCGCGCCTGGCTTGCATCGTCACTATCATACTCGAGGTCTGTTACTTCGGCTTCTGCCGCCTCCAGCAGCTGCGCCGTTTCCCTGGACGTAAACATCTCGTG
>SLDA01000282.1 GCA_007125545.1 Thermoflexales bacterium | reverse complement strand
CTCCGCGGTCTCTGACCGTCTGCAGTGCCGTGCGACCAGAGACGTTCAGAGACCGTCGAGCAGCCGGCCACGGGCCCCAAGTCTGCTGGGGCAGACACCGGCCCGAACACAAGCGGTTGCGGCAATCTGACGCGCACCCCCGGTCTTGTACGTAGGGCGAACTGCAAGTTCGCCCGGCGGCGCAGCCGCCGCTCCGTAGCGTCTACGCCGGCCAGGCTACGCGCGCCATCACGACATGTGGCTGACGTTCCGACGCATACGCCGGCCCTTCGGGCCGGGGGCGAACTGCAAGTACGCCCTACATAGTGAGCTCCTTCCCAACACAGACTGCCCCACCTGCCCTGTTGAAGTCGCCCCCACACCTGTTTATAATAGAATCAACAGTGCCCACCAGGAGGACCGACCCGTGACGACCCGTCCCGCATCCGCAGCTGCTCTCCACTACAAGTCGCGGAGACAAGCCCCCGCTTCTCCGCCCGTAGTCCCCGCGCGGGCAGATCTGAGCCCCCATTACGAAACAAACCCATTTTCGTCCGCCCGTCTGCGTCCGCCCGTCTGCGGGCGCCGCCGCCGCCGTCCCTCCACGAACGCCCATTACGAAACAAACCCATTTTCAGGCACGACCGTCTCGCCACGAACTCCCACGCTCTACCCCCAGCCCTGGCTGCACTACATGATGCGTCCGCCTGATGTAGCGCAAGCAGCCTTGCTTGCGAGGCCGGACTCGACCAGGCATCTGCGCACTGCACCAATACCATCAACAGCACGGACACGCGGTTGCGGAAAACTTCCGCACACCCCCGGTCTCGTCAGCAGGCAGCATCCCGCTGCTGTTGGTTGACCTTCGCCGTTGTGTTATGATGAGCCTGCGTGGGCGCCAGAGCGCACATGGGCCCGTGGAACGCGGGAGCAAGTTCCGACGTCTATAGGGTTGGAGGGGTCACGCATGCCGGCGCGTCGCTGAGGTGGGTGCGCGACCCCAATTCACGTTGGAGGTGAACGATTCATGAAGCTCCATTGGCTCACGATAGTGGCACTTGGAACTCTGTTGCTTACGGTCTCCGGGTGTGTGGGAAGGACGGCAGCTCAACCATCTGTGGATGAGGCATCGCGCCACGATGCCAGGGCCTACGCCGATGCCCAGGGCATTTCAGAGGAGGAGGCCGTGCGCCGACTCACGGCGCAGGATGATCTCGGCAATCTGCAAGAGCGGCTCGCCGCCGAGGAAGCAGACACATTTGGCGGGCTCTGGATAGAGCACGAGCCCACCTACAGGATCGTGGTCGCCTTCACTCGCGACGGGGCCCGCACGCTCGAGCGTTACGTCAAGGACTCACCTCTGGAAGACGTCGCCGAGGCACGGGAGGTGGCGCGCACGCTGGCCGAACTCGACGCTGCGCAGACAGCGACGATCGAGCTGCTGCAGGAGATCGGCAGTGGCGCTTCCACGGGGATGGATATAATCGAGAACTGCGTCAGCCTCTACGTTGCCAACCCCGAGGCGTTTGGGGCGCAGCTTGAGGAGGCGGGGCGGCGCTTGCCCGATGCCGTCTGCATCGAGCCTGCCGGTCCCTATGCCGAGGCCCCGCCGCTGGATCCGGTTCCGGGCCTCTACTTCCCGCGCCAGGATCCCCCGGAGGGCCTGTTTGCCGAGATGATGGCGCTGATGATGGGTCAACTGATTGAGGAAGACGGCTGCTTGCGGGTGCGCGGAGGTGAGGACGCCGCTCTGCTTGTCATCTGGCCCTACGACCATACACTCACGGTAGACGCCGACGGCGTCCCGGAGGTGCGCGATGGGTCGGGTGAGGTAGTCGCCCGTGTCGGCGATACGGTAGAGATGGGCGGCGGTCAGTCGCCCTCCATTGGTGCCCGGCTTGCCGAGGAGATTCCAGACGTGTGCGCCGGCCCCTACTGGATCGCGGCGCGCGGAATCCGCACTACGCAATAGGATCGAGAACGACGGAGGAGGTGGCGGACACCTCCTCCGTTCGGATCTTCTATCGAGCAAAGGATGGCTTTGAACCGAGAGCTCCATACAACACGGCAGGCTAGGAGGAGGGGGTGTGCGGTGGTGCCGGCTCTCGCGTGGCTGTACACCGCATCCCTGCTCGCCTGGTTCGGCTTGCGCCTGGGGTGGGGCGACCGCATCTGGTGGTCGGCGCTCGCGAGCAGTTTCACCCCCTACTTCTTCCTGCCCCTGTTGCTCCTGCTGCCCCTCGCCCTAGTTATACGGCGGTGGTCGCTGCGTAGTGCCGTTCTCATTCCGGTCGCGCTCTTTGTTGTCCTTTACGGGCGGCTCTTCGTGCCAAACCTCGCGCTAGGGCAGGAGGAGGGACCGGCGCTCACAGTCATGACCTTCAATATCTGGGGCGGAAGCCGGTCGGCGGAGACCGCGCAGGTGATTGCCGAAGCGGGGTATCCCGATATCGTGGCTTTCCAGGAATTGACACCCCGGATGACGGAGGTGCTGCTGTCCGAGGTGGGAACGGAGTATCCCTACCGTGAGCTGATCTATTATCCTCCCCACCGTGGATTGGGGGTGTTCAGTCGCACCTCGCTGGAGGCGATCCAGACTCCGGAGCTGACCGGTATAGCTCGCTGCGACGTCCAGGTTGTCCGCGCCCTTACTCCTGAGGGCAGTGTCATTGTGTACAACGTCCATCTGCACAGCACCAATCTCTTGCGCTTTCTGGACTATGGCGTGCCGATCGCGGAGGGCAGCCGAGTGAGCTTTGAGCTCCGCGCGGCCTGCGTGGAAGCGCTGCTGGCCGATATCCGGACCCGCCAGGAACCCGTCATCCTGCTGGGCGACCTCAATGCCACGGATCAGAACGACGCCTATCGCATGCTCCGCAGAGCGCTGCGGGACGCGCATCGCGATGCGGGCTGGGGCTTCGGACATACGTTTCCCGCCGATGACGCAGGCTATCGAGGCATACCCCTCCTGCCGCGCCTCATCCGCATCGATATGATTCTCTATGACGACACCTTTCGAGCCAGTTGGTCTCGCGTCAGCGCTTTGCATGGTGAATCCAACCACCGTCCCGTACTCGCCGAGTTAGTCTGGCGCTGATCCTTCTGCAGGCGCCACAGAAAGCGCCCGCCCAAACCCTTATCATTCCCAAGTATCCCGGATCGGAGGCAAGCAGACGATGCTCCATCTGAAGAACGAAACCATCGCGCTCGTTTGCAGTGAGAATGGGCAGGGCCTGGCGTTGCTCGACCGGCAACGGAGTGTGCGTTGGGAGCTGGATGCGACGACGCTTGTCTATGGGACCTCCTCCGATCTGAGCACCCGGCAGCCTATGGTTCCGCTGGCGGCGCGTGTCGTGGACGGGGCTACGCTTGCGGTGACCCTGGGCGTCGGAGAGGGCGAACTCGTTCTTCTCTACGCCTTACACGACGACTATGTCGAGGTGACGCTGCCCGTGTCTCCGGTCGACGATCTCCATTGGGCCGTTCTGCCCGGCTCTTTTGTGCCCGCGGGGGAGCCGCTCAAGCTACTGCTGCCGATTATGCAGGGCATGCTCTGGGACGGGCGCGGGGAACCCTTTGATGCCGTTCGAGCCGAGGGCTCGCATACGGGCTTCTCTATGCCTTTCATCGGTTACCTGGGTGAGCACGGGGCTCTGCTCCTCACTTCTGAGACCGCCGACGACCAGCGCTGGTGGTTCGGCAAGGCGGCATGTGGCCGCGTCTGGGCCGCGAATGTCCAGATCGACTCTCTGGGATCGATGGCATATCCGCGCGTTGCGCGCCTGTATCCGGTCGATGCCGACATTGTGGCCGTCGCCAAGCGCTACCGCCGCCGGGTGCAGGAGCGCGGTCGGTTCGTCACGTGGGAGGAAAAGCTGTCCCACCGTCCCGGCCTGAACCGCCTCTTCGGCGCGCTGATGGCCTTCATCGGCTACTGCCGCGACGACGTTGACTATGTCGAAGGCTCCCGGCAGCTCAAGGCCTATGGCTTCGAACGCGCTCTGATCTACCCGGTCCGGTTCAGCGTCTACGATGCCGATATCCGGATGGGCGGCGAGCCCCCGGTGTCCCTCACACCTGAGGCGGTGGCGGCGATCAAAGAGCTGGGCTACGATGTCGCGCCGTGGAGCTGGCTCAACGAGGCGCTCGACGATGGCCAACCCGCGACACAGGCGAGCTTCCGTCGCAATGCCGCGGGCGACGTGATGAAGCACTGGGCGATCGACACCCAGCAGTGGTACCACGTCTGTTACAGCCTGATCGAGGCCTACGAGCGGCGGGCGCTCGGTGAGGAGCTGGCCGACGTCACCTGGAACCACTTTGACGTGCTCGCCTGTGTGCCACCGCTGGAGTGCTACGCTCGCAATCACACGACGCACCCATGTCGCCCGCTCTCGCGCACAGAGGAGCGCACGTGGCTGCGTAAGGTGTTCGAGGTCGACCGCGCGCGCGGCCTTGCCGTCAGCTCCGAGAACTTCAACGATGCCTACTCGCTGGAGATGGATATCGGTTCGGTCAAGGCATGGCCCAACTACGGCCCCTGGCCCTTTTGGCCCGTCCCGCTCACGATGCTCGTCTATCACGACAGTATGCTGCACAGCTGGTGGGAGGTGCACAACTATAACAACCCCTGGCACGGGCGTACCCGGGGCCCGGCGCAGTTTGAATATGGTGGCGGGCGTCCGCGACTCCAGGCGGCGCTCGACGCCCTTATGGGCTGCCCGCCCGACGTCTTCCCCTTCGGCGCGCAATACGCCTACACCGGACGAGGGAAGGAGACCTTCCTCTATAAGTTTCGCTTTGACGACCCGGAGGTACAGCTCGCACTGCGGGCGGCGCTTCCCGTTGCCCGGCTCCACAGGCGGATCGGCAAGCAGGAGCTGGTCCATTTCAAGATCCTATCGGAGGACGGCTACGTGCAGGAGTCCGCCTTTGCCGACGGCACACACATCGTGGCCAACTTCTCCCGCGACACGCTGGGCGAGGTGCCCGGCGTCACCCGCACCGCTCAAACCGGCGTGGTGTCGCTGCTACCCGAAAGCTGGCTCGAGGTGCGGTGAGAGAGCCACCGGTCCACAGCTCCTACGCCCTATCCCTCAGCCGCCGCGCGGGATTCCCCACCATCACGCTATTCGCCGGGACGTCACCGACGACGACGGCGCCCATGCCGATCAGGCTGCCGGTGCCGATGCGCAGGCCCTGCCTGATCGTGCTTGCCTGGCCCAGGTAGCAGCCCGCCTCCACGTGTACGAAGCCCGCCAGGGTCGCGTTGCTGCACACCGTGACATCGTCCTCTAGCACAGTGTCGTGGTTGATAACCGCGCCCGCGAGCGCGAACACCCGGTCGCCGAGCACGGCGTTGTGACCCACGAAACAGCCGGGATAGATCACACACCCGGCGCCCATCCGGCTCGTGCCGGCGACAAATGCGCCCGGCGCGACGAGGTTGATCACTCGCTTGCGGGGTAGGGGGTCGCTGCCAATCTCCGGCGCGCCGCAGTTATACTCCAGCGCGAAGGCGGCACCTGGATAGTCGCCGAGACCCGCGTAGGTGTCCAGGACCGGCAGACCGCCGCTCACGCGCTGTCCGACCAGCTCCAACTGCGTCTCGGGCACGAGGAAACCAAGCACGTTCCAGCGCCCCGCGATCTGCGCCGCCATCTCCGCCATCTCCATCGCATGCGGTCCCGCGCCGAGAATGATCAAGTCCTGCATAGGTACCTTTGCACTCCGCATCACGGTTGCGACGATCTCGTGCTCGTGACTTCGTCCTCCAGCGTCACGTGGGCCACGCTGTTCGCGGGGAGGAGGACTTGGCACTCGTAGTCCGGGCCCACGTAGATATCTCGCGCTTCCAGCGGCAGAAGCGTCAGCGCTTCCGCATCCCAGCGGCTCTCCCCCCATCACGCCTCACGCCTCACGCATCCTCTCTCCCCTACGCCACCTGCTCCATCGCCCACTCCAGCGCCTCCGCAAGCATCTCCTGCGGCGGCTCGGCGATCAAGCCTTCGGTCATCAGCACTTCGACCGTCTTGTGGGCATCCTCGATAT
>SLDA01000544.1 GCA_007125545.1 Thermoflexales bacterium | reverse complement strand
TTCCCGGTGCAACGATAAAGAAAGCTAATGGACCTAAGATAGGAATAACGATCACAACAATCGCCCACAGCACTTGCACGAGCGGCTCCAGGCGGCGCCCCCGAAGCGCGAACAGAGCTACCAAGATCAGTGCCGGCCAAGTTATCAGGAGCAGCAGATTGACAACTTGCCAAAGCAGGGTCAGCAGGTTAAACGACTGCATACGCTCTGTCTCCTTCGATGAGCTCACCGTAGCCAACTATACCCCCTACCTTCGCAACGCGCAAGAGGTTGCCCGGCGTCGTTGAGCTGTACGACCCGTGACTTTCAAGCCCGGCGGCAGTGGCCTATAATGATGTGTAAGCTGGCTATCGTGAAAGGAGTAGGACGATGACGGAACCGGTACGGTGGGGGATTATGGGGACCGCGCGGATTGCGACGCAGCGCGTGATGCCCGCGATGGAAAACGCGCGGTTGACAGCATTGGTTGGGATTGCAAGCCGGACGCTGCAGAAAGCACAGGATGTGGCAGAGAGCTTCGGCATGCCCAAAGCCTACGGGTCGTACGAGGAGATGCTGGAAGATCCGGAGATCGAAGCCGTCTACATCCCGCTGCCCAATGGCTTCCACGCAGAATGGTGCATCAAGTCGATGCGGGCGGGAAAACATGTGCTCTGCGAGAAGCCGATTACCCTGAATGCGGACGAGGCACGCCAGATCGAGGCGGTGCGCGATGAGACGGGCATGTACTGCCTGGAGGCATACGCCTCGCGGTTCAATCCGATACAGCAGCAGGCGGTGGAGATTACCCGCTCGGGTCAGATCGGTGATCTGCGCTTTATACACACCATCTCCACCTTCTATATGGAGACGCACGATCCGGACAACGTACGCTTGCGGGCCGGGATCGGCGGTGGCGCGCTCTACGATATGGGCTGTTACGCCATCGATGCACAGCGTCTGCTGGCGGGGCGCATCCCACAGAGCGTGCAGGCTACGATGGACTGGTCGGAACGCTTTGACGTGGATATGTCCGGCTCCGCGGTGCTCGACTACGGCGGTGGCCTTCTCGGCACCATCCAGTGGGGGTTCAACGCACCGTGGGGTGGACCCTTCAGCGTCCTGGGGGAGCGCGGTTCGTTGACCGGTCCCTACGGGTGGGGCGCCCCGGAGGGGAAGGCTGCGATGCTGTTGAGGGTAGAGGGCGAGGATCTTCAAGAGTTTGCACCTGAGCAGACCAACGGGTACACCAGCGAGGTGCAAGATCTGAGCGAGGCTGTGCGCGGGGAGCACGCACCGAAGTATGTGGATCAGTCACTGGTAGAAAACATGCGCGTGATCGATGCGCTCTATGCCTCGCAGCAGAGCGGTCGCGCCGAAGAGGTCTAGGCCGGCTTGAGGGTCGATAGCATCGGGCAGCCCCCTGGGAAAACTCCCAGGGGGCTGCGTCCTACGCAGTCCCAACTCTGCTATACCGGTCCGTCCTTGTCCCAACCGATGCCACCTCTAGCCTGAGATAGCGCGTCCTATCATTGATATGAGGGATGTCTTCAGAGGGGAAGGGAGAGTGTGATGGAACTGAATGTGGTCACGATATTGCAGATTTTGTTCGGTTTTTTGCTGTTGCTGATGGGGCGACGACTCTTCTGGTTGTTCGTGGGGCTGGTGGGCTTCATCGTCGCGGCGCAGATCGCGGCGGACTTGTTGGGGCCCGAGCCTCCCTGGCTTGTACTCGTGGTCGCCCTGGGGGTCGGCCTGCTTGGAGCGCTGATTGCGGTGGTGATTCCAACGCTGGCGGCAGCCATCGGTGGTTTTTTCGCGGGCACCTATCTCGTCTGGGTGCTCCTGGCGAATTTGCAGTTACAGCCGGGCCCCTTGCTGGGGTGGATTCTGGCGGCAGTCGGGGGCGTCATCGGTGCCATTCTGGTGGCTGCGTTGCTGGACTGGGCGCTGATCATACTCTCCAGTCTTGCCGGGGCGACGGCAATCGTTCAGGCGATAGCGTTACAGCCAACGGTGGAGACGATTGTGTTCATTGTCCTGGTGGCGATCGGTATCATTGTCCAGGCGTCGTTGGTGCGCCGTCCGCCTGCGGCACGTCGAGTCGATCGGTATGATGAGCGTCCCCGGCAAATGTGAGCGCGCGTCCGGGGAGTGTTCGGGGGCGGACCGGCGTGGCAGCACCACGCCGGTCTGCATCGGTGCTCTACGGTAGCTTTCCGCTCATTCCCCCTCGTATGCCCTCTGCAGTGCTGCGAGGTCAAACTTCTTCATCTTCAGAAACGCCTCTGTAATGCGTGTCATCTGCTCCGGCGAACCCCGGCTCATCATCTCGTCCATCGCTCTCGGCACGATCTGCCACGAGACGCCATAGCGATCCTTCAGCCAGCCGCACTGCTCGGCCTCGGGAACGGCGGAGAGAGCGTTCCAGTAGTGGTCAATCTCCTCTTGCGTGTCGCAGTACACCATGAGGGAGATGGCTTCGTTGAAACCGAAAGCGTGCTCCTCCGCACTCTCACTCGCCGTAAACCACTCGCCTTCCAGCACAAAGTCGGTGAACATGATCTTCCCTTCCTGATCCGCAGGCATACCTTCGGGGTATCGTGCGATCAGGCCGCGGCGCGAGTTTTGGAAGACGGATAGATAGAAGTCGGTCGCCTCTTCTGCCTTGCCATAGACATCGCCCACAAACAGCAGCGAGGGGATGAGATCCGGGCGTGGTTCGCCACCCGGATCCGTGAGGATAAGCTGCCATGACACGCCGTACTTATCCTCTATCCATCCGTAGTGTTCACTGAACGGATAGCTGTCGAGCGGCATCAGGACCTTGCCCCCTGCTGATAGTTTCTCCCACAGGCTATCCAGGGCTTCCCGCGCGTCCGGACGTCGCGATGGGTCGAAGTTCACCATGAATGATATGGAGGGGTTGGGCTTGAACAGCGGCCCGGCCGAGATAGCCATAAACGTCTGCCCGCACAGCTCAAACGACACGACATCGGTATCACCCGACGGGGTGTCCTGGAGTACAGTCCCGCTGATCATCTTCGCGTCAGGGAAGGCCGAGACATAGAACTCGGCCGCCTCTCGCGCTTCTCGATCGTACCACAGGTGTGGCACGATCTTCTGTTGGGTCGATCCCATACGATCTCTCCTTTCTAAGGTAACACTTACTCGTGGCTCATCGTGGTGGCGATGTCGGCCTCGTTGCCCGCCGCGTCGGCCAGCGTCCACCATGCCGGCGCGAATTTGTCCCGCACCATCCGGCCACCGGCGGCGAGCACCGCCTCGATGCGCGGCTTCGCCTGCTCGTACGGCACCCAGACCGCCATATGGATGGCGCCTCCGCCGTCCGGGCGCGGTTCGTCCATTTCCTCGAACCAGAACCCCGGCAGCCGGCTGTGGGGATCGACAAGGTCCTCGTCGGGGTTGTCGCGGCGCGGCTCGTACCCGAGGAGGGCGCGCCAGAACGGCATCACCTCGGCCCTATGGGTTGCGCCAGGAATGAGGGTCAGACTCTGAACCGCCGCAGGGTCGGCGGATAGGCCCAGATCTCGGGCCGCTGCCGAGATCTGCCGGGCCACTTCGACGTCGCGCCGGCTCATCCCGTAGTAATCGTCGGTGTAGGTGATCAGACGTACCGTCACGCCGTCGTGCCGGATGTCGACATCCGGTGGATCGTCTTCGACGTTCGGCAACCGGCTGATGGCCTGGACGAGCCGGGCGCTTTCGGCGAACGATCCGGTTCTGAAGAACGCGCACGCCCCGTCGCCCAGCACGCGCCAATCCTCGACACCTTCGGCGTCGCGAAACTGCTTGGGGCTGATCGAGTCCGTCATATACCCCTCCTTACAGGCTTCCCGCGCTTTAAATCAGAAACTCGTCTGGTTATTAGTATACCGGTTGCTCTCCGGGGGTCAACCCAGAACAAATGACATATTTTCCTGCAGCAGACCTTCACGACGGGCATCAAGCTGGGATCGATCAAGGGCGAGGGCGCCGCCGCCACGGTGGTCGGCAGCGCCCTGCGGGGAGACGCGGTCGGCAGGTCCGACCAGGCGCGCTAAGGAGGGTAAGGCTCCGGTTCTTATACCTCGCTGCCGGTTAACTCGGCAAGGCGATTGAAGAAATCGCGCTTGTGACCGGTGTTAATCGACCAGTTGACCGGCACGGTCTGGAAGCCGCTCAGATGCTCGTAGACGGTCTCGCGTGGATGGCGGGTCCACTCATAGCGCCCGTGATCCCAGCCACCGCATCCGAAGCCCTGGATGTAGAGACCCCACGAGGCGTACTCGTCGATTGCGGCCTCCAGATTGGTCACGTACATCGAGTCCTCGTTGACCATAATCGGGCGCGGCTTGGCGCGGTAAGCATCGGAATCCTTCATCTCGCGCAGCTCACGGCGCAGTTTCGCGCTCCACGAGTCGTTGCCGTGTGGGAGGAAGAAGTCAACGAGGTCGGCCCAGCGATCCCAGGCGACCTGCTTCCCCGGCATAATGCTGGAGCTGGTGAGGAGCCGGCGTCCATCGAGTGTGGTCTGTTGTACGAGGTCGATGAGCTCGTGGATGCGACCCGACTCGGTCAGTCCATCTCCAGCCTTGAACTCATTGTAGACATCGACGAGAATGTTGCGATAGCCTGTCTCGAGTAGCCATTCCGTGGCTTCCCGGCCGGCACGAATCAGGGCGGCTTCACCCTGCATATGGGCCACCTGGCGCCAGTAAAAGTAGTTGACGATGACCACCATGCCGGCCTGATCTGCGGCGTCGAGCACACGGCGAAGCCGCTCGAAGTAGGCAGGCTGCCGAGCGCCGTCGGCGGCGAAGGCTGAGTTGCGATAGACGTCGTAGACCTCGGGCCGGTAGATGGATCCGCCGCCCTGCAGCCCAACGGTCACGCCGAGCAGGCCGTGGCGGCGGTATTCGGGAAGTTGTGTGCAGAACTCGTCGGTGTTGCGGTCGGGGTCCCAGACTCCGGTGTCGGGGTAGCGCCAGTGGTGCGCGGTCTCGGGATTGTCGTCGTCGAAGATCGCCTGGACCATCCGACTGTTGAAGAGCAAGCCCTCGATAGGACGCCCGCGGTCCTCGATGCCCGCATAGGTGGGCACGTCGTTGATCAGAAACTCGGTGTGGTCGATCTGGATTTCAGTAGCCATTTTGTCTCTACTCCTCAAAATAAACCCCGGCTTGCTCCAACGTCTCGCGAAGTAGCGTGTAGGGCAGGTCGCGGGTGCCTTCATCACGTTGCGCACACAGCGCCGCGGCGGTGCCGGCTGCCTGGCCCTGGCCCATACATGCCACCGTGTTGCGTGTCGACATATGTGCCTCGTGGTCGGAGGTGATCATCATGCCGGTGGCCAGCAAATTGTCCAGCCCCTGGACACGCATCGCACGGTAGGGGAAGCCGTAAGTCCTGCCGTCCCTGATCTGCAGACGCGGCGCGGAGTCGTGGAAACCGTAGACGAAGGTGTCGTCCTCAAAGTGGCGGGCTTCAAGCACGTCGTCGAGCGTGATGTCGTAGTCGCAGGTGATGAGCCGCCCGCGGCGGATCGTGAGCGAGGGGCTGGTGCGGGCGATGAAGGCCTTCTCGCAGCCGGGCACGTACGCGCGGAAGAGCTCGACGGCGCGGGCCTGGCGCCGACGCAGTTCGACTTCGGCGGCGGCAGCCGCGTCGCGATCGGTGGGGCTGACGTTCATCTTGTAGTTGATCTTGATAAACATAAAGTAGTTGTCGTGAACTGTCGTGGTGACGAACGACATCCCGATCTCTCGCGCGCCATCGGCAAACCCCTCGGGCATGGTGACGCCTCTGCCGTCGAGACGCACGATTTGGTCCTCTGCGCCGCTGCGCTGGCCGCGCGCATATTGCGAGAGGGCGTCGTGCCGGATGATGAAATCGTAATAGCCTTCCAGGCTGACGTTGCCAAGGCCGATGCTATTCACGACCGGATAGTCATTGGGCTCGGTGTAGGGCGCGCCGGCACGCGCGCAGAGATCGCCATAGCCCGTGGCGTCGATGAACGCGCTTGCCATCAGCGCTTCGCGGCCCTGATGGCTTTCCG